>CAYOFN010000009.1:6017-16754 GCA_964403535.1 Candidatus Woesearchaeota archaeon
AAGATGACTGGGAATGGAAGCCTCTGGACGAGATTTCAATAGAAGTTAAAGTTGGAAATAATAACCCTGACAATGACCTTGATGTTATTGTCAAATTAGGGCTTTATGACCCTAGTAACGGTGACTTTATTGAATTAGTAGAAGATGATGAACCAGAAGAAGACATAAACATTGCTGAAGATGACTCTGACACAGTTACTTTTACCTTTGTTATTCCTTCAGATGTAGAAGAAGGAAGTTATGAGCTTTATATCAAAGCTTATGAAGACGGAGAAGAAGAAACTCAGTGTTCAGATAATATCATTCAGACATCATACCAGAAAACAGTAAAAATAAACAAAGAATCAAATGAAGTAATGATTGAAAACATTGAGTATGCTTCTACAAACCCTTGCGGGCAAGATGCAGAATTCAAAGTTAAAGTCGTTAACATAGGTAATAAAGACGAAGACAAAGTTAAAGTTTTGCTTAGGAACACTGAGCTAGGAATAAATCAAGAATCAATTGGTTTTTCCTTAGATAAAGGAGACTCTTACACAGTGACTTTTTATGTACCAATTCCAAAAGATGCAGAAGAAAAAGCATATTTAATGGAATTAACAACTTTCTATGACTACAAGAAGAGCTCAGATGACTACAGAAAAGAGTCAGACACAGAAAAGTACTCTTTGAATGTACAAGGAAGCTGTCTCTCTTCAGAAACAAGAGACGCTTTAATAACAGCAGAACTTAACCCAGACACTCCAAAAGCTGTAGCTGGAAACCAAGTTATTGTTGACGCAACTGTAAAAAATACAGGAAACGTCAGAACAACTTATGTAATCTCTATAGCTGGAAACAGTGCATGGTCAAGCCTTGTTGAGATAGACCCTAGAACAATTACTCTTGACCCTAATGAGCAAGAGGAAGTTAACATCTATCTTAATGTAGATGCTAATGCACTTGGAGATGAGAGCTTCAAGATAATTGCTACCTATGAAGGAGAAGTTACAGAACAGCAAGTCGAGCTTACAATAGAAGAAGGGATTTCTAGCGGAGCTGTTTTACAACACCTAAAAGATAACTGGTTTATTTATGTGATTATCTTGGCGAATGTAATCTTGATAATTGCAATAATTGTTGCAATCTCAAGACTTTCAAGAAGAACTGCCTAATAAAACTCACGAACTTTTTCTTTTATTTTTTATTTTTTTTATGCTTCTAATTAGAATCCTCTTTTGTAAGATGAACTAACTAATCAATCGCGCAATCTTCAAGTTTTCCACTTAACAAACTCTTCTCTGCGTTTTTTATTTTCCTAACTTTAACTTCCTGCAAACTCTTCTTCCAATCTGATACTTATCTTCAATTTTTATAAAAACATATCCAATCAGTAGTCCGAGTATTGCCCCTGCTAGAACATCTGAAAAATAGTTTAATCCAAAATAAACTCTAGACAGAGCTACAAGTATTGCAAAACCAAGCCAAACATACTTGAATTTTGGGAATTCTTTATCAAGAATTGGCAGTGCTGAAAAAACTAATACTGCTTGAAGACTAGGAAAAGAAAAACTAAAACCACCCTTTAAAAAATACTGTCCAAGTCCTAAAACAGTTATCATTCCTCCCTCAAATGGCCTTATTCTTCTTACAATGTTCTTAATTACAAAACTAATAAGAACAGCAGAGAGAGATGTAAGCCACAATGGAAGAATCCACCTTCTTTTATGCTCTTTCCATAAAAACAAGCTTGTCAAAAAGAAAAAAATAACAAATACATTGCTTGCAAAAGCAATGCTTATAAAAAAATAATCTAAAAGATACACTCTGAAAAATGAAGCAAACTGAATAAGAGGCTTATCAAAAAGAAAAAGCACAATATTGAAAACTACTCCAATTACAAGTAAACTCCACCACTTTTTTTCCATTAATCCTAGAGAAGATTTATCTTTAAATAACTTTCTTTAAAAGATTTTATAAATCCAACAGAGAAAGAACTGATAGATTATCTTAATCCCTCTTCGATAATTCAAACAATTGCAGCAGTGATAACTTTTCTTACTAACTTCAATCACTTATAAGAGTATTTAATAAATTATTAACTTAAAAAAATTATAACTCCCTCTTATCAAAACCTTCTTTAATCTTCCATTAATTGAAATATTTATATAATCCGTCTTATTCTTCCTTGCATGAAAAAAGAAAAAAAAATAGCATTAAATATTATTGTAAGATACTCTCTTCTTTTCTTATCTGCACTTTTTATGTCAGCTTTTTATAAAATTTTTCTTCCTTTAACTATATATCCTGTTTTTTTTATTTTAAATTTGTTTTATAATCCTTTACTTTTAGGAGACTTAATTTTAGTAAACTCTCTCTCAATAAAAATAATTTCTGCATGTGTAGCAGGTTCTGCCTACTTTCTTCTTCTGGCTCTTAATCTGACAACAGACATGAAACTAAAAAAAAGAATTCTTTCTATTCTTTTCTCATTCTCTGTATTTTTAATAATAAACATCCTGAGAATTCTCATTCTCTCTCTAATGCTGATTAAGAACATTGTTTATTTTGAAATGGTTCATAAAATATTTTGGTATACTCTTAGTATTCTCTTTGTAGTTTGCATCTGGTTTTTAACAGTTTATTTATTTAAAATAAAAAATATTCCTGCTTATACAGACATCAAACAATTGCTTAGACAATCAAAAAAATAATTTAATTATCCCAAGACTTGCCAGACTGACAATAATCCCTGCAATTATTACACCAGCAATTATTGCTAAAATACTCTTTTTTCTTTCTAATCCTAAAATCCAGGAAATCAAAGTTCCAGACCACGCACCAGTTGTAGGAAAAGGAATAGCAACAAAAAGAGTCAGTGCAAGAAAACCATAAGAAGCATACTTTGTTTCAAATTTATCAATTTTCTTTCTTAATCTTTTAAGATATGCACTATAAAACTTATTATACACTTTTACTTTCATAAGACTCTGATGAAATCTATCTAAAAAAAAGAAAATAAAAAAAACAACAGCACAGTTAAGCAAAATAATAAGAGTGACAATCGGGAGAATAGGAAGATTATTTCCCAGTGCATAATTTATAGCAAGAGGAATTCCCCCTCTTAACTCACTTACAGGCAAGACACTTAGAATAATTGCCCAGATTAATTGATTTATTTCCATAAACTAAAATCCTCTGATTAATATTAAATTAAATTCCCTGTTGAGTGAGCTAATACTCCCATAATAAACTTTTCAGTAGCCTCTAAAACTTCACAATCTTTAAATTTAATCTTATAGCAAGTCTCCCCAATTCTTTCAATTTTTGTTTCATCTGATTTTTCTAAAATTACAACAGTATTGCTTATTTTATTCTCACAAGTTGCATAGGCGATATTGTTTTCTTTTGCAAATTCTAAATTATTTGATGAAGATTTTGCCTCAGCTCCAATTGCCTTTAAAAAAACCCCGAGATTAACTAAAGCAATGTTATTATCTTCGCATCCTTCAATATTAGGATTAACTGAAATATAAGTGAGATTATCCACCCTTATCTGAATATCTCCATTAATCTCTATATCTGAAAGCTTTCGAGGGTCATTTCTTAAAATAAGATTATGATGAAGCACTCTTCCATCTGGAAGTGCAGAATTTAGAGGAGTAGTATAATAAACTAACTCTCCTTGTTTTTCTCTCACAAATGCAAACCCTGCATACTCAAATTTACCTTGTGACTGAAGAAGATACCATGTTCCAAAAACACAAGCAAAAACTATTGCAATAACAATAAAAATTGCAATTAACTGAGTATTCTGAATTTTTGCTATATCTTGTTCTTCTGTCTTTTTTTTCACTTTTCTTTTCATCTTCATTAAACAGAATTATGATTTTTAAATCTTTACTTATTCTCTTTACTGTATGCCTAAAAGTTTAAATAAAACAGCATCACTTGCTCTTAATTCTTCTTTTTTAGGAGAAAAAATAAATGTGCAGTTGCCTTGTTTTTCAACATAAGTAAGATTTTCTTCAACAAAAACAATCACCCTGTCTTTTGAGCAATTTTTAATAGGAAGATTTCCCTCACACTCATCAATGCAAGCTTCCTGCATTCTTTCAGTAAACTCAGCAAGATTTGCTCCAATCTCCCTTATGCCAAAACTTCCTCCTGAAAAATACAGAGGAGAATTAACATAATCTTGCAATGCAAGAGCAGGCACTGAAATGTTTTCTGTATCTAGAGGATTGTACTTAGTGCTAAAAGAATATTTATCAATCTGAAATACCCAGTATCCATTTCCATCCTGCACAAAATCCACTCCTCTGTAATTAACTTCACCTGCAGAAACTTCTTCACTGTCTACACTATAAAACGCATAACCTAAAACACTAAAGAGCATAATCACCAAGAGAAGGATACCTAAGATTGCTTTATTTCTCTTGCTTTTTCTCTCTTCATCTGTCTTTGAGAGTATGTTCCTCATTAAAAAATTATGAAAATTCTCTTTAAATAATTTTCTTAAATTATTTAATCTAAAAAAGTAGATAATCCTTCCTAAACTCTAAAGAAATTTTGCATACTTCTCTCACTTAATTAAAAAAAAAGAAAAAGAAAAAAATAAAAAAACCTTTTTAAGCAGTTGCTTGTGGATAGATACTCTCTCCAACTTCTGTTGAAGGTTTATCTGTCTTAACCTTGTTAACCGCGTTGACAGTGTCAGCAGCTTCATAACCAGCTACAAGCATAGCGATTTTCTCAGCATTATATGGAGATGCGGCAACTTTTATGATATATTGTCCAGCACCAACATTTGTCTGAGCACTGAAATCAGCGCCACATAAAGCAGCTTTGCTTCCAGTTAATATCTCAGCAGCAACTTGGTTAATACAACTTCCTCCTACAACCACTAAATTCCTGTCTTTTACTGAATCAACTTCAGTATCTTTTACAACAAGAATCTTTCCACCTGCTCCTCCAGGAGTTCCAGGTGTGACAACTGCAGATGCACTAGATAAATACACTAATGCATTAACCTGCTCGTCAGGGTAGGCGATAGTTGCAACATACTTGTCAGTTTCAGATTCATCAACACTAACTGTTGTACCCCAGTAGTCCATTAAAGAATAGACATCATCATCAGTTTCAAGCTGTAAGAATGCATTGGATAAAGTCTGATTACTCCAAGTAAATTCAACTCCACTTACACCAATTTTATCATCATTATCCATTTTAAGGATTAATGCTTGATATGCATTCGAATCATCTTCTTCTTCAAAGACAACTAAAGCAGGTCTTTTGATAATTGCTCCAGCAACATCTTTAAGGTAGATGCTTACTACTGATTTGCCCGTACCATTAACTACAAAGTTAAGTTTTCCGCTTGCAATTGTTTTTGATGCAGCTTTTGTTGCATTTATACCAATTACTGTTCCACCAATTACCCATGTATGATTAGTTGGAGCAGCAGCACCAACACCATGTGCAAAGGTAGTAGTTGTATAACCACTTCCATCTGGAATTAAAAGTCCAGTAAGGTTGTGTGCTTGTCCTAATCCATCCCAATTAGACAAATTAAGACTAGTGATTGGTTCATAGAACATCACTTTAGCACCCTTGCTAGTTTCAATAGTTGGGAATGCAATCATTTGTGTAGTAGTACTACCAGCATTATCATTCAATCTTACTGTGTAAGTTGATGAGTCAGCTGATGGATTTGCAGCATATGTAACACCATATACTTTTCCACCAATAGTTACTTCACCAGTTCCATTTCCAGTTAAAGTTGCGCTTTTTGTAGTTCCACTAAATACATCTTTAAATGTTACTTCATCTGAAGCATATCCATTAGTAGAATTATCAACAGTTACAACTTCAAGAAGATATCCTTCATCTTCATTTCCTACTACAAGATACTCAGAAACATTAGTCAAAGCCATTTCCTTGATTCTGATTCTGTCTCCTTCTGCATCTGCAAGTCTTGCACTAGCAGATCTGTTATAGTACCATATTAATGAATCTAAAGCATTATTATTATGGTCAGTCATACTAAGTGATATTTTAGTATCACTTGATGATTGAACAGATAAAGTTTCTCTTGTTGTAGCATCTTCTGCAAAGTCTAGTTTAAATGTTCCAAATACAGGGTCCACAAATGAACCTCCTGCAATTATCGCATCAGAACTACTGTCGTCAGCTGAAACATTAATAACTATTTGAGTAAGAGCTTGAGGATTTGTAGTTAATGCAATTTTAGTACCATCAATACTAGTTGCACTTGTCCCCACTTTTACTTTGTTATTATGTTTAAATGTCAGTTTTTCTGTACCAACAGTTATCTTTGCACTTAGTGAACTTGTTGCAGTTGATTCATCAGCAATACTAACACCAACTTCTAGTCCTTGGATCTTCTTTGAACTAGCTTCATTGATTTCTTTTTCATCACTTGCTCCTGAACTATCTGTAACTCTTATAGTTGCAGATGTATCTGAAGCACCAGTTAGTTCAACTGTAAAGGTCTTTCCATCAATTGTTACTTCTGTTGAAGGACTTGGATTACTTCCGCCAACAGACAAACTTAAAGTCTCTGAAGACTTAAATAAGACTAAGTCAGTTGTAGATGTTCCAGCACCAACAGTTAGTTTCTGCCCGAATAATGTCATGGTCTCACCTTGGCTATCAGGATGACTCATATTAAGAGTCTTATCAAATACAACTTTCATTGAATAAGTCTTAGTAGCGTCAGTTGTGCCCATTTTAATTACTCTTTGAGGGTCATCACTATCTGTAGGTTGTCTCTCATAAGAATATCTAGGAGTAGATCCCATTGTTATTGTCTGAGTTATAGAAGCATCTGCATTTCCTGAAAAAGATCCATCTGCTAATATTGTTGGAAGGTCAGAATCTGTTAAAACACTTTTTACAGTATTCAAAGTATCATTAAAATTGATATTTGTAGAACCTGTAAATAGTGCAACACTCTCACCATCAACTGTAGTAGATGTTCCTCCAGAACTTGAACTTGTAACTAGGTTGTCTAATTGTTGACCTAAGTCAACAGCAGCAGCCCAGTCACTTGAAGCAGCACTAGCACCAATAACCACTGCACCATTAGCAGTTCCTCCTGTAACAAAAGGTTCTGGATAATTAGCAGCAGCAGCCAATCCTAGAGTGCTTCCAAGCATAGCTAAACTCGCAATCACTGCGGTTACTCTTTTAAAATTAAATTTCATTTTTTAACCTCCTTTCAATAATATAAGCTTGCCCGTAATATAGCATAATAGGGAATTGCTATATCTAGACACTTGTTTCTGTACCCTATTTTAGAATACTGTTCACTGGCCAGCTTTTCTATACCACACTATACGTTTTTTCCTTTAAAAAGCTTTCGAATATAACTCTCCACTAGAAATGAAACTACGCATAAACTTTCTCTTTCATTTATAAACCTTTTGGTGTTACTTGTTTATAGATACATCCTTTTCATTAGATTTTCAAATTACTGCATTTAATCAGTTTAGCTATAGGGTATAAAAAAGAACATATATTGTATTTTAATACCCCTACTAATAAAGTATATATCCTGCATATATGGAAATATTTATATACTATCTCAGAGTATACATTATATGGCTAAATCAAAAATAATCCGTACACGTAATATCACCCTCGCTGAAAGGACAGGTGGATTTTCTGCAATCTTTCATAGGTTCAAAGGCGAGAAAAAAGAATTTGACTTTTCAACTCTCTCAACACTAAGAACTCTTCTTAGTAATGAAAAAGCAAGGCTATTATACGTAATTAAGACAAAACAGCCAAATTCAATTTATGAACTCGCTAAAATACTTGGAAGAGACTTTAAAGCAGTAAGGCATGATATAAGGCTTCTTAACAAATTTGGGTTTATAGAACTTGTAACTGCTAATAAAGGGGGCAGAGAGAGACTAAAACCAGTACTTGCAATAGATCAGCTTAAAATAACAATAAACATCTAAGTATAGCATAAACTCATTCGGGCGTATATATTCCCATTAAACCCTGCCTGAACAGACTCTGCACCTCTCTCAATAGAGCAGTTTCCATACTCTCCACTTTTAATTAAAAGAATCTCTTCTGGAGGGGTATTATTCCCCATGCTTTTAAAAGAAATATTAAGAATATGTGCTTTTACTGGTCTATCTTCTCCAACTGGAAAAGAGGCTTTTAACATCTCAGTATAAGTAAGATTCAATACATCACACGCACTTAAATTATTCCTGCAGTTTCTATTATTATAACAACTCTTAATTAAATCCTGCATATTATCATAATCCGGCTCATAACTTACAGCACACTCACTTGTGTACCTCATTCCTGACTCTAAAAAACTGCTGAGTTCAGCATCTTTTACAGAAACTGGGTGAGCTTTTCTTAGAGAAATTCCTAGAAAAATAACTCCTATAACCACCACTAGCACAACAATTAAAACAAATCCAACTATTTCATTCTGAGCTTTTTTGTTATTCATTTTTAGCACTCCCAATCATTAATCTTCCTAATTCACACTTATCATACGCAAATCCATTTTTCTCGTCTTTTCTGCATACTGAGACAAATGTTGAAAAATAAACAATATTGCTCTTTCCAGTATCAACAACACTAAAAACATCACACTCAGGATAATTATTCTTATTGCACTCAGTCATATTTTTTAAAGGAAACACTCCCACAACTTTAATACTATCAACAGGCCAAAATCCTGCATACTCTGGGCGATTTAGCATTACTATTAGCTTATCAGCATCTACACATAAAAAAGGCTTTCCACAAGTAAACTCAGGAGAGTTTGCCAGTTCACCAGCAATACTTACTGCTGCTTGTTTCTGTAAATCTTCAGCACTTTCTTTTACTCCTTGAACTCTTATTGAAAGATAAAATAACCCCACTATCACAAAGAAGAGCACTACTGCAAGTAGCATAAAACTCATTTGTTGAATCTTCATCTGTGCTTTTTTCATCATTCTTCTTGCAACATCCTTCTTCTTTCAAATATGAAAGGAATGCAGCCCCCAAGATTTACTTTAACTGATAAGTCATAAATCCAATTGAATTTAAAGTTCCAAATTAACAAATTTTTCTTTATTTTTTGTTTATTGAGAGTTTCAGATTTTAAGGAACAATGAATCATTCTTGCACCTCATATATTTTACAATAAACATTATTGTTATTTTTTCCATTCATGCTTTTAGATATTTGTTCTGCTTCTGCCAACTGCTCTGAACCTGAAAATGAATTTCCAAGATTTATCATAAGATTCAAATCAGGTTCTATATTTGAATTACACCCTCTTTTTTCTACAAACCCAATTTTATCTTTGTAAATATGGCTTAACTGCACTGTTTTAATCATTAATCTCTTGACATTGCATTCATAACTCTCAGGTGTAGAGAAAATCGCCCCGAAAATTAAAGAACCAGAGTAATACATACTCTTTCCATTCTTAACAACTCTTCCAGAACTATACTCTGAATTTCCAGACACAGAGATTTCACATCCACTTTTTCCAAAACAAACTTCCACATCTTCCTCAGAGCAATTTTCTAATTTAATATTTTTAATTCCAAGCATTTCAACCTCTTCTTTTATAGGATTAGGAGTGTCCTTAAAGCAATATGTTCTTGAGGAAATAAAAATCAAGTCAGCAACTTTAAATCCCATAAAAAAAGGCTTGGAAAACAACCATAAATCTTTTCCTTCTTCAGTTTTATTTGCAAAAATATACATATTATAAACAGCAATATCTCCTCCAGGCTCAGCCCACTTCTCCCCAATACCTGATTTTTCAGAAAATCTTATTAAATTTCTTCCAAAAATATTTTTCCCAGTTATAGAACAATCATAAAAAGTTCTTGTCTCTGTTCTGAACTTAATTGAAGCAGATTTTCCAGAAGCAAGTCCAGCTTCCATAGGATTTAACAAAATACTTAGTTTTTTAGCACCCTCAGTATACTGTTCATACTTCATACTTCCAATTAGTTTAGAGACACCATAAATTGCAAGAATTAAAATCACGCTTCCGGCAATTATAGCGAACAGCCAGCTGAAAGGCAAATCAAAAGCTTTTTTATTCCTCATTTTATTAAAGGAAAGATAACCCCTCGAGCCTACAGCAGTTTAAAATTAACAAATCTTTTCCAGTTGAAGTTTGCATAAATCTTCTTTGCATTTTTAATTAACCAATTTTAACAAGAGCATCATTAAATCCTTTCTGAATTTTAATCTGAACTTTTCCATTAACTACTGGAAAGCAAGTTGGATTTTTTTCAAATATTATATGTTCAATTTTTTTATACTCAATATTGCATGCTTTTTCAGGAGGATACAAAAACATGCTTGCTTTGTAAACTTCGTATCTTTCTATTTCTCTAAAAATTTTCCCTTCTTCAGTATTTGCTCCAACCATCGGAGCTGATAAATTAGCAAAACAAACATACTCTATTTTTGAAGGAAGTGTAGAAGTAAAAACTCCTGTTTTTTGCTGAGAGTTCCAGGCTTCTTTAACTTCATCATCAACATCTTGCACAAATAATCCTATGTCTGCACAAGTTCTATACTCTAAAAATTTTACAATCATATAACTTGCTAATCCAATAAGAACTACTGTCAGGATTATTCCAAATATAACTGAAAAAGACATTCCAAATAACTGCTGCCCTCTTTTTTTCATCTAAACAAATAGAAAAACAGAATTATAAATGTTTTCATATTCAAACCCTCGCAGAT
>CAYOFN010000009.1:16854-32111 GCA_964403535.1 Candidatus Woesearchaeota archaeon
TCAATTACTTCTTCACTTATTTTATCATACGGACGTATAATCATTGAACAAGTATTAGGGTTAGGCATGCTACCATAAGTATCTGAACATCTTATATAATAATTCTGAGAAGGTTTCCACTCTGCACTATGTTCTGTTTGATTTGAAAAAGCCATACTAATTCCATCTTCAAAATTAAAATTACAGTTCTGAGTGCTGTACCTGCAGTCAGATTTTTCATTTGTAATTATCTTCAACTGCCCGTTTTCATTATATGCTCTGGCAATAACTGGAGCTTCGTCATCAATTCTTACACTAAACTCTGTTGAATTATACTCTGTATTTCCTCCTAAATCTACGCACTTAATATAATACTTATAATCTCCTTCTGTTAAATCCTGTCTCTGTCTGTGCTGATTGCTCTCTGACTCAAAGAATTTTACATAATCACTCTCAACACCAGTTCTAGAATAATAACAAAGCGCATCTCCATTATTATATCCATTTGCAGTTTCTACATAAATCTCAACAGGAATTGTTGTTGTTGAACCATAGACTGTTTCATTTGGTCTTACTTTCATTATATTAAGAGATTCTGTTCCCTTTAGCACAAATCTAAAGCTCTGTTGATTTACATTTCTTGAACTCTCCTCTGCAAAAGGTTGGTCTTTACACCTAAAGTAAAAATTATTTTCTTCTCTATCTTTAATTGCAGTAAGTCTAGTTCTGCAAGTATACAATAGATTGCTGTTCATCTCCCATACCTGAGTAGAGCATGACATCTGATTTTCCATTTGAGCATATGCTTTATCTTCTCTGCTCCATTTGCATTCAGCAGGTTCATTTACATATACTTCAAGAGATAGATTATCAATTCCAAATTGTACAGGCATTCCACTTACAATACTTGTTGACTCTATTTTTGGAGGAGTTGTATCAGGTCCTTTATCAACACACATTCTAATCACAAACTCATCAACATTCTCATTGCCATTATAATCTTTGCATCTTACATAAAGAGAATAAATTCCATCATTTTTAATTTCAGGAGCAGCTGCTTCAATTGCACTTGGACTTGGAAGATTCATTCTCTGAGTATGATTATAAAGATAAAAAGGACTCTCTCCAAAATAATAAGTCATATTCTCAAATGAATTAGTATGATTATAATCTATCTTGCACTGTGCAGGTTCTGTTGTCTCTATTCCAAACTCAAGAGGTGCCCATGCTTTTACACACTCTCCTCCTTGTTTTATAACTCTCATTCTTCCAGGTTCACTTCCATCTCCAGGAGGACGGATTCTTACATCAGTATAACTATATCCTGAAGTAAGAGGTTCTTCCCATGGCTTTATTCCAGGAGAAGTTACATCATGAGGATTTACCCAGTCGCATTTTTCTTCTTTTGTTCCAGGATTTAATAATTCACATGCCTGTCCAAGAGATTTGCACTGGTAAAGAGAACATGGCTCATTTTTATCATTAGTATTGCATTTTTCACAATCATCTCCACCAATTGGAGCTTGCCACGGAAGACAATTAAAAGTTACAATTTCTTTTGACTCTTTTTTATAAAGTAAAACAAAGACAGCTACACCTACACCAATCCCAATTAAAGGCGCCCAACTCTGAGGAACAAGCCCAAGACCTGCATGTTGCTGTCCTAATGCCTGCCATGTTCCCCCTTTAGCTAACATTGTTTTTGAAAGAGTATATGCCATGCTTCCTGCAAATCCTGCAAAAAATCCAGCTTTAGCTCCATTTCCACCTAAAAAACTTCCTACCATCGCTCCCATTCCGCCCCATATTAATCCATAAAATGCTCCACTTAAAATTGTCTCTCCTTGAATTTGCTGCCAGAAACTTAATCCTTGAGCCCCAGCATTTGCACTTGAAAATCCAGCTGCACTTAATTGTTCAGTTGTAGCAGTACCTACAACCTCTCCTCCCTGATTAACAAGATTCCAGTTACTCCCTTCTACAAATTTTGCAGAATTAGCTAAAACTTCACCATTTGGAGTATTCCAAGGTACAGTTTTACCAAAATCTACAGTTTTAACAACTCCTGTTACAGCAGGAGCACCTCCTCCAGTTGCATCAGGAGTTTCAGTTGGAGGAGGTCTCTCACCAGCACTCACAACTCCAATATTCAAACTTCCAATTAAAAATGCAATTGCAACAATAGATAGAATTATATTTACAATTAAACAAAATGCCTCTTTCTTATATCCTCTTTTATTTTTCATCCTTTTTATTTTTTCTTTGTTTTTTATCTTTTGAGATGAGGGATTTTTAATACTACTCCTGAAGGTAAATTATCTAAATCACATCCTTTTAATTGTGGATTCGCATCATAAATCCTCCCCCAGCCCTCAGGATCTAAATAAAATCTCTGACCAAGACCTCTTACACTATTTCCCTCACCAGTTTTGTAAAAATGATAGGGTTCGTTGAGGGTTATCATTTGTCCATTAACATAAGAATACCAAGGTTTTTGTTGAGGAGATGGTTCTCTATATCCTTGCGCCTGAACATTTACATTAACAGTTGAAGAACCTGCCTGAGCATTTTGTTTCTGCAATTCCCATTCAGCAGCATTAGCTACTACTCCTCCTGCCCATGCTTCTTGAGCACTAGCTGCAGGATGATTAGCCAGCCCAAATCCGAGCATATCCAGAGCCATTACCTCCTCTCTACTCATTCCATCACATCCACTCCCTACTCCAGCAGCAAGAGCTAAGCCTACTAAAGTTAATCCTCTGAATCCTTTCGCAATATTTCTTGTCATTTTCTATATTTTTACTCTGTTTTTTATGTTTTTAAACTTTATGTTTTGTTACCACTTTTAAGTTCTAATAATCCTAGGCAGGCTTTGCTTGTTCAGCTATTGCCTGGCTAATTGATTTTTCTTCTCCTTCTGAAATCCATGAATACCCATCATCTGTAAATTTTCCTAAATAATTAATATAACCTCCACAATCACTTAATCCAATACAAATCTTATTCATATCATCACCCCATTCTTGTTCTAAACATTCGCAATTATCAATGCATTTTCTCTCTCCAATTAATCCTTTTTCATATGTAACCTCGCATTCAGCATTTCCCTGCGAGCATATTGAGGTTGCTTCTCCAGATTCCCAAAAATTAATTCCAGCAGGCCAGTTAGGAGTGCATAATCCCCCTTCACTCTTAATAATCCCTTCCTTAACTGGAGCGCTACTTGAGTCTGAACTATCATCTTCTCCAAATCCAAAAATACTCTGTCCAGTAACTCCTGCACTTCCTCCTTGAAATGGTTGTTGAGTAGGTGTAGTAGTTTTACTCTCCCCTTCAACTCCAACAATTCCTGTAAAAGAATACCCTAACACCCAGAAACAATCTCTTTTATCTTGATTTTCACAATTTTCTTGTGTTGTTTGTAAAATACAATCTTTCCATCTATTTGGTCTGCACGCAGCTTGAGAAAATTCTCCTCCTAAACTTGCAGGAATATTATCTTCTATGCAAATCTCATTTCTAAAATCAGCACAAGCTTCAACAAGCTCTTCTCCATTAACGCAGATATGCCTGAAATGCCTGCTTCCAACAGAATCAAGTCCCTCTCCGGTCACACCTTCGTAACTGCACCAAGACTCCCCATGCTTATGGTCTTCTCCATCACTTGTATCATAGCAATTTAAATCTCTGCAAATATTATCTCCATAAGTAGGTCTGTCAGTAATTCTTTCAGCTGCTCTGCAATAACTGCCAAGATAATAATCACAATTTCCACAAGAAGGAGAATTTAAATTCCCTTTTCCATCACCACAAGTCTCTGCTTTATCAACAACTTTTTTCCAGTAAGAAGGATCATTTAATTTTGAAGCATCATAAATATTAGCAGGATTCCCGCAAGAATCTTTAAAATAAACTTCATCTTTTCCTTCTACGCACATAGTCTGAGAAGTTTGCCCGCAATTTGTTGCAAGTTCTTCTGCAGAACATAAAAAATCTTTGTAAAATGAAGTTGTAGAATTAGTTATAGTTCCATTTGAATTACTGCCTGTTCCAAGAGCAAGACAATCTTCTCTATTTGTAAATTTGCAGGTTCTTTGAAAATCTAATTCATAGACACATGCTCCTTTATCTTTTGATTGTGCAATTCCAATGCAAGTTAATTCATTCTGAATATTAGTTCTAAAATCACTCTCTAAACCATAAAACCCTGCCAAGTTCTTGCATCTTGCAAGAGTAACCAGAGCAGCCTGGTCTCCTAAAACACAACACCCTAATCTGCACTGAGGAACATCACACTCAGAAGAATCAGCCCAGGTTCCATTTTGCATATCACAAACTTTTTGAGGACTATTTTCCATGCATAATCCCTCTCTGCTGTCATAACAGCAACCTAATTTGCAAAAACTAGTAGCATCACAAGAAGTTGGTGTTTTTCTGTATGAAGAATTAGTATTTCTGTCTATGGATAAATCACACTCTCCTTCAGGAGCATTCTGACACCATGCCCCAGAAACAGTTTTTTCACAGCAATAATTTACATCCTGAGCAGAAACAAAACTAACTAATAATAAAGAGAAGATAAAACTAATTAAAACAAAACCCCTTCTGAATATAATTTCCCTATTGATCTCTCTTTGTTTTTTCATTTTAACCAAAATATCCTGGAGGTTGAACATAACTTCTTGATGCAAACTGAAACTTCTCTTTTGTCATTGTATTAGTAAGGATGTATATCTTTGTTCCTTCTCCCTGTTTTTTCTTTTCAACTTTAAGGTTAGGATAAAAACCCATAAAACCCATGGGGTCAGAATCTCCATATCGTGTCTCCCAATTAGCTATGCTTGAACTAATCATCAGTAAGTTGTATAATCCAGTAGGCAATTCAGTTTTAATATTTTTATATCTTACAACACTCTCTTTTGTAATAACCAGATTAGACTTAGTATCTATAGTTATTCTTTCTGGAACAAGCC
Source organism: Candidatus Woesearchaeota archaeon (assembly GCA_964403535.1). Lineage (GTDB taxonomy): Archaea > Nanobdellota > Nanobdellia > Pacearchaeales > GW2011-AR1 > CAYOFN01. Next base: position 21,807 of record CAYOFN010000009.1, read on the forward strand.
GAACATCAACCCCCTCAAAATTAGAATCAACTCTATAACCCTTTCCCTCTAAACTTATTTTTAAATTTCCAAGACACTGCTCTACTTTCGGAGAAATATAATCTTTAATTTCTTTTTCTACTCCCTGAGTTATTAGTGGTTTTTGCATAACACAGCTTTTATAATACTCATTAGTATAACAGAGATACTCTATCTTATCACCCTGATATAAAAAGTAATTCTCTGGATTAAGAGTCCCTCCCTGCAAACTTATATTTTCAAACACTTCATCAACTGCATCTTTAACACAACCTCTTAACTGGTCCACTGGTTCAGGTTCAGAGATAAGCATCTTAATATCAGAATAAAACAATACAAAAATCACGAGTACAATAAGAATTGCAATTATAATAAATATAGTTACCTGCCCCTTTTTATTTTTCTTCTCTTTTTTATTCATTTTTAATTTAATCTTCTTCTATATTTAAATTTTCTCTAGACAAGATCATATGCTCTCACCCTCATTGAACATCCAGATGGAACTCTCCCATACTCATCTCTGCATCTTATAAAATAAGTAGCATCTGTCTGCCACTCAGCAGAGTGTTCTTTTTCACTTCCAGACATAAGAGTAGTGTTTTCATTCCACTCAAAATTGCAGTTTACAACTGAGTACGCACACTCTGAGTTTTCATTAGTTATAATTCTTAATCCTCCATCAAAATAAGCTCTGACTATTCTTGGAGGAGTTGTATCAATCTTAATTTCAAAACTTGTTGAACTCTTGGCAATATTTCCTCCCACATCTTCACATCTTACAAAAACACTATAAACTCCAGCTCCCCGGTCTACAAGTGATTGTCTATGAATGTCTGAATTTGTCTGCATAAATAATGCAGGATAACTTGCATTTGAAAGCCCCCATCTACAGATAGATTTTCCATTCTCAGCTCCTCCAGAGGTTTTTACTTCTAACTCAACACTAGTTAAGCTTGTTCCTGAGAGTATTTCACCTGAAGGAGAAATATAATCTATGCTTAATTCAGAAAGAGATTTTTTTAAAATATACTCTACACTTGTTGTCATTTTATTTCTAAGACTCTGGTTTTCAGGAGAAAGCCAGGGTTGGTCTTTGCATTTAATAAAAACACGATTATCTCCAAGACTTAGATTCTGCATCTTAAACACACAATCAAAATCATTACTCTCCCCTGTCCACGAGCAATTCATCTCACTATCCATAAAATCATAATCTATATTCTGAGTATCATACCTGCACTCAGCAGGTTCATTTAATACTACTCTTACATTTTGTTCTGTTTCATTAAATGCAACAAAAGAACCACTTGGAGGAGAAATGCTTCTTATTACAGGAGGAGCTTTATCAGGTCCAGGTTTAATGCACATTCTTATTACATACTCAGCAGTATTTGAGTGTCCGTATCTATCCTCGCATCTTAAATATAATCTTAAATTAGATAATTGTTCTACTAACTGTCCTGTACTAAGATTAAATTCATATGCTAAAAATTCTGCACTTGGAACAGCAAATCTTACTGAGTGATTATAATCAGGAAGACTTGTCCCAAAATACAGATTCATAGAAGAGAAATTATCTTTATGCCCAAACTCAAATTTGCATATAGCTGGTTCATGAGTATGCACTCCAAACAAAACTTCTTCAAATTCCTGAGCACATCCAGAAGGAGTATTAATATTTTTAAATTCAAATCCGACTCTATCCTGAACATTTTCATAACTATATCCTTCACTTATAACTCCATAAAGAGGGCTTATTTCTGGCTCTCTTCCATCATCTTCAGCAGCAATGCACATTTCCTGACTTGTTCCTTCATTAATAAACTCACATGCTTTTCCAAGAGACTGGCACCTGTATTTAGAACAAGGTTTATCAGAATCTTGATTGCATAATGTACAACTTCCCCCACCTGTTGGTTGTTCCCATGGAAGACAAGTATACTTAATTTGTACTATTCTTGTTTTTGCTTTTCCTCCTAATCCAAACAAGCTTCCAATTGCCCATCCAATTAATGCACCAATAATTCCTCCTGCAATACTTCCCCAACTAAGTATTGCTCCTGAAAGCAATGCTCCAATTCCTCCTCCAATTGCACCTCCAATTGTCATAAGTGTTGCCTGCTCTCCCTCAACTCCAAGCAAGGCTCCAAGTAATCCTCCAATCATTGCTCCTAAAAATGCACCTCCTGCTGCATTAAAAAATGGACATGTAACTACACTTGATTCTACTGCTCCTGCTCCTCCTTTTATATACGCCCAGGTTTCTGCACCTGTAAGTAAACTGTTTGTAGGATCATGACTCCAAATAAGATATAAAACTCCTGCAGCACCTGCAGTAGCTCCAATCACAGCAAGAGAACCAATTCCTCCACTTCCACTCTCACTTTTTTCACTTGTTCCATTATCTCCTCCAGGAATTCCAAAAGCTTCTAAAAATTCACTTAAATTTCCAGGATTAGCAAAATTTCCTTCAACAGGATTTGAATATCCTTTGTAAGTTTGTATATCTCCATCAGTTAGTTCAGGAGTTCCTCCTAATCCCCCAATATTTTCAATTTTATATCCCCCACTTGTATACTCTCCTTCATAATTAACATAACCACCACAATCACCAAGACCAATGCACAAATCATTCATTTGTTGAGCAAAAAGACTAGTCTGGCACTCGCAATTTTTCTCACACTTCCAACTGCTTTTTTTATCTTTTTTCACCCACAGAACATTGCAGGTAACACTTGCCTGATTGCATACACTCTCAGAAGATTTTTTTGAACCTTCATTTAATAAATCAAATCCAGGAGGATACTGAGGAGCGCAAAAACTAAATCCCCATTTGCCAACCTGCACATTTTTAACAAGACAATCAGAATTTCCCCCACACTTTGTCTCTATACTTCCATTATTATTAGCCTCTATACACATTTGCCATCTATTAACTCTGCACGAAGCAGTAGAAATACTTGTATTTTCATCAATAGCCTGAACACAAATCTCATTTCTAAAATCAGCACAACCCTCTTTTCTAATCTCTCCAAACACACAAGAGTAAACCCAGTGCCTGCTTCCAACAACATCTTTTCCATCTCCAACTAATCCATCATAAACACACCAACTCTCACCATGAACTCTGTCCTGAGTTCCTACATTTGCAGGAGCATTGTAGCAATTTAAATCTCTGCAAATATTATTTCCATACTCTGGTTGAACAGAGTCAATTCCAGGACGATACGCCCCGCAAATTCCCCCTAAAATAGAATCACAATTTCCACAACCTGGAGAATTTAAATTTCCACTAGAACTATTACAAGCTTCTGATTTAGTAAGTTTAAATTTCCAGTAATTAATGTCTCCAGCTTTTGAAGCATCATAAATATTAGCAGGATTTCCACAAGAATCTTTAAAATAAACCTCATCTTTTCCTTCTACACACATAGTTTCATTACTCATAGTACAAGTTGTATCTAAATCAGGATTAGTACAAAGAACCTGCCTTCCACCACTAGAGCTCTGAAACTCTCCTCTTAACATCGCACACTCAGCTGCACTTAAAAATCTACAGTTTCTTTCAGAATCTTGCTCAAAAATACACGCTCCTTGTTCCTGTTCTTCAGCTAAAATAAAACACTCAAAATCTGTTTTAATTTCATCATGAAATTCTGTACTTGCTAATCCTGAGGAATTTGTCAAAAACTCACACTCTCTTTCTGTAGTAAATCTTCTTACACCCCCAAGATAACAGCAACCTGACTCACACTCAGGAATATTGCAGCTCTCTCCAGGAATAAATATCCCTGGAAAAGTACAATCTGCTCTTGCAGAACGAGGACTACAACTTCCTCTTAAAGAATTATAACAACACCCAATCTCGCAGCTATGCCCTGAAAATTCTTCACATTTTCCAGGAAGAATACTAAAATTAGCATCACAAACAGCATCTTTTTGCTCTCCAGTAGCATCAAGGCATTTTCCTCCAGTCTTTGTTCTCTCACAGCAATAAAATGAATCATCAGCAGAAACAATCGGAAGTAATGGTTGTTTAATAGACTCAATAATCCCTTTCAAAATTTTTCCAATTGCTCCATCTTCTCTTTCATCTAAACTCTTAACACTCTCTAAGTCAGCAGAAGAATGATACACAAAATAAGCAAAAGCAAAAGTTGCAGTTATAAGTATTATTATCTGAAAATAACTCATTCCTGCTTTTCCAGTCAGTAATCTGGTCTTGTCTATCATTTTGACTCCACCAGCCCAGCAGGCATTACGCAACTTCTTACAGCAAAGACAAACTCTTCTTCAGAAGCTCTTTCTTTAATAGTATAGACATCGCTTCCATCACTTGCTGAAAACTTTTGTATATCATAATCTGGATAAAACATCATATATCCTACTCTCTCAAAATTACAGAATCTTGCTTCTTGTTTAATTATCTCCAGAGCTACAACAACAAGATCATAAAGAGGATTAATTATCTCTCCTCTAAATCTTTTAAATCTCTGTTCAACATCATTCTTTTTTATGACAAAATCTCTATTAATCTCAATCTCAACTTTCTTTGGAAGTAATCTTGTCTGCACTTCCATTCCACCCATCTCCACTGCATAATTTTTACTCTCCAACTCTTGTTTTAGACTTAAGAAACACTGTTCAATTCTTGGTTTTGCATACTCTGTAATTTCTTTTTCTATATGTTCAGCTAACAAAGGCTCCTGATGAATGCATCTTTCATAAAAATTATTAGTAGAGCATAAATACGTTCTTTTTTCATCTTGGTATAGCTTATAATTAGTTGGTTCTATACTCCCTCCTCTTGGCAGAAGTATTTCTATCGCTTCTTTAACACTATCTTTTGCACACTTTTCAATATACAGATTTGGATTTTGTGTATCAGGAGTGCTCAAATCAGGTTGGCTTATTAAAAGAAAAAGTAAGATTATCACAACCACAAGTATTAGTGCAATTATAATAAAAATAGCTAACTGCCCTTTTTTATTCTTAAACTTCATTTTAACACCCATAAATTAACTCCTTCTTTTTTTATTTTTACTATTTTATCTTCTATGACTAATTCAAGAAGGTATTTTTCAGCAGTATTCCAGCTAATCTTTAGATACTTAGCTAATTCAGAACTAGTAAGTATTTTTCTTTCTCTCAGTATGCTCAAAATTTTTACTCTATGAGTATTCATATGAATATTCCTCTCTTTTTACATAGCAATATACTTATGAACATAGTTATGCATATTACTATGTACCTTGCTATGAATTCTACTATGAGTATACATATTTAAAGTTTTGTATTCTAGAACACTATTAATCCTTTATTCAAATTAGCATTCCTTATCTTACTACTTTACTAAAATGCTAATCCTCTGTCTCAACACTTCCAATCATCTGATTAAACTACTAAAGTCTTAATCTTCGGTCTCAACTCTAGGAGCAAGAATAAATGAAAGTTCCATTACAGGAGTTTTAAATTCTAATTTTAAAGGATAATCTGTAGAAAAGTTTATTTTAGTTTTATCAACTAACTTTGAACCTTTCATCATCTTCTGAAGATACTCCAATGAATACTTGCTCTTATCTTGTTTTGCTTTAATCTTAACCTCATCTGATGAAAATTCTGTTCTCGCAGAATTTAAGCTCCCTTTTGCTGAAATAATAATCTTTCCTTCTTGAGTCTCAAAAGAACAAGAATCACTTACAACTACACAATCCTCAATAGCCTCTATAAAGTCTATAGAACGCATTTCTATCTCACTTGTAAACTCAAGATTTGGAAGAGTTTTTTCTTCTTGTTCTATGTCTATTAAAGTTAACTCAAACTCTCTTTTTGTCTTATCCTGTATCTGTAATCTTAACACATTATCCACAGTCTGCATGACAAGTGAACTTCCAGGAGAAACTCTTCTTAGTACTGATTTTAAACTGTCTAAACTTACTCCTAAAACTTCTTCTTCTACCTCTAATTGAGAAAAAGCAGCAACAGGCAGTTTAAATGAAACCATTGCAACATTAGCCGGGTCAACAGCAATAAGTTTCATTCCCTCTTTATTCACTTTTATTCTAACCTCTAAAACCAATTCAGAGATAACTCCAATAATATCTGAGAATATCTTTGGATGGTCTAATCTAAGTAGCATTCTACTAAAAATTTTTTTAAACTTTTAAACATTGTTGTAGTAGAGAATACTCAATTATTTAAACCAAAAACCCTATTTTTGAGGTATGGAAGAAAAAGAGGGTGTAAGAGAAGAAAGAATAAAAGCAATTGCAATTTCTTATTACTCCCGTCCAGATATAAGAAAGAATATGTTTGAATTCTCTAAAAACCGGGAGATTGCCCCAAGATATTTTGAAACATTTGGCAAAAGACCAAGTATCCTCAATTACCCCTCAGACATTATTGAACTTGCAAAATCAGGGTGGGTTTCTTTTCACTGTTCAGAGGAGTTATGGTCAGATCCTCTTCAGCTTTCAACTGGAATGTCTGAAAATGAATTAAATGAACTTCGCGAGGGATGGGACTTGCTTCTTGATATAGACTGCAAGTACATTGAGTACAGTAAAAAAGCAGCTCAAGCACTAATAAAATCATTAGAATTTCATGGAGTCAAGAATATTGGAATTAAATTTTCTGGAAGCAAGGGTTTTCATATAATTGTTCCATGGGATGCATTTCCTAAAGAGATTTATGGACATCTCACCAAAGAAATGTTTCCAGAATGGCCAAGAATGATTTGTTCTTATCTAACTGAAGTTGCGCGTCCAGTTTTAGAAAAAGAAATGGAAAAAGAAGATATAAAATTTACTTCTCATCTTGAAAATGGAATGATGTGCCTTAAATGCAAGAATATCTCTGAAGAAATAATCAAAAGAACATTAAGATGTCCTAAATGTAAAAGAGAAGAAACTTCAGAAATTAGAGTTAATTCTAAAGATAAACCTTTAAAATGTCCAGATTGCAGAATAGAAATGACTGACAAAGAAAGAAAGGTCTTTTATAACTGCCCGAAGTGCAATATAAATTCTACAGAAGACCCTAATAACTTTCGTTCTTCAATTGATATATTTAAAGTTCTTGGTGTAGATGTTATTCTTGTCTCTTCACGTCATTTTTTTAGAATGCCTTATTCTTTGCATGAAAAAACAAGTCTTGCAAGTGTAGTTTTAGACAAGTCCACAATTGAAGATTTTAAACTTCGAGATGCAGATCCTTTAAGAGTTCAGGTAAAAGATTTTTATCCAAAGGCAGAGGAAAATGAAGCTCATGAGTTATTACTCCAAGCAATTGACTGGAATCGTTCTAAAATTCAGGAAAAAGAACCAGCAAAAGAACAGAATTACTCAGAAGGAAAGTATAAAGAGATAATCATAAAGAATCTTTCCCCTTCTCTTTATCCCCCATGCATCCTAAATATTTTAAAAGGACTAAAACAAGATGGAAGAAAAAGAGCACTCTTTGTCTTAATTAATTTTTTTAAGTCATTAAAACTAACTGATGAAGAACTAAAAAAAACTATTGAAGAGTGGAATAAAAAAAATGCAAAACCTCTCAAACAAGGATATGTAAATGCTCAGTTAAAGTGGTTTTCAGGAAGAAAACCTCTTCTTCCCCCAAATTGCGATAAAGAACACTACAAAGCGGTACAAGCCTGCACTCCAGACGCTTTATGCAAGTCAGTAAAAAATCCAGTGAATTATACTGTTAAAAAAAGCTTTCTCAATAAAAACTCAAGCAAAAATGTCAAAAAAACTAATCAGCGTGACTGATATTACTGAGTACCTCTACTGTCCAAGAAAAGTTTATCTTAGACTGGTTAAACATATAAAACAACAACCAACTAGGCAAATGATTCTCGGATTTTTAAGACATAAAGTAATTGAAATTTTTAATAAAAATGAATCTGCTCTTGTCTCTTCAATTGATATCCCTCTTGAGGAAAAAACAATTAAGCAGCTCTATGAAAAACTTCTTTCAAACATAACCAAAGCTACTCTTAACCTAAACACAAATTTGGTAGACAAATTTAAAATAGACTCTGTTAATTTTTCTGATTCAATTAAACAAACCCTTTCACCAGAGATTAGTTTGAGAGTTCCAGTAATCGCAAAAACTTTAAACCAGAATTTTTTCGGAAAAGAACTTTGGGATAAACTCTCTCCAAAATATATTTCAGAATTAAAAATAGAGTCTCCTTCTCTTGGTTTAAAAGGAAGGATAGACAGGATAAAAATAAATTCCAAAATAACTCCCTATGAAATAAAATCAAGAGAGCAAAGTTATGATTCTGATAAAATCCAGCTTGCAGCCTACGCCCTTTTGCTAGAAGAGAAGTTTAAAACAAAGATTGATAGCGGAACACTCGAGTTATTAGGAAAAACAGAAGAAGTCATTCTCGATAAAGAGATTAAAGAAAGAGTTTTAGAACTTGCAGAAGAAATAAGAAATCTCTCTGAAAATCCTCCTCCCCCGATGCTCTCTAATTTTAATAAATGCAAATCCTGCACTCTGAGGGTAGATTGTTAAAGAGCTTAATAAAGTTTATAAAGATAAACATTCTATAAATGATATGACTAAAAAAGAATTGGTGATTGTACTACTTATATTTAGTTTGCTTCTTATTTCACTAGTCGCTGCTCAAAACGAGACAGGGATTGATAAAGCATACTCTTGTTTGAAAAATAAAGTTTCTGACAGAGGATGTGAGGATTTAACTGTAGAAGAACAAGCATTTTCTCTTCTAGCTCTTGCTTATGACTCCTCTTCTCATGCTGACTGCAAAAGCGCTCTTCTTGATGAGATGAGGGATGATGACTCCTGGGAAGGAAAATTAAAACAAACTGCACTCGCAGTTTTAGCTTTGAATTATGTTAATTACAACACAGAAGATTCTGAAGATTGGCTTCTTACTCAAAAAAAAGTTCCAAGTGAGCTTGATTGGTTTTTGGAAATTGATTCTACTGAAGCAACAGAATGCAAAATTAGCTATGAAGGAACAGATAGGACAATTAAGATAGGAGAAGATAAAAAAATTAACAGAGCAGCAGGTTCTTGCCTCTCACTTTCAGAAGGAAGTTACTGGTTAAAAATTAAATCAACTTGCTATGAAACTAATTTTACAATTTCTTGTGATAAAGATTTTGTTACAACACTTATTTATACTAAAAAATCAGGCTCTACTTACTATGTTTCAAGCACAACTAATTCAGCGCCAGCAGAAGGAGAAACAGAAGAAAGAGTGAATGCTTTTTGCTTAAAACAAGGTTCTTCCTGCGATTATGAAGGAACTTTGTGGGGTGCTCTTGCTCTCTCAGTTACTGGGCATGATAAATCTGAATTTTTGCCTTATCTTATTGCTCTTGCTGAGGACAATGAACAATATCTTCCTTCAGCATTCTTGTACAAGCTGACAGGTTATGATGAGTATTTCTCAACACTTGTTGAATTGCAGAAAAGTTCAAAATACTGGCAAGCACGTTCACAAAATAATAAACTTTATGATACTGCTCTAGCTCTTCTTGCTTTACAGAGTGTAAGTGGAGAACAAGCAGATAATGCAAAACAATGGCTTCTTGATATACAACCTTCAGAGGGATGCTGGGGGAATAGCATTAGGGATACAGCATTTATTCTTCATGCAGGATGGCCTAAACCTCCTACTTCTGCAGGAGGAGAGCCTACAGTCACTTACTGTGAAGATTATTCTTATTTCTGCACCTCTCCAGGTTCATGTCTTAGTTCAGATACTCTGGGTAACTATCACTGTGCCTCCTCTCTTGAAGTTTGCTGTAGAACAGAGCCAGTAGACCAGACTTGTTCAGATAAAAATGGGATTGTTTGTCAGTCAGGACAACAATGCACTGGTTCAACTGTTACATCTTCGGACACCTCTAGTTGTTGTTTAGGAAGTTGCCTTGACTCTTCTGATGAAACAGAGTGTGCTTCCTATAGCTCAGATTATTCTTGTAAAGTTTCATGTGGAGACGATGAAGAGTCTCTTTCATACACTTGTGATTTTGGTGATGTTTGTTGCGCTCCAAAATCTTCCCCAAATAGAAGTTGGATTTGGATTATTATCCTCTTGATACTACTGATCATCCTTGTTGTATTAGCGATTATTTTTAGAGACCAGCTTAAAATATGGTTTTTTAAAATTAAAAATAAATTCCAAAAAGGACCAGCATCTCCTCAGACCCGCCCGAGTTCAGGATTTCCTCCATCTCCTCCGTCAGGAATACCTCGAATGATGCCAAGAAGGATTTTTCCACCTCAGAGAAGGCCAATGCC
>CAYOFN010000010.1:0-24716 GCA_964403535.1 Candidatus Woesearchaeota archaeon
TTGAGATTAGGGGATAGTTGTTTAATTATTGGAGAGATTAGAAGTGTGGAGGCAAAAGCATTATATGAGGCGATGAGAATTGGAGCTCTGGCAAATGTTGTTGCAGGAACTATTCATGGAGATTCTCCTTATGGTGTTTTTGATAGAGTTGTTAATGATTTGGAAGTTCCTGTTACTAGTTTTAAAGCTACTGATTGTATTTTAGTTGCAAATCCTGTTAAGAGTCCTGATGGTATGCATTCTTTTAAGAGAATTGTTGAGCTAGCTGAGGTTAGAAAGCACTGGACTAAAGATCCTCTTGAAGAAAAAGGGTTTGTTGATTTGCTGAAATATAATGTTGAGAAAGATGATTTAGAGGCAAGTCAGGATTTGATTAATGGAAATTCTGAGGTTATTAAGTCAATTGCTTCGAGTGTCAGGGGGTGGGCTGGTGATTGGGATGCTGTTTGGGATAATATTCTTTTAAGAGCAAAGATAAAAGAAGAAGTTGTAAATATTGCTGAAATCTCAAAAAAACCCCAGATTTTAGAAGCTAAGTTTAATTCTTTTAGCAATAATATGTTTCATCAGATTTCTGATGATGTTAGACAGGAGATTGGTTTGCCTCTGTCTAAGAGGGTTTTTCCTGAATGGCAGAAGTGGGCTAAGAGTTATCTGAAGAAATTGTGAATAATTTAGGTAGATTTTTATATTAAGATTTCTTTGAAGAGAGCAGAAAGAAAAGAGAGGAAAAAAGAGGGAAAAATGAACATTGATGAGATTATGAAGAAGTATGGAAGGAAGATTGAGCAAGAGGTAAATCTTAAGAGGGATTTTGTGCAGGACAGGGATTTTTCAAGAGAATTTATGCAGTTTAAAAGTGATATGATGCCTTCTCTTTCAAGATATGAGAAATGGTGCCAGTCTCTTGGAAATATTATTAAATTAAGAATCTCACCAAAAGATGAGATTAAGATTGGAAGACAATTGGAGATAGCTCATCTTGATGTTTCTCCTTCTCAGGCAGTAGGACTTGGTTTAACTGCTTTTTTCATTAGTTTTTTAACAGCGCTTTTAATAAGTGTAGCTGTATTTTTAATCACAAATTCTTTTCCAATTTTATTTTTATTTTTATTGTTATTATCTTCTTTTTTCCTTTTTTATTATGTTTATAGTATGCCTTATAGACTTGCTAATAGGTGGAGACTAAAAGCAAGCAGTCAGATGGTTCCAGCTATTTTGTATATTGTGATTTATATGAAGCATACTTCTAATTTAGAGAGGGCAGTAAGGTTTGCATCAGAGCATCTTCATCCTCCTCTTGCTCTTGATTTTAGAAAAATTTTCTGGGATGTTGAGGTAGGTAAGCATAGCACTATTAAAGACAGTCTAGAATCTTATCTTGAAACATGGAGAGATTACAGCATTGAGTTTATTGAGAGTTTTCATTTAATTGAATCAAGTTTATATGAACCGAGTGAGTCAAGGAGAGTGCAGGTTTTAGAGAGAGCTTTGAAAGTTATTTTAGATGGGGTTTATGATAAGATGTTAAAATACAATCATTCTGTAAAATCTCCATTGACTAATCTTTATATGCTTGGAATTGTTTTGCCTACTCTTGGTTTAGCTCTTTTACCTCTTGCATCTACTCTTTTGCAGGGGTATATTCAATGGTATCATGTTTTTATTTTATTTAATTTGATAATTCCTTTTTTTGTGTTTTATCTTACTACTGAGATTATGCTAAAGAGGCCAGGAGGATATGGGGAGGAAAGCATACTTGAGATGAATCCTTTGTATCATAAATATACTAGTAGAAAACCTTATTTAATTGCATTACTTGTTTGTCTTCCTCTTTTTATAGTTGGGACGCTTCCTCTTTTATTTCAGATTCCAGGATTAGCAGCAGGAATTGGTTTGCAGTCAGATTATACTTTTGGAGAGTTTGGGATTAATTTTCTGAAAGATGTAAAATTTTTTGATTTTCAGATTGTAGATGGAGGGATGGTTGGGCCTTTTGGACCTGTTGCTTTGTTATTAAGTTTGTTTATTCCTTTTTCAATTTTTATGTTCTTTTCTTTGGCTTACTCTATGAAAACAAGAGAACTTATTGAAGCAAGAGACAGTAGCAAGGCTCTTGAATTAGAATTTACTAATTCTTTGTTTCAATTAGGAAATAGGATTGGGGATGGAATGCCTGCTGAACTTGCTTTTACTAAAATTGCAGAGTCTACTAAGGGGCAGGTTACAGAGAGTTTTTTTAATACAGTTAATACGAATATTCGTTCTTTGGGAATGAATCTTGAAAATGCAATTTTTAATCCTAAGAGGGGTGCGATTGTGTATTACCCCTCAGTTCTTATTGCTACTAGCATGAGAATTTTGATTGAAAGCTCAAAAAAAGGATTGGCAGTAGCTGCTGCTAGTTTAATGGCAATTTCAGAGTATATCAAAAATATTCATAAGATAAATCAGAGATTAGGTGATTTGCTTGCTGATATTGTTTCTGATATGAAGAGTAATATGGTTTTTTTAGCTCCTCTGCTTTCTGGAATTGTTGTTGGTTTAGCTGCAATGATTACTATGATTTTGAGCAAATTAAGACTTTTGTTTGAATTAGGCTTTGGTGATCTGGATATGGCCGGGCTTGCAAGTGTGAGCACTCTTACAGGATTGTTTGATGTTACTAAGATGATTCCTCCTTATTATTTGCAGATTTCTATTGGGATTTATATTGTTCAGATTGTTTTTATTTTAACAGGAACTCTTGTTACTGTTAGTGCAGGAGAGGATAAATTAAAGAAAACATTTGATACTGCAAGAAATATGAGATTTGCAGGAGCATTGTATCTTATTACTGCTCTTTTTGCTATTGTTGCTCTTTCTATTCTTGCAGCTGTTGCTCTCTCTGGATTGCAGGTTTAATTTAATAAGTATTGAAAACATTTATTAACACTATAACCTTTCTTTAGAAATTAAGAAATTAAGAGAGAAAAATGAAAAAAAGAGGCATTGCTTTTGAGACCTTAATTCCATGGTTAATAGCTATTGCTGTTTTAGCTGCAATAGTTGTATTTGCTGTTTTACTAAGAGGACGACTAGTTGAAATGGGAAGTTATATTAAAAATTTGTTTAGATAAAGATAAAATGACAGAACTTACAACAAATCAGATAATTAAGATTGTAATTGCTGTTTTTGTTTTAGTTATTGTTGTGGCAGGAGCTTATCTTTCTTTAAAATATTATATTATTCCGTATTTTAGAGATTTAGGGCCAAGTGAGCCTGATGTTGATGCGAGCAGTCCTTTTTATCAGGAGTGTCTTAAAAATAAAGTTGCTTATCTAGACAAGGGATATATTAATATCTTTGATAAGAAGGATTCTTCTAAATCTAAATTAACAGAGTATTATGTTAAGAGCATAAAAATATACAAGTATAACACTTATAGTGCGGGGTGGGGGTGGATTGCAGATATTTTGCAGAGAGATACAGAAGTAGGAATAATTGAGAGTGATGGAATAATAAAAATAAATAATGACTTAGGAGATGCTGATTTAAAAGAATTAAATGGTGCAACTAAAGTTAATAATGAAATTTGCAAAAAAGCATGAGATGAATAAAAAAGGTTTTTTATTAGGTGAGGTGACTGTGAAGATAGTTATTGCTACTATTTGCATTGTGTTATTAGTCTTTCTTTTGTTAATGATGTATAGTATGTTTACTAAGCAGAGTAAAATAGATAATGCAGAAGCTAGTTTAAATTGGTTTAAAGCAGGAATTATTAGTGCTAAAAACTCTCCAGATGGAAAATTTACTGGAGTTTTAATTGAGCCAAAAACATGGGTTTTAGTTTATTTTCAAGGTAATGTTCCTAATACCTGTAGTGGAATTAAATGTCTTTGTATTTGCGCTGAAGCAAGCAGTTGGTGGTTTACTACTACTCAGTCTGAGGCCCAGTTTGAAGAGTGTGAGAGTTCAGGAGCGTGTATTTCTATGGATGATGAGGTAAAGAACAGTGTAGTTGAAGTAGAGGAAATAGTAATTAAAGAACCTGTAAATGTTTTGATTGAGAGCAGTGCAGGAAAAATTAAAATTTCAAAATCAATATGAATAAAAAAGCAGAGTATGAGGTTTTAGTAAGAGTTTTAAGCTGGATAGCTTTTGCTTTAATTGCTTTTGGAGTGATTTATGGGTTATTTAGGATTTTTAGGATTTAAAATGGCAGATAAAAAAAGAGGAGAGATAACAAGCAAGCAGTTAGTTACGATCATAATCTTGATTGTAAGTTTTTCTGTGATTTTAATTTTCTTTTTTTCTTTGGATTTGCAGAGAGGAATAAGTGATGATGCGTGCAGAAATTCTGTTATTTTAAGGAGCAAGCTTCCTGTTATTGGGGAGGGAGTAAAATTAAATTGCAAGACTAATTATATTTGCATTTCCAGAGAAGATGAGTGCAAAGAGTCAACTAAAGATACAACTACGATTAAAGTTAAAGATAAAAATGAGATAATTGAGGCTCTTGCTGATTTGATGAGAGATTGCTGGTGGAAGATGGGAGAAGGAGATGTAGATTATTCAAGAGGAGTGGATTTAACAACTGAAAATTACTGTGCTGTTTGTGATGTTGTTCATTTTGATGAGAGTATAAAAAATAACGAGGAATTAAATAAATTAACTTATAAGGAATTTTATTTTTACCTTTCTAATAAAAAAGTCCCAAATAAAGATGAGAGTTATCTTTATTATTTAACTGGATTTAGTGATTTGACTTCAGAGAGAGCAAGACTTTTGCAAAGCGAAGAGAAGGTAGATATTTTTGATGAAAAATATTTTTTTAATCTCGCTGATGATAAAGGTTATGCTTTAGTAACTGGAATTAGCAAAAAGGGATGGAGGAATACTCTTGGTTCTGCACTTGGAGCAGGAGGAGTTCTTGCATTTATTGGAGGAGTAGTTGGAAATGTTCCCGGGGCGGTAATTGGACTTGTTTTAGGCGGTGGAGGGACAGGGACAGTTGCGTATTATATAGAGAAACCAGGGAGTATACAACAGATGTATCCTGTTTTTATTCAGTATGATGCTAAATCCTTAGAGAATTTAAATTGTAAAGAGTTTTCTACTCTTGCTTAAGATGAATAAAAAAGCAGTTGATTTATTGACAGGGAATCTTATTTTTATTATTCTTGCGATTGTGTTTATCGGAATTTTGTTTTTGTTTGTTTATTCCAAGAGCAGTTCTGAAGCTTTGGTTGAAGAGCAGACAGCAAAACAAATTGCTTTGATGATTGATGCTGCTAATCCTGGAACTCAGATTATCCTTAATATAGAGGGTGTTTTAGAGGGTAATAAAGCAGCGAATCCTATTCGGATTGGAGAAGGAGTGGTGAGAGTTCAGTTGAGTGAGAAGAGCGGGTATAGTTATGGTTTTTTTAATCGTGTTGAGGTTGAGAGCCAGATAAGTGGAGGAAATCTTATTTTAAAAATAAAATGAATAAAAAAGCAGGTGAGAGAATTTTGATTGTGTATTGGGTGGCAATATTTATGATTATTTCAATTGGGATTGTTTCAAGTGTTATTATTTTTTACTCTGTTCCATTTGATATAAGGGGTGTTGAGTCAGGTATTTTGGTTGATAAGGTGATCAATTGCTTTGTAGAAGATGGAAAAATAAGTAGTGATTTTGAGAGTGTTAGTGAAAATAATTTTCTTGAAACTTGTGGTTTAAATTTTGAAGATAAAACTGGAAAATATGAAGATGGGCAGTTTTATGCTGATTTTGAGATTGCAGGAAAAAAAGTTTTAGGAGGAAATTTTAATTTAGAAGCTTATTGCGGGGCAGAAAGATCAAAAAAGAATATTCCTTACTGTACTGAAAAAAAATTATTTATTTTAGATAAATCAGGAAACTTTGTTTTGTTAAGTGTAAGGGGGGTTGTGAGAAAATTAGAACAAAATTAGAGAAAATGAATAAAAAATCTCAGATTTCAGAGACAATGACCTGGATAATTGCAACAATAGCAATTTTAGTAATGACTTTTGTTTTTGTTTTTGCAGTTTCAGTTATATCTACAACTGAAAAAGTTCCAGAAAGTTTAAGCAGTGTTGGGAGTGTTCTTTCGAGACTTGCTGGAAGTGGGGATTCTGGAGTTGAGGTTCAGCAAATGTTATTTGGGATTTTAAATAAAGATAGTGAGAAAATAAAAAAACTTATTCAGAATGAGAAGTATGATGATGTTGAGAAATCAGTTACAGGTATTTTAAGTGAGTTCTCTAAGAGTGGAGTAAATTGTAATTTTTATATTTATGAATTAGGTGTGATCTATGATACTGAGCATGTTAAAATTGAGAATGGTGGAAGTGGGAGAGAGGCAAAGTTATATTTTAATAAAAATCAGGTTGTTTTACTAAAATGTTAAGGAAAAAAATGAAAAAAGCAAATATTCCAATTACTGTACTTGTAATGCTTACTATTGGGCTTTTTGTATTTACACTGCTTGCATTTTATTTATCTTCAAGAAGGCAATTAGATGATTTAGTTAGTGGACAGGAGGTTGTTCAGAATGTAACTTTAAGTGCAGAGGGTTATAAGTTTTTAAGCGGAGATTATAAGTCTGAGAAACAAGAAATTTTTGTAGATCCTGGAGTAATTAAAAATATTTTGAATTATGTTGGAGTTTATAAAACTCCACTAAAGATAAAAATCCAGGTAATTTATCCTGTATCTCCTTGAGGAGATAGAGTGAAAACATTTATAAATATAGCAATTTTAAATATAAAATGAATAAAAGAGGTCAGGGTTTGTCTACTACTGCAATTATCCTAATAGTATTGGGTGTTTTAATACTTGTATTTTTAATTATTGGATTTGCTCTTGGTTGGACTAAGATTATCCCTTGGATTTCTCCTCCTAATAACATTCAGGATATTACTGATAAATGTGCGATGGCGTGTAGTACTAGTTCAAAGTATGATTTTTGCACTTCAAGAAGAGATATTAAGGTTGAGAACGAGATTACTCTTCAACCAACAGTATATGATTTGAATACTAAGAAACAGGAACCTGCAAAGGTTGGGGGTAAACCTCTTGAGATAACTATTGGAAAGAAATTTAAGGCAACTTGTTATGAGCTGTCAACTTTTATAACTCAGTTAGGTTTAGAAAAATGTTCGGCTATTGATTGTGATATTAGTGAGGAGGTTTATGATTCAAAAGATTTTGCTAAGCTTGCATGTGTAAAAAAAATAGATGAAGCAGCTAAGACTGGAGTTACCTTTGATCCGAGTACTCTTGAGTTAACTTATATTGAAGGGGATATTCAAAAGAAAGGGAAATGTATTGACACTGATATTCTAAAACTTTAAATATTGTTTTTTCTTCTATAATTTATGAAAAATAAAAGAGGATTTGAGATGGGGATTTCTATGATTGTCTTACTTGTTTTAGGAGTCTTGATTTTAATTGCAGTTGTACTGGCCTTTACTATGGGGTGGGAGAAATTTCTAGATGCTATTCGTGGATATTCTGGAAGTGATATGCAGAATGCTATTAGATTATGCGAGAGCGAGTGTAATCTGAATAGTGAATATGATTTTTGCTGCGGGAAAAAAGAGATAAATACAAATAAACAAACATGCCCTGAATTAAATATTAGTTGTGAGATTAATTGTCAGGAGACGACTTGTCTTGGAGAGTAAGATGGGAGATGAGTTTGGATGTTCTGAGAAAAGAAATAAAAACAAGGATAAGAGAAAAAATAGAAAGAAGTTTCCTTATAGGCATGGTGGGGGCAAGGGAGAGAGGCAGAAAAAAGAAAAATGATTTTTGCTGATTTGTTTTTAATTGGTTTAGCTCTGACTTGGATTATTGGTGCAGTGATTCAGGATTTGAGGAAGAGAGAGGTTTCTAATTGGTGGAATTTTTCTTTAGTTGCAGTTGCTCTGGCGTATCGGGCTCTTTTAAGTATTTTTTACAGAGATTATAGATTTTTTATTTTTGGATTAGGAGGGTTTGTTGTGTTTTTTCTATTTGCAAATCTGTTTTATTATTCAAGGATTTTTGCAGGAGGTGATGCTAAACTGCTTATGGGAGTTGGAGCGATTATTCCTTTTTCGTTTTCTATATTTGAAAGTCTTCAGCTTTTATTTTATTTTCTTGTTCTAATGCTGTTTTTAGGAAGTTTTTATGGGGTGCTTTATAGTATTGATTTGGTTTTTAGGAATATGAAGGGTTTTAAGAAAGAGTTTCTAGTTTATTTTAAGAAGTATAACACACTTTTTTATTTTTGCTTAATTTTGTCTATCCTCCTCTTCTGCGTTGTTTTGATTTTAAGAGAGTATCTTTTGATTTTATTTTCTTTAGTTATTCTTTTGTTTCCTATTTTACTTGTGTATGCTAAGTCTATAGAGGAGAGTTGCATGATAAGAGAATTACCTGCTGGAGAGTTGAGTGAAGGAGACTGGCTTTACCAGGAGATTAGAGTGGGCAAGAGAAAGATTAAACCAAATTGGCAGGGACTTTCTAATAAAGAATTAAAACTACTGAAAAATTATCGCGGGAAGATTAAGATTAAAGAAGGCATTCCTTTTACTCCAGCATTTTTATTTGCTTTTGTTTGCCTGATTTTGTTCTTTTTGTGATTAGTTAGGGGATTCTTACTGGAGCGTCTGGAAGTGAAGAAAGAGGTTTTGATGTATACTTTTTTTGCCTGATTCTTTCTGGTTTTTTCTTTTTTTCAAGAAGAGTTTGAAGTTGTTGAAGTTCTTCTTGAGATGCTGATCTTTTCTCTAATTTTTGATTTTTATAAGAAGGGATTACATTCACAATTGTATGCCCTTGTATGCTCATTGTTTCTATTTTAATTTCTTCTGGTTTTAGTTTTGATTTTATTTTTTTAGCTATTTTTTTAGCTAAAGAAAGGACTGAGGATGGAAGTTTTTCAATTGCTTTGTGTTTTTTTGGTATAATTAAAGAGTGTCCTTTGCTGAGAGGATTTATGTCAAGAATTGCAATAGCTGATTTGTTTTCATCGAGTTTATATGATTTTGTTGTTTCTTCTGCAATTGAGCAGAAGATGCATCCTCCTTCTTCAGATGCTTTTGAATCTTTAGGATTTTCTCCTTGTTGAACCATCTTATTTTGTATGAGAAACTGCTCTAATTGCTCTTCATTCATTGCTTTTATTTGTTGTTTGACCTGTTCTTGTTGTTCAGGTGCCAGATTTTTGAGTTGAGAGAGAAGCTGTTTTTTTATTTGTTCGGCTTGTTCTTGTGTAAGTGCCATGTTGTTTAGAGGAGAGTAACATATTTAAAGTTTAGTTTATTGGTTTTTTGGTGAAAGGAGGTAGAAAATAATGAAATTTTTAAATGTTTTACTTGGGTTATTATTAGTTGTGATTTCATTAACCTTAGCATTTTCGTGGTTGGATTCTGAGGTGTTAGGATTTAATGTGATGATTTTAGTTTTATTAGTTCTTGGAGTGATTTTTTTTATCCTTGGGCTTAAGAAAACAAGAAAATTTAATCCACTTTTTCCTCTTACTGCAATGCCTGGAAGGAAGTGGTCGATGATTATCATGGGGGTAATCCTGGTTTTAATCTCTTTGAGTTTAATGTTTTTCCCATTCGGCTTTGATATCCTTGGGATTGATGTAACTTTGTTGATTGTATTAGTACTAGGTCTATTAGTGATTCTCTTTGGATTTCTTGGAAAAGGAAGAGCTAAACCCGTCCAATTTTAGAGAACAAAAGCGCAGATTCAAAAAAGAGTATAAACAAAGATAGTTAGTCTTATCCAAATGCTCTGCTCGCACTTGGATTCGTAATCATATAATCTGGGTCTTATCCAAATGCTCGACGATAGTCGAGGATTTCAGTAGAAGAGACTCCTTGAATGGACTTTATTCTTTTTTCAATTTCATCTGTAGAGAGAGATTCTGGCCAGGCAAAAGTTGCAACTAATGCTTTTAACCCAAATGCTATTTCTTGTTCTTCTATAGAAGTATTTTTTGCTTCAGGTAACTTAGAAGGAATTAGTTTTTTTATTGAATCTAAGTCTGTTTCAAGAGATTCAGGCATGATTCTTAGTTTTACTGCTACAATGCTCATAGTATTACTCTTATTTTTTAGTTTTTAAAGGTTATTATTAGTTTTGATTATAATAATCTTTATAAGCATTTTTATCTGGGTATGATAGAGGTAAAAGGAGAATGTTAGAAGGGAATTATCAGCAAATTGTTGAATTGCTAGCAAGGACTTCAGGATTAAGTGTAGATGATATTGAGAGAAGAATTGAAGGAAAGAGAGCAAAATTATCTGGATTAATTAGTAAAGAGGGAGCAGCGCAGGTAGTTGCAGCTGAACTTGGAATTAATTTTGATAAACAGAGAATGAAAATTTCTGAACTTATACCTGGAATGAAGAGAGTGAATGTTGTTGGAAAGATAATTAAGATGAATCGGGTTGTTGAGTATAATAAAAATGGCAGACAGGGGAAAATAGGAAGTTTTGTTTTAGCTGATGAAACAAGCAATGTTAGGGTTGTTTTATGGGACACAAATCATATAGAACTTATAGAAAAGAAAAAAATTGAGGAGGGCAGTGTTGTAGAGATAAGTAATGCTGGAATAAGAAATGGAGAGGTGCATTTAACTGGATTTTCAGATATAAAGAATAGTGCAGAGATTATTGAGGGTGTAAAGACAGAGAGTGTATTTACAGAAAAAACTATTTGTGAACTGGCAGTTAATAGCAATGCTAATCTTCGTGCCTTTATTGTGCAGGTTTTTGAACCGAGATTTTTTTATGTTTGCCCTGAATGCGGAAAGAAAGCAAGTGAGAGCGGAGAGTGTGTGCAGCACGGGAAGATTCTCCCAAAGAAAAGAGCAATTCTTAATTTTGTTATAGATGATGGTACTGAGAGTATTCGTGCAGTTTTATTTTCAGAACAGATTGAAAAAATAGTTCAGGAAGATAAGTTAGAGGGAGAGGAATTTTTAAATAAACGAGCTGAATTGCTTGGAAAAGAGTATGTTTTTTCAGGACAGATTAGAAAAAATAAGCTTTTTGAGAATTTGGAGATTATTATTTCTGATTTAAAGGAAGTAGACCTTGATGAATTAATAGGAAAACTTGAGAAAGAGTAGTTTTTTATATTAAGATTGCTTTGAAACAAAAAGAGAAAATGCTAATAAGAACTCATCTTGCAATTGCAGCTTTTTTTATTATCTTATTTTTTAATCACGTGAACAGCAAGATTGTTTTTGTTGTAATGGTGATTGCAGCTACATTTTTGCCTGATATTGATTGTGCTGCGTCTACTCTTGGACAGCATAAGATTTTTAGATTTTTACAGTTTTTTGTCAAGCATAGGGGAATGATTCATAGTTTTAGTATGGCTTTTTTAATTTCATTAATTCTTGCTGTTGTTTGGCCTGTTGCGAGTTTAGGATTTTTTTTAGGGTATGGGATTCATTTGTTTGGAGATAGTTTTACTAAGGAGGGAATACAGCCATTTTGGCCGTATTCAAAAAAGAGCTATGGATTTATAACTACTGGGGGCAGAATGGAAATAACTGTTTTTGTTATATTCATTATTGTTGATTTGTTGAGTCTTATTTTTTCTTTTATTTAGTATATTCTTGAAGATATATAACCAAATAAGATAAAGCTTATAAAGAAAATTTGGTTTTTTTGAATATGAGTGATAAAGAAGAGCAAGAAGAGATTAAAGAGGCAGTTGTTGGAAAAAAGGAGCCTAAGAAAGCAAAAGAGGAGATGAAATTAAGTGATTTACCTGGAGTTGGACCTGCTGCTGTTGCTAAATTAGAGGCAGCTGGAATTTATGATTTAATGGGAATTGCTGTTCTTGGGCCTAAAGAACTTTCTGAAACAGCTGGATTAGGAGAAGCTGCTGCGAGAAAAGCTATTCAGGCTTCTAGAAAAATGCTTGATTTGGGATTTCAGGATGGTATAGAATTTGCTAAGCAGAGAGAGGATATAGGGCATATTACTACTGGAAGCAAGAATATTGACACCCTTCTTGGAGGAAAAGGATTAGAAACAAAAGCAATTACAGAAGCTTTTGGTGCTTATGGAAGTGGGAAGACTCAGTTAGGATTAAGCTTGTCTGTAAATGTACAACTTCCTCTGGATTTAGGAGGAGCTAATGGAAAGGCAGTTTATATTGATACTGAGGGAACATTTAGGCCAGAGCGAGTTAAACAGATTGCTGAGGGAATTGGTGCTAATGCAGAGAAGGTTTTGAAAAATATTTTTGTTGCAAGAGCATTTAATTCAGATCATCAGATGTTATTATTAGATAAGATTGGAGAGATGATTAGAGAGGGTGAGCCAATAAAATTACTTGTTATTGATTCTCTTACTGCGCATTTTAGAGCTGAGTATTCTGGAAGAGGAATGTTAGCTGACAGGCAGCAGAAATTAAACAAGTATCTGCATAATCTTATGAAACTTGCTGAGACTCATAATCTTGCTGTTTTTGTTACTAATCAGGTTATGTCTAATCCTGCGATGATGTTTGGTGATCCTACTACTGCTATTGGAGGGAATATAGTTGGGCATGCTTCTACTTATAGAATTTATTTGAGAAGAGGGAGGAAAGGAAGTCGTGTTGGGAAGTTGATTGATTCTCCTAATTTACCTGATAATGAGTGCATATTTTTTGTTAAAGAGAGTGGTTTGAGTGATGAGGAGTGATGAAAGATGATACTAACACCTGTTATAACTGAGGGATATAAAATTCGCAGGGAATTTCAAGGTAGTGCTCCTGAAAAATCTCCTATTTTAAGGGTTTCTTCTAAGCTTATATGTTACTCTATTCTTGTTTCAGACAATGAAGATTTTTATAGAAGAAGAGTTGCTCTTTCTATTCCTGGAATTCCTGGATGTTTTGTTTGTATGAGCGAGAGTAGAGATTCTGGCAAAAAATTAGTTTCTTGTGATGCTACGTTGTCTTATCTTAGAGATGCTTTGGAGTCAAGAGCAGCATTACAAGACGTAAGAGACGTATTTGGTGTTGAGGGTTTAGAAAGAGCAGTAGAATAATTAGATTTTTTATTTCTTAATTTTTTTGTATGTTAAGTATGAATAAACAATAAGATATATTGTTGAGAGGGGTATTGGGATTAAAACAAATAAAAATCCTAATTTTCCAAAAAATACTCCAATAATTGCTAAAATTCCTGATAATTTGAATAATTTTGAGCCAAGTTTATGAGTTTCATCCCAAACTTTATCATTACTTAGAGTCCATGGAGTTCTTATTCCGATAAACCAGTTTCTTTTTGATTTTTCAAGAATAAATCCAATGAAAAAAATTAAAATCCCTATTACTGGCATGATTAATCTATTCATATTGAGAGTATATCCGAGGTTTGCAAGGATAATTATGCTTTCTATGTAGAGCATGAAACTAACAAAAAGCAGAATAAATAAATTGTAATGATTTCTGAATTTTTTTATATTGTTTTTTAATGGGTCTATTTTTGGAATCAATAAAAATAAAATAAAAATCGCAATAGAGATTATTGGAATTAAGAATAATCCCCATAATTTTGTCATATACTCATTTGCTTCTCCTTTAAAATTCCAGTGACTAATTATTTTATCAGGAAGATATTGATAAAATACTCCAGCTAAGATAAAAGATAAGATGATAATTGTGGCAGCGATTGTTAGGGTTTTCATAAGTTTGTTATTCTCTTAGAGTATAATTAGTTTTTGGTGAGTTGAGATATTTATTAAAGAAGATTTGGGTGTGAGAAATGTTCTTATGAGAAGGTCTAATGAAAAACTCTTCTTAAAAATGGAAAACTTATGAGGATTAATTCTTTTATTTCTCCTTTGTAAAAGAATAGAGAGAGGATAGAAATAAGGGCAAGCCCTATGGATGAGATGTAGACTTGGGTTGTATTTGAATATAGAATTCCATGAACAAGATATACTGTGAGGATTGTATTTGGAATATTTCCGATAAATGTTGCAATAGCGTACTCTTTTAGATTAATGTTAATTATTCCTCCTAAGAAATTTGGAATTGCTGGAGGCACAAAATAAATTGCACTTAAAAGAAGAGTTGTTTTGAAAGTGTTTTTTTCAATAATCTTATCAAATTTTTCAAGTCTTCCACCACGTTTTTCAAGATAATTTTTTACATATTTTTTTCCAAGTTTTCTGGCAATGTAGAAATCAATTATTGAGCTTGCCATGATTCCTATGATTGAGTAAGTGATAACTGCTGGAATAGAAAAGAACAATACACCGATGCTAGTCATTACTGTTACTGAAAATGAAAAAGTTGTAGATGCAATGAATATAAGGTTGTAGATTAGTGCTGCAATACTTGGATTGGCTGAAACAAATGATTCAAGGTATGATTGTAATGAGGTAAAATAACCTGAAGAAACTGCAACTATTACTGAGATAATGATAAAAGTTATTAAAAAACCAAATCTTGATTTTGTTTTCATCTTCTAAGAAGTCTTTCTGACTTCAAATCAACCAGGTAAATTTTAGAAGAATTGTTTTTAGTTAGTTTAATTGAAATTATTTTTTTATTATTTAGAGTGTATACGCTTATAAATTCTACTTGTGAATATTCTGAAATATTCTCTTTGCTTAGAATCTCTATTGTTTTTTGTTTTTCCTGTTCTGTTGGAAGTCTTATATTTGAGTGCAGGTTTTTGAAATAAATAAAATGATAGAGTAGGTTTATTATTAAAAACAAGAGAAAGAAGAGGAGGATTATAGCTGCAATGTGTGATTTTTTCATAATTTGTTTAAATCTTCTATATTTATATATTTAGTACTTAGAAGTTTTTTAACTAATTATCTTTATAAACTACTATTTTCTAAATGATACATGCAAAAGATTATAGAGGTGAGTAATCTTGTAAAAAAATTTAAAGAGGTGACTGCTGTAAATAAGATCTCTTTTGATGTTCAGAAAGGAGAGATTTTTGCTTTTCTTGGGCCAAATGGAGCTGGGAAAACAACAACAATAAAAATGCTCACTACTCTTCTTCACCCTACTTCTGGTGAGATGAAAATTAATGGTTTTTCTCCTAGTAGCCAGCAAGATGAAGTAAGGCATTCTTTTGGAATTGTTTTTCAGGATCCTAGTTTAGATGATGAACTTACTGCTTATGAGAATATGGAGTTTCATGGAGTTTTTTATAATATTGACAAAAAGACAAGAAGAAAAAGAATCGAAGATCTTTTGAAGTTTGTTGAACTTTGGGATAGAAAGGATAATCAAGTTAAGACTTTTTCAGGAGGGATGAAGAGAAGACTGGAAATTGCAAGAGGATTGCTTCATCATCCTAAGATTTTGTTTTTAGATGAGCCTACTCTTGGTTTGGATCCTCAGACAAGAAATCATATGTGGCAGTATGTAACAGAATTAGCTAAGAAGGAGGGGATGACTGTATTTCTTACTACACATTATTTAGAAGAAGCTGAAAAAGTTGCAGATAGGATTGCAATAATTGACCATGGAGAGATAGTTAGTATGGGGACTTCAAAAGAACTTAAAAAAAAGACTAAGTCAAAATCTCTGGAAGAAGCTTTTCTTAAAATAACTGGGCATAAAATAAGAGAAGAAACAGCTTCTTCAAGCGAATTTTTCAAAAGAAGATTTGGGGGAAGAAGATGAACTCAGTAATTTACATTATGTGGTTAAGGCAGTTGAAAAGATATTGGAGAAGCAAGGCAAGGATGATTGGAACTTTAGGACAGCCGATTTTATTCTTAGTTGCTTTGGGTTTTGGATTAGGTGCTGTTTTTCAGCAGGCAGGACAGGGGAGTTATGTTGAGTTTCTTGCACCTGGGATTGTTGCAATGAGCATTTTGTTTACTGCAATGTTTAATGGAATCGAGGTGATTTGGGATAGGCAGTTTGGTTTTTTAAAAGAAACTTTAGTTGCTCCTGTTTTAAGAATTAAAATAATGATTGGAAGAACTCTCGGGGGGGCTAGTGTTGCGTTTTTGCAGGGAGTTTTGGTTTTAATAATCTCTTTATTTTTAGGATTTCATATAACTAACCTGATTAATATTCCTATTGCCTTGATTTTTATGTTTTTAATCGCTTTGTTATTTACAGCACTTGGAACAGCTATAGCTTCTTTATTAAAAGATATGAATGCTTTTCCTTTGATTATTAATTTTATAATCATGCCTTTGTTTTTTTTATCTGGAGCTTTATTTCCTGTAAATGATGTTCCTAATTTTCTTAAGATTATAATAAGACTTAACCCTCTTTCTTATGGTGTTGATGGAGTAAGGGGAGCACTGACAACGAGTAATTTTGGTTTGGGTTTGGATTTTTTGGTAATGGGGGTTGGAATAATTGCTGTAAGCTTAATTGGAAGCTCTTTGTTTTCCAGAATTGAGATTTAATTTTATCTTCTTGAGTATCTTGGGGACTGGCGGGTTCTATTGTTTCTGTACCTTCCTGATTGATTATCATTTCTTTTGTATCCCCCACTTTTTCTGAATGGTTTTCGTTCTCTATCTCCTCCAAAACTCCTACTATTCCCCCCACCTCTCCTGAATCTGTTATGTCCACCATATCTTTCTTCAAATAATTTTACTCTGATAGGAGTTATTACTGGGGTTTCTTCTCTTGGAATTTTTATGTCTATGTTCCTCAGGATATTATTAAAATTCTCATAATCTCGTGAAGAAATAAGGTTAATTACTTTGCCTTCTTTTCCAGCTCTGGCAGTTCTTCCAATTCTATGCAAATACTCTTTGCTGTCTTTAGGAGCATCATAGTTATAGATATGGGTGATTCCAGGAATGTCCAGTCCTCTTGCAGCAACATCTGTACATACAAGTATCTCTACTTTTTGAGAGTTGAATTTTTCCATTATTTGAGTTCTTTTACTTTGTGAAAATCCTCCGTGTATTGGAAGCACTTCAAGATTGTTTACTCTTAGATTTTTTGCAACAAAATCAACATTTCTTCTTGTATTACAAAAAACCATTACTAATTTTGATTTTTCTTTTTCCAGTAATTGTTTTAATAAAGAAAACTTAAGTTTATCATCAACATCATAATATATCTGAGTTAATTTTGAAGGGTCAACATACTGTTCTGCTGATATTTCTATTGGAGTATTCATGTATCTTTTTGCTAATCTTACTACTTCTTCTGACATTGTTGCAGAGAAAAGAAGAGTTTGTCTTTTTCTTTGACAGTTGTTAATAATCCTCTCAACATCTTTTTGGAAACCCATATCAAGCATTCTATCTGCTTCATCTAGTACAAGTATCTTTATTTTAGAAAGATTAATTGTATTTCGTTGAATATGGTCTAGTATTCTTCCAGGTGTTCCTACAACTACTTCTGAGTATCTTAAACTTCTTATTTGCTCATTAATTGATACTCCACCATAGACTGCATTTACTCTTAATTCCTGATATTTTGAAAATTTTTCAATTGTTCTTGTTACTTGTTCAGCTAATTCTCTTGTAGGAGTAAGTATTAGTGCTTGTAAACCTTCTTCTTTTTGTATATTTTGAATAATTGCTGCACTAAATACAAGAGTTTTTCCTGAACCTGTTGAGGCTGTTGCAATAACATCTTTTCCTTGTAATACAAAAGGTATTGCTTTTTCCTGTATTTCGCTTGGTTGTTCAAATTTGTGCTCTTTTATTGATTTTAATAAGTTTCCATTAATCCCTAGTTCTTTGAATTTATAATTTTCATTTTCTTCTGGTTCACACTCATTAAATTCTTGATTTTCTAAGATATTTTCAGTTTTCATTTTCAATTATTAATCAGTTAATAAACAAAAACCCAGAGGTTTTAGCAAGAAAAAGTTAAATTTTTCTTTGACATTTATATATTTACTAATTACTTATATAATTCTAGTTTTTTCTTCGTTTATAAACCTTTGCTATTTTGAATTTTGTGGGGTCTATGAGGAATTGATGTTCTTCCAGACTTTAATTAAGCCTAAATGTATCTTGTATATTCTTATTATAATTCTCTTCTGAGATTACCCCTCTCCATTTTTTTATTATCTCTCTATCAAAAATGTCCCCTATCCCTCTCTCCTTGCAAATTCCTCCATCATCTACTGGCATGAACACTTTTCCATCAGGATTTATAAAAAAATACGCAAGATTTCTTTTCTCTCTATTAGAGATAGAGATTTTAAAATATTCTGAAAACTTATTCATAATTCTCTTTCCAATTTCATTAAACTTTTCCTTTGAAATTTCTAATTTATTTTTATTATTAACTGCATTAACATTTTGAGGTAAAAATTCATAAATTTTCCAGAGATTTATAGGATAGTCTTTGATTAAGTTGCCTATTTCTTCGATAGATTCAGAGTTCTCTTGTGTTATCACAGTACCAATCCTTATCACTGGTTTTTTATCTTTATTTTTATAATATTCAAGAATTTTTATGACTGGTTCCAGTTTGGGTGTCCCTTTATACTCAGGTTCAGGAGAATAAATAGGAACCCCCAACACATCAACGTTTTCATCAATTATTTTATTATGACTAAAAAATAAGCTTCCATTTGTGTCTAAATATATTTTCATATTACACTGTTTTATAGAATGAATAATTTCTTTTATATCCTCTCTAATGAGAGGTTCACCCCCAGTTAATACAATCGCTTTTGCACCTTTTTTTGAAAGTAACATAAAAATTTCTTTCAATTTTTTTAAAGGCAATTCAGATACATTTTTTGGGCCAAAACAGCAGTTACAGTTATAGTTACATCGAGAAGTAATTCTAAAAGTTATGATTTCTGGGAATGTTTCCATGTTTTATCATGCCCTAAACAATTATAAACTTTTCTTTTGGTAAAGGCAGAATGCCCCCACGAAGGACAGGCCTTCTTGTCCAGAATTATGAAACTCTTTTTTGTTTAGTTTTATTTATTCTTTGTCTATGGCTTTACTATTTATATATGTTGTCGTTGTTAATAATATTAATTACTTAGTGGTAACACTGGCGAAAGATTTATAAAGCTAAGGAACTAGGAAAAAGCATGGCAAAACCTATAGTTGAAGCAACTGCAAAACAAGGAAGAATTTTAAGAGTTGATGTTCCATTTGACGAAGCTGTAACAGTATTAAGACAAGTAGGATGCAGATACCCTATTTCTGTTAAAGATTTAGCTCTTGCTAGAATGGAAAAAGGCAAAAGTCATTCTTTAAGCCAGAATGGAAGCTATACCCGAGAGGGAGTTTTATATTTTCAAGATGCTCAGCCAATACTTGCCTTAAATTCTCCATTACTTGATTTAGGATTAGCTAAACAGGCAGTTCAAGCAAATAGAGAAGGAAGATATTTTTCAACCCAAGATGGAAAGATGTATGAAAAGTTTGCAAAATTAGCAGAACAAGGAAAAAACCAAGAGCCTGAGAAAAGAAAAGCTTTTTACTTGCCTAAAGCTAATTGCACACTTACAAAAGAAGATGCAGATTTTAATAATATTTTAAGAAGTTTGTTTAAAGGAGAAAAAGCAGTAGACAATTATTTAGAATTTAATGGACAAGGAATTCCTCTTTATGTAGTTGACCCAAGTACTGTTAAAGCACAAAAAGGAACACTTTTAACTCAATTGTGGTTCGGGAGTCTCGACTATGGGTCTGAGCTTAATGGCTACGGCAGGTACCTCTACTACGTCAGCGGGGTGCGTGGGGTATTGCGTGATTCCGAGCGAGCGACAGCGAGCGAGGTTAAACCAACAAAAATGCCTTATACACCATCTCAATTAACTCAAATGTCTAAATTAATTCAAGGAGTGAGGGCAGGAAATCTTCCAGCTTCTAGACTTGAAAAAGTTGCAGAATTTTTAGGGAGATTAAAACAATAAAATGGCAAAACCACAAATTAAGGTTGATATAAAACCAAGAGGAATAGCATCAGCTTATATAGTTACACCTTTTGATGAAGGAAAAGAAGCATTAGCTAAAGAAGGATATAGAATTATTTCTTTACAAGAAAATGCAAGATTAAGAATACAGGAAGGCAAAGACGCAGATGTTTCTCAAAATGGAAACTGGACAAGGGAAGGAGCAATTTATGTTCCTGGAAAAGGAGCTTATTTAACTAAAAATTCTCCAATTATGGCAAATGCAAAAGAAGCAACAGACTGCCATAGAAAAGGACAAGATTTTGACTTAACAGCAGAACAAGTTGAGCAATCTTTAGCAGACTCTGTAGAATTAATCGGAGACAATATTCCAACAAATAGGTTTGCTGATAATAAGATAACTGTTTATGCTTTTGGCGAAGATGCTCAAAAATACGGAGATTTCTTAAAAGAAGCACAAATTACAGAAATGCCTGTTTTTCTTGCCTCAATTGGCGATAAGGCTTTTGCAAGACAAATGTGGTTCAGGGGTCTCGACTTTGGGTCTGAGCTTTATGGCGCCAGGGGCCTCATCGACGGCAACTGGGTGCGTGGGGTACCGGATAGTGCCGAAGGCACTGCCGCAAAAAATTCTGAGGTTTATAGTCCTGCTCAGATTTCAGCAGTTCTGAAAACTAAGGGTTTAACTGGAATTGAAAGAATTCTTATAGATGGTTTAAGATAATAATTTTTCTAAATTATATTTTCTTTTATAATAATCCTTTTAAATGGTTTATTCTATCAATTTTTGTCCTGACTTTATTGAAGTCTTAACTAATGATCTGGAGTTGGACTACACGTTAATTTATTAGCACATTGTTTAGTTTATTTTAAGTCATAAAATACAGAAATTCCTTGCGAGGAATTTCAGTGAAGGAACTTTGTTCCCCAATTGATAAATTAGCTATAAGTACTCTGTGGTTCAGGAATCTCGACAATAGGTCTGAGCTTAATGGCAACAACAGGAACCTCAACAACGACAACAGGGTGCGTGGAATAGTCTATAAAACAGGACTTTTATATTTACTATGGAAACTGATAATCTTTATCCTGAAATCTACAATATTGGAAATTTAATTCTTGCTTGGAGAAAAGCAAGAAAAGGCAAAACAAAGAAAGAATATGTTATTGAATTTGAACAAGATACTCTGGGGAACTTATTAAAATTATCAGAAGAACTTAAAACTCAAGCTTACAAACTCACACCCTTAAAAACTTTTATTCTTCGCGACCCAAAAACAAGAAAAATATCAAAATCTGCTTTTCGTGATAGAATTGTTCATCATGCTTTATTTAGAATAATTGAGCCAATTTTTGACAAGGGTTTTATTTATGATTCTTGCGCAAATAGGATAGGAAAAGGAAACTTATTTGCACTTAAAAGATTTGATTTATTTAAGAGAAGAGTTGTTAATAATCTAAAAACAGAGGCATTTTGTCTTAAAGCAGATATCAAGCATTATTTTCAGGAGGTTAATCATGAGATACTTTTGGGAATTATTAAGAGAAAAATAACTGATGGAATGGTTATTGGTTTAATTAAGAAGATACTTAACAATGCCCCGAATCCGTTCTGCTCACGACCCTGCTCGTTACCTGAAAGTAATATTAGCCTCGCAAAGTCATTCGCCCCCCCTCCGAATGAAACGAGTTTTTGTAAAAAAGGTATGCCTCTTGGAAATTTAACTTCGCAGTTTTTTGCTAATGTTTACTTAAATGAACTGGATTATTTTGTCAAGCATAAATTAAAAGCAAAATATTATATAAGATATGTAGATGATTTTGTTATTTTACATAAAAATAAAGCACAGCTTGAAATATGGGAGACTGAAATTAGTGTATTTTTAAGAGAAACGTTAAGGTTAGAACTGCATCCCCAAAAATCTAAAATAATTCCTCTTTCAAAAGGAATTGATTTTGTCGGCTTTAGGAATTTTTATTATTACAGATTATTACGAAAAAGAAATGTAAGAAAAATGAGATTAAGAGTAAATCAATACAAGAAAGGAGAATTAAGCAAGAAAAGATTATTGGAAATTTTTCAAGGCTGGAATGCTTATGCAAAATGGGCTAATAGTTTTAAGCTAAGAAGAGAGGTTGTTAAGGGAATTTATAAGAAATGAGATATATTCATTACTGACATTTTTGGTGACTAATCAAAATTTTATATTCGGTAAGAGCTAAAAAATGTTTTCACATTCCACTGCCTGGTTTTCGCCACTTTTTTCTTTTTTATTTACACCTTCTTTCCACATAATTTTGTCAATTTTTCTCAAAACATTTCTTTTTGTATATGTTTTTCCATATCTTTTGTAGGATTTTACTAAATTCCTGTCTGTAATAACAAAGAACCAGTTTCTTTTATAATTTTCTCTTAAGTTTTCCACTTTATTCAAAAGCTGTTTTTTGTTTTTCTTTAATATTACTCCTGTTTCAATTTCAACTGCAAATTCCTTGTTATTTATTTCAAAAACAATATCTGGTTTTACTGACAAGTAAGTTTTTACTTTTTTTGTGTATTGTTTTAAATATTCTGCAACTTCAAAAACTAAAACTCCGTGCCTAGGTGATTCATGGAAAAATGGCTTAAACAAAAATATCTCCTCCTTTCCTTTAATATTTCTGCAAAAAACTTTTTCAAATCCTTTATCATATTTATCATATATCCTAAGACATCTAAGGTAACGATAAACCCTTTGCTTAATTTGTTTATTAATTTTATTTTTCATTGTGATTTATGATTATTGCATTCAATTTTAATTTGAAGATTATTTACAAGCTCTAAAATCTTAGTCATCTGCTCTTTCATGGTTTTGTTATCCTCTGCTAAAAGATTGTTTTCTTTTTCAGTTTTAATAAGTCTTTTTTCTATTTCTGTCTTGGTGACATCAATAAGTAAATCCTCTTCTGAAATTGTATCTTTCATTCCTAAAAGCTCTGAATAATAATGTATTTTATCTGATTGTTTCCAGCCGAATCTGTATTTTAATGCTGATTCAGACTTATACCTTGGAAGCCAGTAACAGCAACTGCAATGTCTAAAATCATACAAACTTATTTCAGGATATTTTCCTCCTGCTTCTGTTTCTCCTTCACCAAAAAGCTTTTTTGTTAATCTTTTAAGATATTTGGTTGCACTCCAGGGGTTCATTGTAAATAGATAATCCTCTTTATTCAGGTTATTATTTTTAATATAGTCTTTAATTAAATCCGAGCAAATCATTAGTTTTATTTTTCTGCCAAATGTTTTTGAGGTTTCTTCCCTTATCTGAAGTTCTTTAAAATCATTATATAAATCAGAAACCCTTACATTCATCAACTCTGTTGGTGCTCTGATTCCAGTATCAAATAAAAATGTGAATAAAACTTTGTAATCATATCTGGCAGAGTTGCATAATCTCTTTATCTGTTCTTCTGTTAAGTAAACCCATTTTGGTTTGCTCTGTTTTGTATCTAAATCTATAGTTATATCTATTATTTCAGTTCCTTGTTTTTTCCTGACTTTTTGATGCCAGTGCCAGAATGCCTTAAAAACAGATGCATAAGAATCAACTGATTTATACTCTTTTCCATCTTTTCTTTTTAATATCCCTTTCTGCATATTTGAGAAAAAAGATATTAATTGTTCTTCACTTATTTTAATTATATCATCAAGATTATAAATTTCTTTTATGTTTTTGCAGATGAAAACTAACCTGTTTCTCAGATTATTTAATCTTGGGTAGCCTCTTGCCCCTTTTGCACTCCCTTTGGCAATGTTTAGTCCTTTTTCCATATCATCAAGATAATGGAGAATCATGTCAGAATTCGTTTTGCTTATACCTGGAATCTCTCCATTGATTTTCTCTTTCCATTTAAGATATTTTTCTTTATGATGGTGGGGATCTATTTTCATTTTAGAACCTCCAAAGAAATAATGCTTTTTATAAGATCAGATAAAAAAATTATACAATTTTTTTCACCTGTTAATTTATAAACCCTTCTTTTAGACATTTTTCTTTATTTTGAAAAAAGTCCCATAAAATTGGACAAAATGTCCTACGCCCCCACGAGGACTTGAACCTCGAACGCAACCTATTTGCTCGCCAATCTTGTTCTTTTGGACTCGCTCACCGCAAGGTCGAATTATATCCAATTTAACTATGGGGGCTTGTTTAAATTATATTATAACAATCTTTATTAAGGTTATCTCTTTTTAAAAATTATGGAAGAGGAAGAAGAGAAAAGAGAGGGAAAGCAGGTACAAGAGATTAGTCTAAAAACAGAGTTTATTGGAGATTCAGAAAACAGGAAATTTTCTGGCTCTCCAAAAACAGAGTTTATTGGAGATTTACACATACACTCGAGATTTTCAAGAGCATGTTCAAAGAACATAACTATTCCTGAACTTGTAAAGTGGGCTAAGGTAAAAGGACTGGATTTATTAGGAACAAGTGATTTTACACATCCTGAATGGCTTAAAGAGATTAAAGAACTTCTTGTAGAGAAAGATGGACTTTATTGGTATGATTATTTTCCTTTTATGCTTACTGGAGAGGTAAGTTTAATGTATACTCATGGAAGAGGAAGAAGAGTGCATATTTTGCTTCTTGTTCCTTCGATTGATGTTGTTGATAAGATTAATTCTTATTTAGACACAAAAGGTAGAAGAGATTATGATGGGAGACCTATATTCAAAATTCCTTGTGAGGAATTTGCAAGAGAGATGAGGAAAATTTCTGATAAAATTGAAGTAATCCCTGCACATATTTGGACTCCCTGGTTTGGGGTTTTTGGAAGTAGTACAGGATATGATTCACTAAAAGAAGCTTTTGGTGAAGAGTTTGATAACATCC
>CAYOFN010000011.1:0-23417 GCA_964403535.1 Candidatus Woesearchaeota archaeon
ATTTCTTGTTTCTTGTGTAGCAGCGTCATTTAAAATAAAAGTTGAAATCCAGGACATCCTATCAAAATTTTCATCACTTCCAATGCTCGAGTAAGCTCCATACTTTCCTATCTCTGTTGAATCAATTAAAAAATATGTGACATTATGAGTGTATAATAAATCAAGTGCATCACTTTCATTTGGAGATGTTAAAACATGCCTTCCCATAAGATAATTCCAGTAGCTTACTGCATTTCCACCATCTAACATTGTTGCTCTCTCCCCGTTGCTTTGTAACCAGTAGCCATAATCCCACCAGTGTCCAAAAACTGCATCTTTTGGAGTTTCTTCTCTAACCCATTGCATAGCTTTCTGCCACTGAATATTATATGCTGATGGAATATTGCTTGCAGCCATAGCTTTACTTGTTTCATAATACACATAAAAAGTATAGAGTGTTGATATCACAATAAGAATTGCAAGTAACCACGCTAATATTTTCATTAATTCTCCTCTGCTTTTCAAAGCCTTGTTCACTGTGCTTACACAAAAATACCCCATGATAATTGCTCCAACTGGTGCAAGAGCCATAATCAGCCTGATTGCACTTCTTGCAGCAACAATATTAATAAAAAATAAAACAAAAATAAACAAATAATTAAAATCAATTTTTTTAAATAATTCAAGCTCCTTGTTCTTATAATACTTGTAGTATACATAAACAAAACTTGCTCCAAATAAAATCATTCCTCCAAAGTATAATATTTTGCTTAATGTATTTGTGCCGTCTAGTAACCCCCCAGAAGAATACCTACTGAATATTAATGCAAAAAGAAAAATCACATAAGAAAGAGTAAGGATAATCCTCTCTCTCTTCTTTATAAACCTGCTCATTTCATAAAATAAAAAAATAGAACCTACAAAAAACAACCAAAAAAACAGAGGAGGAATAGAAACTAAACTTCCACCAATTCCTGCTATTCTCGAGGGACCAAAACTCTCTTTCCACTCCCCAAAATATGGTTGTTTGTTTTCTGCAACAGTGTATAATAATCTATTTGCATAAGGAGTAGTAAGTTCAGTGAGAGTATCAGAGAAAAAATTATAAATAAAACCGATTCCAAAGAAGATACTTGTGAGTGCAATAATAAGAATAAGAGCAGCAATTATTGAAATAAACCTGTCCGGGAGTTTCTTTCTAATCTTTTCAACAAGTCTATAATCTTTAATTTTTGTTTTAAAAATAATTAAGTCTATTACTAAAATAAAAAACAATCCAAAGGTCAATCCACTTGAAGTTGAAGTAATCAAACTTTTAAGTGAGAATCTATTAGTAAGTGGAAGCAAAAAAACAAGGTAACTTACAAACCAAGTAAAGTACACCAAAACTTCCTTTTTACCTACTTTATTTAAAATAAAAGCAATAAAAACAGTTATTGCAATACCCATAAAAATAAAAATAACTCCCCCCCAAATCAGTCCCATCAAAGAAGTAAAGACTCCAGCGAGTAGTCCAAGTATCACTGCATTCTTAATTTTTTTTGCTCTCCACGCTGATAGGAAAAAATAAAACGCAGCAAACATCAATCCAAACCCAATTGATTCTTTTTCAGGAATTCCAGCAATTGTTCTTGATAATAAACTTGGTAGAACAACTAAAAACGCAGTGGTTACACTAGCGATTATATTGGCAATTTTTCCATTTTTTTCAAATATTTTTCT
The DNA here is from genome assembly GCA_964403535.1 of Candidatus Woesearchaeota archaeon. Lineage (GTDB taxonomy): Archaea > Nanobdellota > Nanobdellia > Pacearchaeales > GW2011-AR1 > CAYOFN01. Next base: position 1,702 of record CAYOFN010000011.1, read on the forward strand.
TACTAATAAAAAGAAAAAAATTGTGGTCAACACTGAAGCAACAACAGGAAAAATAACTCCTGCATAGTCTACACTTATGTTTGAAAACAAACTCATAAACTTATACAGATAGGCAATCATATAAGGCAGGAGACGAGTTTCTCTCGCAGTTTCAAAACCAAGAGGAACATATCTCATCATATCAATCTTCATTATTCCTCCAGTAGCCACTATCTCTTTTGCATATCTAAGAAATAAAAAAGGATCTAAATCTGGCCCAAGAGTCCAATTGTTTGTAGTAACATCCCATAATCCTGGATGATCTGTCCCTTCAAGATTTTTCATAGGAAGAGTTCTTATATACACATTCAAGATTAGAATAAGCACTAAGATACCCACAAAAACCCAATTGCTCTTTTTAAAAAAATTAACAATTCTCTGTTTTCTTTCCTCAATTAATTGTTCTTCTGCCATTTTAAAACCTTTTTACTCTCTAATCAAATCACCAACCTCTTCTAAAATTTCTTCAGCTGATTGTTCTTTCTCAACAGATTTGCTGTTACAATAAGGACAAGCCTCTGTCTTATCTGATTCAAACCTGTAATTACACGAAACACAAACAAATTTAACCATTTTTCTCCAGCATTTTATTAAAATAATAAAGGGGTTATAAATACTTCCATTAATGACGCAAGGAATAATATAATCACTGCTAAAATAACTAAATTTAATGAGTCTTGGAGTATTGTCCAGAATTTTTCAGTTTTAATGTCATGCCTTATTACTGCCATGCTTACTATCCCGCCAGCTAAAAATCCTATAAAATAAGCTCCAATCTCAGGAATTCCATGCACCATGTATCTAAGAAGCCCAAGAGGAAGATTAATTAATTCTGATTTAGCAAAAATACCTACTGCTGCTGAGATCACACTAGCATTCCATGCTAGAATAAATATTGCTCCTGCTCCAAAGATAAGGGAGAATACAAGCGTAAAAATCAATACATAAATATTATTTGCAAAAATACTGACTACTCTTTCTTTTGCAGTTAAAAACGCAGTAGTTTTGCTTATTCCTTCTACACCATACTGGGCTACACAATCATTAAAATTACTTGGACGATTTATCATACAGTATGTTTCTACCTGTGCTTTAAAACTCTGGCTTCCTCCAGAAAGGATAATCTGCCAAAATGAGAAAGCTACAACAAATCCAAGAAACAAAAATAAGAGTGAAAGAAGCACTTTACTATGTTCTTTTATTAAATTCAAAAACCCACTTTCTTTAAGGTCTTTTATTTCTTCAAATTTAATAGTGTAATACATGAATGGAATAGAAAACATAACACAAAAAGTTACCATAAGGATGCTTGAGTATTTTGACAAAACAGGGTCTTTAGCAAAAATCCAGTTTACAAGAAGAATAGACAGAGATGCATACAACACTCCATCAAAAAACATCATCCACGGATTTCTCTCAGCCTTTTTTGGGTTAATAAGCAATTCTAACATGATTAATAAGAGAAAACTACATATTTAAATTTTAGTAAACTGTTAAGCCAAGTTAAGAGCTTAGCATAACTTAGTAGAAGAGTACTAAACTAATCAAGTATACTTTAGTAATATAAAAACATCTATTAAAAACTCTCATTAATTCTTCAAACTCTTATTTTTAAATTCTCTTTGACAAGATTTTTATATGCTCAAAACTCTGAGGTCGTATGAGCATAAAACAATTACAACAAAAATATCTTGAAAAGAAACACTGGCAAAACCATCCAACTAAATATGCAGAAGATTTTTCTATTTTTCTCAAAAGTAAGAAATTTAATGATTTAGTTGTGGATATAGGATGCGGAAGCGGGAGAGATGTTAACACTTTTGCTAACTTTGGATTCAGATCTCTGGGGATTGATGTTTCAGAAAAAGAGATTGTTCTCGCAAAAAATAAATTTCCAACTTTAAACTTTGAAGTTCAGAATGCAGAAAGCTTAAATTTTTCAAATAATTCCCTCGGAGCGTTTTTCACGATTAATGTTATCCATTTTTTAAATCAGAAAAAAGCTTTAAATGAGATCTTTCGAACATTAAAGCCCGGCGGATACTTGTTTATTCATTTTAATTTGTTAATAAAAGATAACTCTGGAGAAGTTGATTATTCTCAAGATATAAAAGAGGCTCTTAGTCTAGTTTCAAAATTTAAAATACTCTCACAGAAAACTTTTGAAAGAGAGGATACTGAACCAATAAAACATAAGCACAAGATACTGGAACTAATTTTAATGAAGTAAGATTTTTATATACTCCTTCTTTCTCATAATCATGAAAAACAAAAAGAAGTTTAATAAGATAGTTGAGAATATAAAAAAAATAAAAATACAGGGTGCGCGAAACATTGCCAGAGCTGCTCTCTACGCGTATTCATTAAGTCCAACTGACTCTTCAAAAAATAAATTAATCAAAGCACGTCCAACAGAACCAATGCTTGTTAATGTTCTAAGAAATTATGAAAGCTTAGGATATAAGAAAACTCTTGAGCATTTTGATGAAGCCCAGGAAAAGATAAACAAGATTGTTCTTAAATTAATAAAAAATAATTCAGTTATTTTCACGCACTGCCACTCAACAAATGTTATAAATTCACTTATTTATGCAAAAAAACATGGCAAGAAATTTGAAGTTTATAATACAGAAACCCGCCCCCTTTATCAGGGAAGAAAAACTGCAAGAGAACTGAAAAAAGCAGGAGTTAAAGTAACTACTTTTATTGATTCTGCTGTGAATGTTGCTCTGGAAAAAACTCAGGACACAAAAAAAGTAGATTTAATCCTTCTTGGTTCAGACGCTATTCTCAAAGACGGCGCAATAAACAAAATTGGTTCGTCAGTAATTGCAGAACTTGCTCATAAAGATAAAATCCCAATTTATGTTGTAGCAGACTCATGGAAATATTCATTCCATCATTTAAAAATTGAAGAGCGTGATTTCCATGAAGTCTGGGCTCGCGTTCCTCATAATATAAAAGTCCGAAATCCTGCTTTTGAATTAGTTGAAAAGAAATACATTAAAGCAATAGTAAGTGAACTTGGAATTTTATCTTATGATCAGTTTTTAAGGAAAGTTAAGAAGTGATTACTTATCTTTCTTCATTTCTTGTCTTGCTTTATCAATAATCTCTCTTGTTCTTTCCTGCAATCCAAGAATTTGAACTACAACCTCTTTCTTTGCCTTCTCAAGTTTTTGAATTTGCTCTCCAATAATATTTTTTGTTTCATCAATGCTCTTCTTCAGAATCGTATTCCCTCCAACATTAACAAAAACATCTTTGTTCTTAACCTCTGTCTCAAGATATATTCCTTTTCCTAATCCTGCAAGTATCTTCCCATCTGTACTTTCTTTAATTTCATCTAAACTCAACTGTAAAGTTTGAAGTTCTACACTCTGTTGTTCTATAATCTTAAGCTTCTCTTCAAACTTATTTGCTTCTTGTTCAATCATGCTTAGTTGAATCAAGTATTCCTGATTGACCATATAATTCCTATCTCCCTCCTGCTTTTAAAGGTTTTTATTTTACCGGGGTTTAGGGTTCCTTTTTATGTGGAGAGCTTTTTAGTTACATTCTCAGAATAAAACTTGACACATATTTCATCAGCAAATAATGCACCTTTCTCTGTTAATCTTATGAAATTATCATCCTCCTCAATTAAATCCACCTTCTTATATTTATCTATCTTTTTCCTTATCTGTTCAGGAATCTTTCCATGCTCTTTCTCAAAAAGCCTTTTATCTATTCTTGTTTTTAAACCAAAAACAAATTTTCTGTGAATTTGTTCATCCTTTGATAATCTTACCCCTACTTTAATAGGCAATTTTTCTTCTTTAATCACTTTTAGATATGCATCCATACTTCTCTCATTATAATATTGAACATTATTTACATACCCATAAGCAGAGAGCCCAAAAGATAATTGATTTATTACCTCTTCCCATTTATTAATCTGTTGTTGATAAACTCTGGATTCTTTGTGAAACCAATCAATAGGATTATGTTCATATCCTAACTGTTTTAACTTTTTCAGTATCATCAAATGCATTAATAATGTTGCGTTTTTGTCTGGAAACCTCTCGGGTTTATCATTGTACAGTGTCTGTATTGCAGCAGTTGGTTTTACAATTAGATGATATACACTTATAGACTCGGGTTTTATTCTTTCTAAAACCTCTAAATCTTTAAGCAACTTCTCCGGAGTTATATCCGGCAATCCTCTGATTAAGTCTATATTTATATTTTCAAAACCAACCTCTTTTGCTAACTCATATGCTAAAATTGCTTCTTTAGAATTGTGTCGTCTCAAAATTAATCTTAAAATATCTTCATCAAATGTTTGCATTCCAATGCTCAGTCGATTTACACCATTCTCTAAAAGACATTTTAATTTTTCTTTATCTAAGGTCTCTGGACTAGACTCCACAGTAAATTCTGTGTTCAGTTCTATATTAAAATTCGAATTAATAAAAACAAGTAAATCTCTTAATTGTTCTTTTGATAGATAAGTGGGCGTTCCACCACCAATATAAACAGATTTTATCTTTGTTTCTTTTATCTGTTTATGCCCCAAATACAACTTAACTTCTTCTTTTAATGCTTTGAGATACTCGTTTACTCTTTCTTTTGATTGATTTGGATAAGTAGAAAATCCGCAATATAGACATTTTCCTGTGCAAAATGGAATATGAAAATATAATGTAAAACCCTTTTTATTAGATTTTTCAAAAATCTTTTCAGGATTTATTTTAGGCAAAATTGATAAAGGAGGATAAGTTACTACAATATTACTTGAAGTGCTTTCCATTAATCTCCTTTTTTTAATTCCTAATTTAGAAAGTTCTTTTAGATTGTATGATTCCAACTTTTTCTTGGCAAGCTCTATAAGTTCGTTCATAAATTATAATACTGGTTAGTTTATATAAACATTATGTTGAGTTTTTTGTTTAGCAAACCATTATACACAAATCCTACTCCAGCTTAAACACTTTCCTGAGAATCATACTAAAAACAAAACTTGAACCAATATAATACCAAATCCAGCTTCCACCTAAAGAAGTTGTAGCATAATAATTCCTCAACCACCAGAAGAAAATCAATAGAGGAACAAGAGTGATAAGCATTGGCTTAAAAGAGAGCCTCATTTGTTCTGGCAAATCTTTCATTAACTCCTGATTAAGTTCCATAATCTTATCATTATTCCCTTTATGTTTTTTCATCTCTTCTCTTATGGATTTTTGCCTGCCTTTAAGTTCTCTTAATCTTCCTTTATCACTTACAAAATGAGTAATAAGAGTGACAAAAAAAGTAGCAATAAATGCAAAAACAATAATACTAACTCTAGGATAATTCTGTATAAAATCAGTTATTTGTTCTAACACCATCTTCTTATATAACATTAATTTCTTTATTTTTAAACTTACCTAACCAATAAATTTCCTAAGAGCAGGATTCATATCCATGCTATGTTGTTGCGCAATATTCTGATAAAACTGAAAAATAATCATAATCCCTAATAATAGTGCTGTTCCAGAAACAATAGTTCCAAGCAAGTTAGCTAATGCTGCTAAAATTCCAATTGCAACTCCTCCCATTACAGTCAGAGGAAGAACATATCGTTTTAAAACAGTTTCTAAGATTCTTTCGTCTTTTCTAAAACCTGGTATCTGCAATCCAGAAGAAATAATATTATGAGCCTGGCTCTGTGCATCCATCCCACTTGTCTTAACCCAAAAAACAGAGAAGACAGCAGAAAAAACAATAAACACTAGTAAGTGAACTGCTGCTTGAATCAGCATTGTCCAGCTCCAACTCTGAGTAATTATTGCTGAAACAAGATTTGTAGAATCAAGCCAGAAGCTTAGTCCTGAAATTGCTTTTCCTCCTACAAAATTTCCTAAAAATGTAGGATGGTTTAACCACTGTTGTACAAGTCTCCCGAGTAACTGCAGATTTGCCATTAGCGCAGCAGTTAAAATAACTGGAATAACACTTGCATAGAAAAATGATAAAGGCCACTTGACACTATATCCTCTTAATCTATCATAGGAAAGCGGCACCTCTATTTTAAGAGACTGTGCCCAGACTACAATTAAGAATACAAGAACTGTGAAGACTATTGCAGCAAGAGGCAGTAAGATTGCTTGGAAATCAGAACCAGCTATTATTGCTGAGATTAGTTCAGGTATTTTTCCTGTAAACTGAATAGTTCTTTCTGGTCCAAGAAATTGGAATGTATTTGTGATTAATCTCCACCCCACACCTGCAGCAATAAACAAACTAACTCCTGAACCAAATCCCCACTTACTCACTAAATCATCCATAAGCACAACCATCAATCCTCCAAGGATTAACTGCACTATCAGAATAAACGGCCCGTAAACTCCTCCAAGAGAAGGATTTGGAGCTAAACCTTTCATTAGAACATACACTGTTGCCTCAAAGAGTATAAAGAAAAAAACAAGCAATTTTTGGATACCCTGAAAAAACTTTTTCCCTTCTGGAGTTGATGTATCTATATTAATAATCTTACTTCCAACTAATAATTGAAGGATAATTGAAGCCATCACAATCGGCCCAATACCTAAACTTATAATAGAACCAAAATCTGTACCTAGGATAATCGCAAGATACTCAAATCTTGACAGAGCATTTTCTTCTAATCCATACAGAGAAATATTAGCTAAAACAAAAAAAGCAACAAGAACAATAAGTGTCCATTTTAATTTAACATTAAAACTTAGTTTTTTCTCTGTAGGCTTGATTACCTCTGGCAAATTATTTAAGATTGTTCTTAAATCCATTTTTATTCTTTTGTTTTAGAGATTTCCTCTTTTTTCTTTTTCTCAGGTTTTTTATCTAATTTCTCTGCATTTTTAATCATTACCTCTCCACCAGCTTTCTCAATTTTTTCTTTGGCAGAGCTTGAAACTGCTCTTACAAGAATTATTAATTTTTCATTAATCTCCCCTTTTCCTAAAACCTTATAATTTTCTAAGTTTAAAATGCCATTTTTCCCAATTTTTTTCTTCAAATTATAATTGTTTTTTTGAATATCTTCCAAATTTATAACTTTTTCTTTCTTCCTCTTTGTGCTTTTGCTTGTTTCTCCTTGTTTTCCAAAATATTGCTTAAAATTTTTCAGAATAAAAGATTTTCTATGATCTGCTCTTTTTCCTGAGCCAGCCATCCCTACTCCTCCTCTATGTCCGCTTCCCTGATGTTTCTTTCTGGCACCATATCCAAAAGTTCTGCTTCCCCTTATTCTGCTTGTTTTTTTCCTTTTCTTTAGTCTCATTTTACAACATCCTTTCAATAAGAAGATTTATTTTTTCTTTATGATTTCCTAAAACTCCTTTTGGAAATCTCATCTTGCTGCTTCTAAGTCCTCCTCGTGGAGGATGAAGCCTAAAATAAGGTTTAAGATTTAATTCTTCCATCTTTTTGCCTTCTTTAATTCCTTTAATAGCTTCATCTACACTAATCTTTTTGCTTTTATCAATCATCTTTCCTCTTTTTTCTACAAGCCTTGTTAGCATCTGTTCATCAATCTTTCCATAAGCAACAAAATCTTTTGATTTATTTAACATTCCAACTCTTATAGAGTCTTTTTCATCTATTAAAACGCAGCTGTATTTTCTCTTTAATCTTAATCTTGAGAGAGTCTCTTTTGATTCTTGTCTTTTCTTAACCATTCCAGCGATTCTTATTATTACAATCATTTTATCTTCTTAGCTCCTGTATTTGTTTTTTTTAGAGCAGCAATACATGCTTTAGCTAGATTTATTGTAGTTCTTGTTTGTCCAAATGTTTTACTGTATACATCTTTTATTCCAGCTAATTTTAGTATTTTTTTACACTCATTTCCAATTACTAACCCTGTTCCTTGAGGAGCAGGTAGGAGAATTACTTTTGAGCTTCCAACTTTCCCCCAAACTTTAAAAGGTACAGTATGAGGTTCCTGGCACATACAATCAAAGCTTCCACATCCTCGTGTAATCTTCATAATGCTTAATTTTGCTATTCTTGTTGCTTTTTCTCTTGCAGGAAGAGTCTCTTTTGCTCTTCCACACCCTACACCAACATGTCCGTTCTCATCACCAACAATAACCATTGAGGAAAAAGTAGGAACATTTCCTTCTTTTGTCTTTTTTTGTGTTTGTTTCCATGCTCTTCTTTTTCCTCCCCCAAATTTTCCTTTTGCTTGTCCAATATTAAGAAAATCTGTTTTAAGGTTTATTAGAGAGTCTATTGCTTCTTCTTCAAGTATCCGATCATTAATAACCTCATCAATATTCTTAATCTTCTTCTCTTTGATGCTTCTTCCTATTTTTGTTTTTGGAATCCAATTCTCTACACGTTTTTCTTTATCTCCTTGTGCTCTTTCTTCTCTTCTCTTCTCAAATTCTTCAGCACTTAATTTTTTTCTTTCATATCTCATGTTCTATTTTCTCCTTAATCTTCTTAAAATTAACTGAAAAATCTTTTTTAAGATTTTTCCCTTCTATTCTTTCTTGAGAAGGAAACATCTTTTTATTACATTTAATTTCAACTCCTGCGTCTGCAATTCCTTTAACTGCTGCATAAATTTTTGAGCCTTTAGTGCTTCTCATTAATCCAATATCCACAATCCCTTCTTTTAATTTGTGTTTTATCATTTTCTTCCCAAATAAAAGTCCTGTTAAATAAGCTGCTGAAATTGATTTTAAACTTCCTTTAAATTCATCTGGCCAACCTACTTTTAATAACTCTCTGGAAAAAACTCCTACCCTTGGAAAGTCTCTTGCTTCTTTAGATTCCACTAACTGAATCAGGATGTTTCGATTGCTCTTTCTTATTACAACTCTTGGAACTCCTGCTTTCAAAAGTTTTAATCTTCTCTTATAATCTGTTTTTCCTTCAATTCTTCTTCTTTTAGCGATTCTCATTTTTAAGACTCTCCTTTAAATTTGATTTACTTTTAAATTCACTTGCTTTTATTTTTTTTCTAAGTTCTCTGTATCTCTCTTTACTAATTTTTTCTTGTTTCTTTAATTCTAAAATATATCCTCTTAATTTTCTTGTTAGTATCATGTACTTCTCTTTTCTCTTCTTTAAATTCTTCTTCCTTTTTCCAGGTCCTCTCTTCCTCTTCTTGACCTTCTTTCCATTTAACCTGCCATGCTTGTCCTTTATTAAGATTATCTTTTCCTTGTGCAATTCAAGTATGTCCTGTTTTGTGATTGCTTCTTTTATTTCTTTAAGATTAGCTGAATCAAAAAAGATTCTTCCTTTGCCAACTCCTAAAACTCTCGAAGCAAGTTCCTTTTTATTTTTGAGGTTCATTTTTTTCCTCCTTTACTTCTTCTTTCTTTTCCTTGACTTTTTTCTTTTCCTTCACCTTTTTCTCTTCTTCTAGTTTCTTTTTTTTGTAACTCTTTTCTCTCTCGATTTTTCTCAAGAATTTTTTAACATTAAGATTCATAATTTCAATCTTATTTTTTTGAGCATACTCTGCTATTTTTATCTTTACCAAATTTCCAACTTTATACAGGATTATGCAACTTTCTTTTTTAACTTTCATCAGTTCATTGAGACTTCTAATCCTCACCACAACCTTGCCCCCAATTAATCCTCTTAACTTTTTCTCAGACTTATAACCTACTTCCACTCTTCTTGGCCTTCCTTTATGTTTCTCTCTGATTTTGCTATGTCTTCCTCTTGCTTTTCGATACTTTTGTTTTTTCTTTCTTCCTTTTCCTAATTTTGAGTATGCCCTAAATTTTGTTCTCTGGAATTTTTTTGCCATTTTACAAGAACTGCCTCCCTGCCTTTTCTATGATAAATATCCCGTCCTGAAAGATTCTTCTGTCTTTTTCTGTGACCTTCGCCATCTTTTCCACATTCGCTGCCATTTGTCCAGCCCTTTCCTTATCTTCTGATTCAATAGTAATAATCTCCTTTTCAATTTTAATGTCAATTCCTTCTATAATCTTAACTCTCCTGTCTTTTCTCTCTCCTAAGAAATTCTTTATGATAATCTCATTTGTAGCCTTGTCAATAGAGACACTGACTGGAAAGTGTACAAAACATATCTGAAGTTTATAGACAAACTTCTCTCCTAACCCCTTAATCATATTTTTTATATGCCCCTCGAGTGTGCCGAGGTTCTTCTTCTGCATCTTTGTAGCTTTTTTAGCTTCAAGAAGAATCTTATTCTCACTACTTGAGGTTTTTACAAGAGGGCTTAACTTTCTTCTTAGTTCTTTTTCTCCTTTTTTTACTATTATCTCATCTCTAGTCAGATTTATTTCAATACCCTCAGGAATGAGTATCTCTACAAGAACATCTTTTCTCTTTTGTTTTTTTTGTTTTTCTTCTGCCATTTTAAAATACATAAGCAATTAAGTTTCCTCCAACATTTTTTTCCTGAGCTTCTTGGTGAGTCATTAGTCCCTTATTTGTGGAGATGATTAAATATCCAAAATCTCTTGCAGGAAGAAATCTTCTTCTATACTTTTCAATACCCTCTACATTTACATTAAATCTTGGTTTTATTGCTCTGCAAGTATCTAACTCTACTAACTCAATCTCAACTACTCTGTCCTTTAGTTTATAACTGATATACCCTGATTTTTTCATGATTTCCAATATCTTGATTAAAAGTTTTGTTGTTTTTCCTTCTATCTTTAAACTTTCTTTCTTTGCTTTTTTAGCATTCATTATCTCATTCAATGCATCTGAAACTTTATCTTGGCTCATTTTGTTTTTTTCCTAACTGTATTTTTTAAATCCCAAATCTTCTGCAATCTCTCTAAAGCAGTGTCTGCAGACATTTATTTCATAAGCGTTTATCATCGCACCATATCTCCCACACCTTTCACATTTCTTTACAGCAATTCCAAACTTTCTTTCTTTTGGTTTATTATGCTTCAAAAACTTCTTTGTCTTCGCAGGTTTCTTCTTCAATTGTTTTAGTATTTTTTTCCAATCACTCGCTGTCATTTTCTTCCTCCATTTCAATATTAAAATTTTTCTTCAAAAATTCAAGTATCTCTTCTTCAGACACATTTTGTTTTTTAGGTACTCTTCCTTTTTTTATCTTTCTTAATTTAACTCTCTTGCCTTTTCTTTTAAACACAATTGTGATATCTAATCCAAGCATTCCTATCTCCCTCTGATATTCTACTTCTGGAATCTGAATGTACTCTCCTACTCCAAATGAGAAATGATTTTCAGCAATCCACTTTCTTTCTACTTTGTGATTAATCGCCTCAATCATTCTTTTCAAAAGAGGAAAAATATCAGTTTTTTTTCTTATACTCACCATACATCCAGTCTCTAGCCCTGGTCTTACCTCAAATGCAGGTATTCTTTTTGAGGAAGTTGTTTTTTTAACCTTTCGTTTAGTAATCAGGTTTAAAAGTTTGACAGATTTCTCAAGTTTATCCCCGATTCCAGCACAACTAACAACAATCTTTTCTATTTCAACTTCTCTCATTTTATTTTGTTTCATTCTACAACCATAACATCCCTTGGTCTGAGATTTACTATTTTATCTTCTAATTTAATCTCAATAAATCTTTTTCCTTCAGGATTGTTTATAAACTGACCTACTAATCCAAGGTATTTCCCACGGATAACCATCATTTTTGCTCCTTTGCTCAGCTTCAGAACTTTAGAAACTTTTCTTTCCTTTGTATTGAGAATAATTGAGGCTCCAGGATCAACTGGTTTGTCATAGAACAAGTTCTCCCCATTAACAAGATTAATTTGCACTTTTCTTTTAGGAAGAATTCTTTTATCAATTACCTTATATATCTTAAAAAAACTTTCATTCTCGTTTATCTCAACAAAACTAATCTTCTTAAATTTTGAGTATACTGCTTTGTAATACTTTTTTATTCGAGGTATTGAAATTGTATCAAATAATAAAATTGGAAAGTTCAATTCTCTGACAATTTTATTGTTCACTAAAATATCCTTGTCGTTAATAAGAGTCTTCAATTCTTTTCTTTTTTCAACGAGTTTCAAAATATCCCTAAACACAACAACTAAGGGGATAGCACTTGCTTTTTCATGTGCAGGCGTAGCTATATACTTTGTTCCTTTTCTTGGGATAGGCCAAAATTTCTTTATTGTTTGTCTTTTTGTATGCATTTTATTTTTTCTCCAGAGTTTGTTTTCCTTTAAGCTTTCTTTCGAGAGAGATTATTCTCTTTTTATCTTCTAAATTTAACTCCTGAATCTGAATATTTGAAACATCGATTGGAACATTCACTTTTGTTCCATCTTTTTTTGAAATCTGGACTCCATCAATAAATACCTTTCCCTTGTCTGATTTAACCTGGTTTATTTTTCCAATTTTCTTTTTGAATTTCCCTCTTAGAATTTTAACTCCATCCCCTAGTTTTACAGGAAAATTCCTCCTCTGATATTTTTTTTTAAGTTCCTTATTTAAGTTTGCAGATAATTTTTTTCTTTTTATGCTGATTGGGGCATTTGCCAGGTACTTTCTTTGTTTTCTTGGTTTCTTGCTTGCTTTCCAATATTTTGAAAATTTTTTCTTCATTTTAAAGTACAAATCTCGAAATTTTTGCAACCTCTTTCCATCTATCAGATACTTCTCTCGCAACAGGCCCCTTAATTTGAGTTCCTTTTGGATTGCCCTTTTCATCTTTTAATAATGCAACTGCATTATCCTGAAAGCAGACTCTCTCTCCGCTTGTCCTTTGATATGGTTTTTTTTGGCGTATTACCACTGCATCAAAGACTTTTCCTTTGAGTTCAGGTTTTCCTACTCTCACTGAAACTTTAACCCAGTCAGCAACTTTTGCAGGCTGTTGTCTTCTTTTTTTTGTCTTTCCGTGTTTTACTGACACAATCCTCACAATTTTTGCTCCACTATTATCTGCAGCAACCATTTTACTTCCAATATTCATTCCTCTTGTAATCTTTGCGCTTATTGCTTTCATTTTTCTACCTTCCTCATTACAACAAAATGTATGATTTTACTCAAAGGTCTGCACTCTCCAATTTCAATATAATCTCCAATATTTATCTTATCTTTTAGGCAGTCAGGAAGTCTAGCGTGTAATTTTGTTTTCCTATTTGCATATCTCTCATACTTTCTGATATACACTGTTCTGCTAAACTCTATACATACTCTTTTTGGAAATTTTCTGATTACTGTTCCTTTGTAAATTCTTCCCCTTATCTTCAGATTTCCATGAAAAGGACATGTGACATCAGCGCAGCTAATACTTTCTTCTTGTTTTGTTTGTTTTTGTTCTTTCATTTTTTAGTTTTCTATCTACTTCACCCTCTTTACCACCTTGTTTCTTTGTTTTTATTCTTCTATTGCCTCATCAGGAAAACCGAGCCTTATAAGCTCTTCTCTTGCTTTTTTTCTGTGGTCTCCTTGAAGTTCTATGGTGTTGTTTTTTATTGTTCCCCCGCAAGCGAGTTTGTGTTTTAACTCCTTCGCTATGTTTTTGAGGTCCATATCCCTCAATCCCTTTACCAATGTAATCACTTTTCCGAATTTTCTCTTCTCTGTTGTCACTTGGATTCTTTGTTCTGTCTTGCTTATTTCTTCGCAAACACATGCTTGCTTAGGCAATCCGCATTTTGGACATATATCCATATTATTTATTCCTCAGCTGTTTTAATTTGCCGAGTGTGAGTAATCTTGCAATTGTCTTCTTTATTTCTTTGATTTTGGTTTTTCCTGATTTGTGAGCATTAGCTTTTTCTTTTATCATTTCAAATTTCAACTCTTTAATTTTCTCTTCTATTTCTTCTTTATGCATTTTCTCTATTTCTTTTACTCTTAAAATAGCCATTTTATTTTTTCTCCTCTGTTTTTTTCTCAGGTTCAATTTTCCTGTTAATAAACTCAATAAGCTCAGGAGTTATGTCCACTCTATCGTGAATTTTTGCATCTGGAGCTAAAATCATCACTTTTATTCCAGTAATCCCTAACTTTGTTAAAGCAGTAGCCTGGGCTTTTCTTACAACTTTTGAAGGTTCTCCTGTTTTCTTTAAATATCCAGCAGCAAATCTCCATGACTTTGCTCTGTCACTTGGAAGTTTTCCTGAAAGTCTTATCTCTGCACCAAGAGCCCCAGCATCCATTATTCTTTTAAGCATTTTATAGGCAATAACCTTGAACTTCAAATTTCCAAGTCTTTCAAGAGTGAGAGCAATCTCTTCAGCCATTAACTGTGCATCAAACTCCTGCCTGGTTATTTCCTCAATTTCAATATGGGGATTTTCTAATTTAAATTTTAATTTTAAGATTCTGGTAAGTGAGTTTATCTTCTCCCCTTTTGTTCCAATTACTATTCCTGGTTTGTTTGTAGAAACAATTATTTTTTCCCCTACAGGAGTGTAATCTATTCTGACATTGCTTATTCTTCCTTTTCCAAGTCCTCTGCTTACATACTCCTTTATAGTCATTTCTTCTTTCTTGAATTTTACAAATTTTTTCTCTTCCATCTTATTTCTTTTCTCCAGATTTTTTACTTTGAACAAGTTTCAATGTAAGATGAGTTCTTTTAGCTCTTGTTGTTCCAAATCTCTTATGAGGTCTTTGAGCCCCATTAGCTTTACAAAAGATTACACCCCTTTCAACCTCAAGAGAATTCACAATCGCATTTGCTCTTAATTGTTTTAATGCTCTGATAAATTCTTTTGCTGCATTTACTGGGTATCTTCCAGACATCATTCCCTTTCCTTTTCTGTGTGGAATCTCTCCTTTCATTGGAACAGCTCTTTTAATTCTTACTACTTCTTCAAGCATTGAAATAGCTTTTTCAATATTCTTCCCTCTAATAAAATCACATATTGCAGCAGAATGCTTTTTTGAGATTCTCAAATCTTTTGCATTAACACATGCTTCTTTCTTTTCTTCTGTTTTTTTATTTTCCATTTTATTTTTATTTGACTGATGCAGATGCACTTGACCTTGTAGCACCTACTCCTGCTGCTCCATGCGAAACTTTCTTTCTTGTAACTACAAACTCTCCAAGCCTATGCCCAATCATTTCAGTGAGGATTATGACTTTTTGAAATTGGTGTCCATCATGTATATAAATAGTGTACCCCACCATTCTTGGAACAATTACAATTGCTCTTGAGTGCGTTCTGATTAATTTGCCCTTTTGCTTTCTTTTTTGGCATTTTTTTATAAAATTTTCAATCTCATTAAATTGCTTTAATACAGATCTCCTTTCTTTTGAGGTAAGATATTTTGCAAACTCACGAGTGTCTAGTTTTTTTAAATCTTCAAGTGTTTGTCCTCTGTATGTAAATTCTTTTACCATTTTCTTATTTTTTTCTTCCAGTTCTGCTTGGGCGAATATGTCCAACTTTTGCTCCTGGAGGAGCATTTCTTTTAGCTATCTTTGATTTAATTCTTTTTCCTCTTCCACTTCCAAAAGGATGGTCTACTGCATTAGTCTTTATTGCAGAAGTTCTATGCCATTTTCTTCCTTTTGATTTCATAGCATAGTGTTTGTTACCAGCTTTTATCATTGGTTTGTCCATTCTTCCATGTCCAGCTATAACTCCCATACACGCTCTACAATCCTCATTAAACATTATTTCTTTTTTATTTTTCATTAACACTCCAATCTTTCCATCTTGTTTTTTAGTAACAACAGCAGAGCTTCCAGAGGTTCTTGTTATTTTCCCTCCGTCTCCAGGAGAAAGTTCAATATTGTACACTTCACTTCCAAGAGGGATATCTTTTAATTTTAAAACATTTCCAATTCCTTTGTTTCCTCCAAACTCTACTTCTTTTCCCTCATATACTCCTTTTGCAGCAGGGATATAGAACTTTTCATTATTTATTCTTATTACTGCCAGAGGAGCTGAATGTGCAGGTGATTTAATTAGCCTTTCTATAACTCCCTTTCCAATTACTTCTTTTTTTGGATAACCAACTTTGTAGATATATGCTTTTTTTCTAACTCTAAAAGTAAGACTTCCCTTTCCTCTTGCTTGTTGTGTTATTCTTTTTCCCATTTTTTATATCATCCCCAGCTTTGTAGCTAAATCTATTGCAGGGTTTTTTTTATCTAACTTAACATGAGCGTATTTTTTATTTCCTCTTATAGACGTTCTAATCTTTTCCACTTTTACTCCAAAAATTTCTTCAAATTCTTTTTTTATTTCTGGCTTTTTCTTTTTTCTCTCAGTCTCGATTAAGATTACATTTTCAGCTTCAATCAATCTTACAGCTTTTTCTGAAGTTATTGGTTTTATCATTTTTCCTTCTCCTTTATCTTTTTATTAATCTTGTTTCCTAATTCTTCAATTGCTTTTTCTGTGAAGATTGATACTCTTGCCCCGCCCTCTGCAATATCTCTTATAGTCACTTCTTTTATTTTTTTGATTTCAATTGAGTTATTCTTTTTTTCCTCTTTATTTCCTATAATCAAAATCATTCCAGCAGTTTGTTTATATTTTCTTCCTCTCATCTTACCTCTTCCAGCTCTCTGGTTCTTTTTTTTGAAAGCAACTTCACTTAGCTCTCCAAGTATTGTTTTAATTCCAGAAATAAATTCTTTTGTTCCTGCGGATAAAGATTTAGACTCAATAATAACTGGAAGTTTTATTTTTATTTCTTTATTATGAAGTGTTTGATACTTCTCTTTTACCATTTTCATTGAGGCTAGAGAAGCTAATGCAGACTTAAAAGCAAGTTCTTTTTCTTTTTTATTTATCTTCTTTTCATTTAGAAAACCAGCGATTTTTGGAGGATGAGCTCTCCTTCCACCACGAGTGCTCGGGATTGTAGCTCCTTCCCACAGAAATTGACTTCCTCTTCTTCTGAAAATCTTTCTTGGGATCTTAGAGAGCCCCTTTCCTGTAGCGGTTTTCCATACATGCCTTCTGTGAGTAGCTTTTCCTGAAGAAGCATACTGATTTCCAGCTCTCCAGAATGGCGCATAAGGATGTTGTTTCTTTTCAGCTTCAATCACCTTTTGAACAATATCCTCTCTTATTTTTCCTTCAAAGATGCCTGTACTTATTTCTTTTACTTTTTCTCCCTGAATATTTAATACTTGCACTTTCATCTTATCTCCACAATTTCATACTTTAGTTTTTCTTGTTTCTTAGTAGGCCTCAATGCTTTTGTCAGAATAATCTGTCTTTTTGCAGGTCCTTGTATGCTTCCCTTTACAATAAGAAACTCTCCATTTGTTCTCCCGTAATTTTTCAGTTCACCCAAGGGATTATCCTTCGAGTTTCCTATTAATAAAATCTTTTGATTATAAGAAACCCTTGTAAAAAATCCAGTCTGTCCAGCCATTGGAACTCTGAATGTAACTCTTGAAGGATGCCACGGCCCTATTGAACCTGGCCTTCTTACACCTTTTTCACTTTTATGAAATTTTAATTTTATCCCAAATCTTTTCACAGGCCCCTGGGTTCCATACCCCTTTGTAATCCCTCTTGAATCAATTAGTTCTTTCCCAAATACCTCTGAAACAGAAATTTCTTTTCCAATTTTTTCTTTTATTAATTTGAGTTTATCTTCTTTTGTTCCTGAGAGAGCAATTTCTCCAAGATCTGGGGTTTTTTTAATTCCAATACTCTTTACAGTAGAGTAGGCAACAATTCTTACATCATCAAACTCTTTTTCTTTCTCAATTTTTTCTATTTCTTTTTCAGTTGCAGTTTCTTCTTTTGGAATTTTTAATTTTCTTTTAAGTTCCTTATCAAGTCCCTTACTTAACACTTCTGAAACAACTTTTTTGTTTTTATAAAATCTTACTGATAATATTTTGATTTTAGGACACTCAATTATTGTTATAGGAATAGCTATTCTTTTTTTCTTTGTAAGAGAATGTTCAGTTTCATCTCGAACTATTGCAGATTTCATTCCAGCTTTATATCCTATAAATCCAAGAAATCCAGATTTTTGCTGAGTGGGAATAGCATTCCAATTAACTCTGGGCAAGAATTTTTTTGCTCTCACTCTCGGCCAAAACTGTAAACTTCCCTTTCTCGGAGTACTTAATTTTCCCATTGTTTTCTAAATCCTAATTTTGAACTCAGAAATATGTAATTTTACTTACAGTCGTTGATTTCTGAGCCTGCCAACATCTGTTGACTGCTATCAAAAATTTCGTCTATACAAAGATAATTGATACTTTCCTTAAAAATCATGTGTTTTTAAACCTTTTGAACTCAAGAAGGTTTACTCCTTTCCGAGGTTTCTTTAAAAAGCTCTTTTAAACCTTTTGAACTCAAGAAACTCAAATATTACGCTTCAAACTCTCTCACTTCTTCCCTCTCCTGTCCATCTGCAATAATCTTCCGGATAATTTTCCCTTTCCTTTTTGCCATCTCCCTGATTTTTGCAAAATCTTTTTCTCCACCTGCATCAGGGGTGATAATCTCAGTTATCTCAAAAGTATGTGAGACTTTAGCTTTTCTGCATTCAGGAAGCATAAACCCTTTGCTTACTATCTGCCAGTATTTTAAATCAGCTTCAAGGACACAGAATTTATCATCTACTTTTCCCTCTTTATTATTTCCAGGTTTAGGCAGTTTTTTCTTTATCTTTAAAATAAATCCCTCTCCTTCTATATCCAACATAGTAGCATACGCTTCTTCAATAAGTTCTCTTAATTTCTCACCACTAATCTCCTGTTCGTCAAGATTATTCTGAAAAAATAACCCTCCTCTTTTTTCTACTGAATTTCCTTTAATCAGGTTTTTTGACATTATTCCAGAAAGATCCTCCTTGCTTAAAACCATCCCTGAAACTTTTCCTCCTCCGATTTCACAGACTAAACTCACAAAATCATTTGTCCATTCAAAACCACCTTTTAATTTTATTTTAGAAATTTTTTGAAGGTTTATTAAAGCACGGTTTTCAAACGTTCCTTTTGAAAACCTGGTAAAATAAGCATGCGCCTCTTCTGCTTTTCCATCCCAAATCTTTTTTATAAAACAATCCATACTTCTACTTCTTATTTTTAATTTATAAATCTTCCCCTGCTAGTTTTTCATAACATTTATAAAGAAAAATGAGTAGCTCTTAGCATGGATGAAAAAAGATTTCATGATATCTCTCTTCTTGTGTTATTAGCAGTATTAGTTGTTCTAACTATCGTAGTAGTCCGCCCAGTAGCCATGGCAATTATTCTGGGGCTACTTGGAGCTTATATGTTCTTTCCATTATATTCCAAGCTTTTCTCAAGAACTAAATCAAAAAATCTCTCTGCACTGATAATCAGTGTAGGAATTGTTCTAATCATTATGACTCCATTATGGTTCTTAATCCCTCTTGCAATTAGACAAGCATTTAATATCTACACCTATATGCAGAATACAGATTTAGTCTCTATTTTTACAACAAGCTTTCCCTCTTTTTTTGGTTCAGCAGAACTTTCTGTTAATGTAATAAGCTCTCTTAATGGTTTTGTCGGAAAACTCACAAGTAGCCTTCTCTCAAATTTTACACAAATACTTCTCAATCTTCCTGCGCTCATTCTGCAATTTTTTATAGTAGTATTTGCTTTCTTTTTTGCTCTAAGAGACGGAAAAGAATTAGTTGAGTATCTTAAATCTTTATCTCCTCTTCCTCCTGAATCTGAAAGAAAATTTTTCGAAAGATTCAAAGATATAACTCACTCAGTTATTTTTGGGCAGATCATTGTAGGAGTTGTACAGGGAGTAACAACTGGAATTGGATTATTTATCTTTCAGGTTCCAAACGCACTTATCTTAACTCTTGTAGCCACTCTTGTTGGAATCCTTCCAATAATCGGCCCATGGCTAGTCTGGGTTCCAGCAGACCTGTATTTATTCACTTCTGGTAGACCAGGGGCAGCAATTGGACTTTTAATTTACGGATTAATTGTAGTAACTTGGATAGACAGTCTGATAAGACCTGCAATAGTCTCAAGAAGAACCAAAATAAATTCAGGAGTTATATTTATTGGAATGATTGGAGGATTATTTGCTTTTGGAATTTTAGGTTTATTTCTTGGCCCTTTAATTGTTGCTTATCTTCTTATTGCCCTTGAACTTTATAAACAAAAAAGATTCAATAATGTTTTTGTAAGTTCTGAGCATAAATAAAAAGAGATAAAATGAAATTAAAAGTAAAAGTTTTAAAACTCCTTGCTGGAAGGCCAGTAGTAGTTTTGCATTTTAACACAGCAGGTAAATTAAGTGTTCGTGTTGATGATCGAGTCCTTATAGAGAGAAAAACAAAATCAATAGTCTCAGTAGTCGATGTTTCTACAGGATTGCTTAAAGAAAATGAGATTGCTGTTTCTAATGAAGTTGTAAAAAGGCTTAATCTTAAAGATGGAGATAATGTGGAGGTAAACATTGCTGAACAACCAGAGAGTATAGAGCTTATTCATAAAAAACTAGAATGCCATCACCTCAACAAAAAAGAAGTACATGAGATCATTCAGGATATTGTAAAGAATGCTCTGACAGAAACAGAAATTGCTTATTTTGTATCTGCAGTCTACAAATGCGGCATGTCAATGAATGAAGTGAGATATTTGATAGACTCAATAGTTAGTACTGGAAAAAAATTAAAATTAAAAGGAAAAATAGCAGATAAGCACTCAATCGGAGGGGTTGCAGGCAATAGAACCAGCCCGATTGTTATCTCAATATGTGCAGCAGCAGGATTGACTCTTCCTAAAACTTCCAGTAGAGCAATCACCTCTGCAGCAGGCACAGCAGATGTTATAGAAACAATTTCGAGAGTAGACTTTTCAGTTAAAGAAATTTATAAGATATTTAAAAAAACAAATGCCTGTCTTGTTTGGGGGGGCTCTCTTGGACTTGCTCCCGCAGATGACCGCTTAATTCAAATTGAAAAACTTCTTCATCTTGACCCAGAACCTCAATTACTAGCAAGCATTTTATCAAAAAAAATAGCTGTAGGCAGCAAGTATGTTCTAATTGACATTCCTTATGGAACCTCTGCAAAAGTCAGCAAGAAACAAGCTCTCGACTTAAAGGAAAAATTCCAAAACCTTGGAAAAGATTTTGATATGGACATAAAATGCGTATTAACTGATGGAACAAATCCAATAGGTAGAGGAATCGGCCCACTTCTTGAGATAAGAGACATTCTTTCAGTTCTTAAACGAGAGAGAAAACGCCCCATTGATTTAGAAAAAAAATCAATATTCCTTTCAGGACAACTTTTGGAGATGACAGAAACAGCAAAAAAAGGAGATGGAGAAAAACTTGCTGAAGAACTACTGAATTCAGGAGAGGCACTCAGGAAGTTTGAAGAGATAATCTCTGCTCAAAAAGGAGAGATAAATCGAGCTAAGACTACGAAACTCTCAAAGTTTAAGAAAGAGATCTTTGCAAAGACTCCTGGGAAAATTAAATCAATCAATAATAAAAAAATAAACCTTATTGCGAGATTAGCAGGAAGTCCTGCAGACAAAGGTTCAGGAATATATCTCTATAAAATCAGATCAGACAGAGTTCGAAAAAATGAGAAGATTCTTACGATTTACTCTGAGTCAAAAATTAGACTAAAAGATGCAGTAGACTGTTATCTCAAATCCAAACCAATAGCCTATCTCTGAGTTTTATTCTCCATACAGCAGGTGGTGAATTCTTTTTAAATAATCTCTGGAGGATTTTTTAATTTTTTTTAACTCTTGCTTATTTTTCCTGAATTTTTTAACAAGTTCAAAACTCATTTT
>CAYOFN010000012.1:0-20395 GCA_964403535.1 Candidatus Woesearchaeota archaeon
GAATACCTCGAATGATGCCAAGAAGGATTTTTCCACCTCAGAGAAGGCCAATGCCAAGAAGGCCAATGAGAACTCTTCCTCAAAAATCATCAGCAAAAGACAGAGAACTTGATGAAACCCTGAGAAAACTAAAAGAAATGTCAAAGTAAAAAAGTTTAAAATCTCCTTGTTCTTACTTAAACCATGAAAAAGCAGGTATTTGTCTCTGTCTTGATTTTGTTTAGTCTATTACTTCTCTCAATTGTTTCATCAGTTGAGATACAAATAAGCAAAGAAGTATATTATCCTGGAGAAACTTTGCAAGGAGAAATTCACGGAAATTTTCCAGATGGATTAAAAAAAGAAAACCTTTATCTTTTTAGAGAGAGAAGCCTCCCAACTATTTATGGTTTGATTAAATACCAGGAAAAATATCTTTTTTATATGTCTCTGCCAGAAACTACTGGGAACTATACAGTCCAGATAACAGATGCAACTTACACACTCGGAGGAGAAACAAGCACAGATACTGTTACAAAAGAGTTTCAGATTCAGTCAGTTGTAAATGAGTCTTCTTCACCTGTTTCTTTTTGGGACTCTCTTTTTGGAGGAAAAACTTCTGAAAAAATTACCTTCAATAATATTCCTCTTTCAATTCTTCCAGGATTCATAGTTTCAAATGATGATTTTTCTCTTACTATTAGGAGTCTTGGAGAAACTCAAGAGGTCTATGCAGAACTAGAAGAAAATCAAGATACAAGAAATTTTACTCTCGGAGAAAATCAGGAAAAAACTATTTATTTTTCAACCTCTTTTTCAGAGTTTACAAAAACAAATTTGCAGATAAATAATTATAACCTCCCTGTTTTTATATACCCAATCATAAATTCTCAACCTCCAGAGAACCCAAATATCAATGACTCTAATGAACATGAAAATAACACTATAAATGATTCAGGTATGACTTTAGAAGAATATAATGACCTTGATAGTATAAATGATTCTGAAACTCCTGAAATTATTCTTACTGAACAAACATGCTCAGAATTAAATGGAGTAATTTGCAGTCAGAATAATAATGAGGTATGTGACGGAACTCCAGTCATCTCTCAGGAACAAGGATGCTGTCAGGGAATCTGCAGAGCTCAAGAGAGCAAAAGTTATCTCTGGTTAATAGGATTAATCATTCTCCTTATTATCGCAGGAGGAGTTGGATTTTTCTTTTGGGATATGAAGAAAAAACAAAAAAATCTCTCTGAAAACAAAGTTCAGGAAAAGATGTTTGGAGTTAAAAAACCTGGAGAAGAGGTTCGTAGAAACATAAGAAGATACTAAATTCTTTTTTTCTTTTTCCTGCTTTTCTTAGTCTCTACTTCTGGTTGGGAAGTTTGAACAGGAGGAACTTTGTTCTTGAGCTGATTTTCAAGTATCATTTTGTCCATGCTCAATTTTTTTGCAATAGCATCATACTGATGTAATCTTCTTACTATCTCACTAAGCACATCTGTAACCTCAAAATTTTTCAAGATTAGTTCATCTGGGCAAATAACCTCAACATGAGAGGGCATATAAGCAAAGACAATTCGTAATAAATCACTTAGACTCTCTGTCTCTAATTCAACTTCAGAAAAACAAGAGAATAGTTCTCCCTGCAATTCTTCTTTCTCAATCTTCTTAGGCTTATGAGTTTTCTTTTCAATTACTTCAATATTTTTTTCTTCAGATAGGGTAATGAGAAGCTTTTCCATTACTTCTTTGATATGCTTCTCAGGTCTTCCAATCATTTCAAAAATAAACATTACTCTTATTTTTTCCATTTTATTTTCTTTTAAATTTGTCTAAGTTTATAAGCATTAAGATTATAAAAATAACGCATAACAAACTAAAAAAATACACTGCGCTTTTTTTTATTTTTTCTGCTCTTGATTCATAAAGAACGTTTTTTTCAGTTTTTATACTTTCTGTTTTGTTTTCCAAAGAACTTCCTCCTAATTTAATAATCCCTATACTCTCTGTTTCCTGAGGTTCATCTTCCTCACTAGACACAATTATTATGTCTTCTTCAGGTTCAGGAGTGATTTCTTCTATTAAAATATTAATATTATTTGTCTTTTCTGCAAGAATACTATTACTGCCTTTTTTCCTTATTTTTGCATTTATACTTGCTTTTCCCTCAAAATCAACATAATCCTCATTTATTCTTAATGAAAATACCTCACTTTTATTCCCACTTCCTGAAAATGCCTCTTCTACATAATACTTGCTAGATCTCCAGTTCTCAGTGTCCTCATGATATGTTTCAGAGATAATTGTATTGTTTTCTCTAAAAGTAATCTCAATTTTAACTTCATAATCATCTCCTTTCAGATTCTCTACACTTACTTCAATATCAAACTCATCTCCATTTATAATATCATCTTCATCCCAATCAATGAATATCTCAATTTCAGCTTCCTCTTCTTCATCTCCTCCATCATCTGCCGGGCATGAATTCTCTTCTCCAGGAGTTGGGTCTGCTTCAATCCACTCTCCTTCGCAATACTGCCAAGATAACTCATCATCACTTGAGAGATAAGTAAAATTACTAACTAATGAAGTTAGATTATCAGATAAAGAGACATTATCCCCAGTGTTTGAAAGCCCACTTCCACCCCATTCAATCACTTTGCTCTCATCTACATCAGAATATTTTTCAATAAAAGCATTTTTATTTTTGGTTATTATTAAAAAATCTGTTAAATTAAAATTAAATGTTTCATATTGAGGAGAAGTGTTAATTGCCCAGTTAGTGAGATTAATAGAAGAACCTGAATAAATCTCCACCCACTCACAGTTAACAGAACTTTCGGTGCAATCCGCCATAACCTCATTTATCCTAACAGCAGAAACAAAATTCAGACAAACCAGAATTACCAAGCATAAAATCATCACCCCAAACATAACCGCTTTTTCCATTAAAAAAAATATTTTTGTAAGTTTATAATATTTATTATTCTGTAATACTCTTGATTATCCAAAAAACTGGCTAAATCTTTTTCCCTTTTTCTGGCAAAGTTTAAGATTAACACACCAGTTTTTTCCTGAATCTTCCAAATCTTTAGGAGAGAGAAAAAACCACCCAAGATGATTAAATCTTACTGCAACAACAGGTTTTAATCCAAATATCTCAGCAAAAATAATAAACTCTTCAATTTGTTCTTTTGTAATATACTTTACAGGCTTTTTGCTTGACTTTGCTTCAATGCAGTATTTCTGCCCTTTTTTTCCTGCAATTAAGTCACATGCAGTATTTTCCATCATTCCACTTCCAGCCACTCGAACAGCCCTAAAATTATTCTCTACAAACATTCCATATAATTCTCGTTCTGCTTTACTCCCTTTTTCTTTATTACCCATTTTTATCTTTTAAGTATTCAAAGAAAAAGAATTTTTAAACTTATCATTCATCTGAAAGAACAGTTTCTTTTTAGACAATTCTTTCTAATGCTCTTCTCCCACTCCAAACACAAGGACTAGGACATTTTATACCTTGTAAACATTTGGGATTAAGAGCATCTTCCCCATAAGCATTTTGATAGGTTCTATACTCTCTTGCAGTTTCTAATGTAGTTCTCATTATCTCTAACTGAGCATGCCCACATAATCTTAATAATGCTTTTGACCTAAAATCTTCTATTCTTCCTCTTTCATAAACTTCTAGTAATTGGGCTTGCGGAAAATCTGTTTCTGCAACCTGGCGTAAATCCTTAATCCATTCTTCTTCTAATCCTTTAACTCTTACAATTGGAGGAACAAAAAATCCAGATTTAGCTCCTCTTTCAGTTCCCCCTAAAATATTATAACTTATTGTTCTATGTCTGTGTGCCTGAGCAAGTCCTGCAAAACTTAAAAGATAAACTCTTGAGTATACCTCTCCCTCAGTTGTAGCAGGAGTTAATCTTCCTGCAGAAAATAAAGATAATTCTCTATTTGTCTGATTGTCTAATCCACAAACTCTTAAATCTCTTGTTTGTTCTAAAAAATATTGCATTTGTTCTGCTAGCTTATCTTTAAAATCATCTCCACTGCTTCGATGTTCTCTTACAAAAATCTCAAACTGCTGCTGTAGAAAATTTAACTGCCTTAAATTAACTGTATGAACCATTCTTATTGGTGTAAATACACTTGTCATATATCTAGCATTTTCTTGAGCAAGTTTTTTAATTGCCTCCTCTCTAGCCCCCTCATCTTTTATTCTAGGATAAATTTCATCTATTTCTGGAATTAATCTTGCCATCCACTTCTCATACAACTCTTTTTGATGAGGTTCCATACCTGACATAATAGTATATCTTGCAGATTTTTCAGAAGACGCATATTGTTTTTCATTATTAAAAATCATTGCAAGAGCCTTAGGTAATTCATCAAATCTGAAAGTAAGGCTTACATGTTCAAAAACACTATGATGTCCTGATCTAATCAATCTTTCTAATAATTGTTCATTAACTTGTTCTTTTTGTATCTGATCCCAATCTTTTGAAGTATAACAAACTCTTGCACACCTTAATCCAAACCCAATCATCCCATTTACATCTCTTAAACCTCCTGTAGATGCAATTAACTCTATCTTCATAAATTTAAGATTCTGATTTGATTTAAATATATTATTGTGATAAGATAGTTAAATGATTACTTAGAGTTAGAAATTAACTTTAAAAACTAAAATCTTACAAAGACTTCCTCTGAGATGAGGAGCTTATCCCCCAAGAATAATCTTCTCTAACTCTCTACTATTTCTTGTTTGAGTGTATTAATAGAAAAACAATTATTGTTATAAAGAATAATGCTGTTCCTAAATATGCAAAAAAATTTGTTTCTGGATTTGGAAAAAATAACAAACTAAGAACACCCACAAAGATGACTATGATAACTAAAACATTAATCTTTTTCATTTATATAATACTTATTGATAGGATTTAAATGTAACTTTTAATAATCATATCAAACCCTGAACTTTATTAGAAAGAGCCCCTGTGTCATTACAATGATATACCTTGTGAAAAATTTGAGTAAATTTGGTATGAACTTTAAAATTAAACTCTTCCTTTAGTATTCTTTTATTTTCTTTGGAAAGAGCTTCTTGCGGGGGTTTGAATTCTGTAGGATAAAATTCAAAACAATCAAAGAATATGTCTTTCCCCTCTTGAATATAATAAAAATTTCTTAATGTACTAAACTCATTATAAGTATGATAAACTCCATGCATTACTAAACTTTTGTTAAAACTTCTGATATAGTTACACCAGCTCTTGTTATCTGAAATACTTTGATTATCATACCCAGGGATAACTGAAAGATAATCTGCTTTTTTTATTAAATCTTCATCACAGGGAATATTAGGATGTAGGTCATCTAAATATCTTGGAGAAAATAGTCGAATCAGAAACAAGGATATAACTAAAATAAAAAGAATCAAGATAAAACTTTTAAGTAGATATTTTTGTTTCATTCTATTTTCTAAGAGTGTTCTGCTTTTATTAATTTCTCTCTACCTAAATGTCTCGGGCATGCAGAGTTCTTCTTCCATTTGCCTTTGCTCTCTCACATGCTTTATCTAAAACTTCTTGAACTTTCTTGTTCAGAGCTTCTGCAACTTCAGAAGCAACATTTGGAATCTTTTCCTTCACTGCTGCTTTTATATTGCTCTTTATAACGAGGTTTGTCATTTTGTCTCTTTTGTACTATTCTAGTAATTTAATAGGTTCTAAATATATAAACTTTACTTTCCCTTTCCTCTCTTTTTCTTTCTTAGTCTAATTTGAATGAATGCAATTATTAAAATAATCACCCCCATGCATCCCCCCAACAAATAAATAATATACTTTTTGTTTGATATCAAAGAGTCAAGAGGATTTTGTTCATTTTTTGTATTCTGAAAATCTATCTCTTCATCAGAAGGAATTTCAAGATTGGTCTTTATTGCTTTAATGCTGATATTTGCATAAATCATACTGAGGTTATTTAATTTAAGATACAATTCCCATTCTTTATTCTCATCTAAAAACAAATTTTTTTCTTCTCCAATTGAGAGATTAATTGCAATCAGCTTAGACTCTATTGTAACTTCTGCTTTATCTGAATAAATCTTTTTTAAGGTAAGAGTATGATTTTTTTCATAAAAAAATCTTATTTCATCGTTTTTCCTTAATCTTTGGGTATACCCCCCTAAAACTTGTTCAGAACTCACTGAAAATATTTGTTTTGAGATAGTTTGAATTCCACTACTTCCAGAAGAACCAGGAGAATTAGGGGAACCAGCTGGACTTGCAGCTGTCTCATTAATAAAGTAGCTTCTTACTTGTGAGAGATTATAATTCTTGTTTGTTCCATTACCCCAAGAACCCCAGGAATAAGAGTAAGTTCCATTAGAAGTAAAACTTACACTTACATTATACATATTTCTTGAAATATTTGTTGCAGTATAATTTGTGTTATTAATCTGTAAAAAGACTGTTCCATTTGTATTCTCCACAGTTACATTAAATAATCCTACTCCTGAACTGATGAGTGTCGCATTATTATCCCAGTAATTTGAGAAGATTGGATAAATAGTATCTACAAACTCATATATCTCAAGAGTATGAAAAGAACCAAGAGAAAGTGTTAAGTTGATGATTCCACTTGAATTTGAGTTGATTGTGCAATTTTTTTGAGGACATAACTGGCGATCATACTTAATAGTATAATTCACATCTGTTAAATTAAGAACTATTGTAAAATTGCCTTCACCTTCGAAGTTTAAGGTTGTATTCTTTCCAGCATCATCATTGAATACACTTGATAAAATTCTTACTCCTC
The DNA here is from genome assembly GCA_964403535.1 of Candidatus Woesearchaeota archaeon. Classification (GTDB taxonomy): domain Archaea; phylum Nanobdellota; class Nanobdellia; order Pacearchaeales; family GW2011-AR1; genus CAYOFN01. The sequence goes on from CAYOFN010000012.1 coordinate 6,817, forward strand.
TTGTATTGCTTTGATTTTCAACTGAAAAGAAAATGATTTTTGGACCTGCATATAGATAATCAAATGTTGCATAAGATTGATTGGAAGTATTTGAGTTTACATATGGTCCTGTTGATTCAAGCTTTAAAGAAAGTGCATAAAACCTCCAGGCATAATCTGAGGTAATATTCAAACCTGTAAACTTTGTCTGATTAAAGACATAGGAACTTGAAGCAGGAATTGTGAGATTATAATTCCCATACTGATCATAGGTGACGTATCTCTGAATTCTGGGGTAAGCAACTCCTGCAACTGTTTTATAAAACCATCCAATGCTGATATTCTTGATTACGAAATACTGGTTTATAATCTCATCTGGCTGATACTGAACCCATATCCCACACCATCTTATCTCCTCTGTTGTTGTTGGAGAGGAAAACATAGAGCCAACATCAGCTGTTCCTGACAAAGCCTGTCCATGAGTAGGTACATCTTCATGCATATAAAATGTTTTGTTATCAGAACTTATGTTTCCAACAAGAAAAATAAAACTCCTGATTTCTGTATCATTTGTGTCTAATAAAGTAACATTTAGTTTTAAACTATACATTCCTGACTTTGTTGCAGTGAAATTAATTGTTAGATTCTCAGAATTTTTTACTGCTGTATAAGACTCATTTGGATAAATTGAGACTGTAAAGTTAAAGTTACTTGTTGAAGTTGTATTTAGATACTGGATAGAGAAGTTCATGATAATCTCTGTATTTTTAGCATATGTTCTTTCTGCCACTTCATCAATAAAAGTTGAGTTGATTATCTTAGTAACCAAGTTATGAACTAACTGGTTATTGTTGTTTATGACTGTTACATACTCAGACCAAGGAAAAATATTATTTGTAAAATAACTTGAACTGACATTATTACCCAGACTGAGGCCATAATCACTATAAACTCCATAACCATTTGAATTTGCACTTAATCCAGATATTGAATTATTCTTTGAAACTGAATTTAAATGAACTCCATGAATATTTGAATTCGCAGTTATATTTGAGAGTTTGTTTCTAATCCCCCCGTAAAAATAAATCCCATAATCATTCAAATTCGCAGTTATTGAATTAAATGTGTTATTCAAAGAACTATAAATCCAAATTCCATTTAAATTTGAGTTCGCAGTTATTGAAGTAAGCGTGGTATTCTGAGAGTTTCTAAGGTACACCCCATAATTATTTGAATTCGCAGTTATATTTGAAATTTGATTATTCCGAGTATCATAAATATAAAGTCCATAATCATTCAAATTCGCAGTTATATTTGAAATTATTGAATTAAAAGTAGAATATACCAATAACCCAATTTGCAAACCTGAGTTATTGCCATTTAAAGTGCAATTATTAACATAAGAGTTATTTGCTTTAAGAAGGTAAATTCCATAACTTCCTGTTGCTGCACTGAGAGTGATATTGCAGTTTTTAATAGTTGTGTTAATCTTATTTGAATAAATTCCTGCTGTAACCAGGGAAGTATTTCTTATAACTGAACCATTACAATCTAAAGTAATATTCTGGGCCTGAATGTCAATACATCCATTTGGAGAAACAGGAGAAACATTTCCATTAAAGAGAGACTTATTCATAGTATACACAACATTTTCTTCAGTAATATTCCCACACTCATAAATAGTTGGCTGTACTGAGCTGTAAACTGCAGCAGAAATTTCAGGTATTAACATTAGTAACACAACCAAAAAGATTAACTCTTTTTTCATAACAATTAATAAGTAGAGAGTATATAAATATCTAATCTTTCATCTTTTTACTGAGGTTTCATAAAAGGAAACAAAATAACATCTCTGATTGAAGATTGATTTGCAAATAACATTACTACTCTCTCAATTCCAATTCCAACTCCGCAAGCAGGAGGCATTCCATATTTCAGAGCTTCTACAAAGTCCTTATCAACAGGCATTGCTTCTTTATTCCCTCTCTTTCTTTCTTCTTCCTGTTCTTTAAAATGTTCATCCTGTAATTCTGGGTCTGATAATTCAGAATAAGCTCTTGCAAGTTCCATTCCTCCAATAAATGGCTGAAATATCTCTGCCTTAGTAGAGTCACCTTTCTTAGGTTTAGCCAGAGGCGCAAGTTCAATAGGATAGTCTACAAGAAAAGTAGGCTGAATAAATTTTTCCCTGAATAACTTCATCAACTCATCAGGGAGATTTATCTGAGTTATTCCATCAGGGTTGATTCCATGCTTTTCAGCAATTTTTCTTGCTTGTTCATCACTTTTAATTTTATCAATATCCTCACCAAGATTTTTTTTAATTACTTCTCTTAGTGAAATTTTTTTCCATTTACTCAAATCTATTTTATTACCTTGATACTCAAATTGCAATTTTCCAAACAATCTTTTACAAATAAATTTTATTAATTCTTCAAACATCTTCATTCCATCTTCATAATCTGCATATCCCTGATACCATTCAACAGTCATATGTTCTGGATTATGTTGTCTGTCCACTCCTTCATTTCTGAATTTTTTAGTTATCTCATAAACTCTATCAAATCCTCCTACAAGTGCTTTTTTAAGATAAAGTTCAGGAGCAATACTAAGATATACTTTTGAATTAAAAGCATCACACTGAGTTTCAAAAGGTTTTGCACTTGCCCCCCCATATACAGACTGTAAAAGAGGAGTCTCAACTTCCATAAATTTATTTAGTTTCATAAATTCTCTAATTGCCTCAATTATTTTTGCACGAAGAACAAAAACTTCTTTAACATCAGGATTCATAATTAAGTCAAGATATCTTTTTCTGTATCTTTCCTCTTTATCTTTTAATCCGTGCCATTTTTCAGGCAGAGGAAGAATAGACTTAGTTAACAATGAAACTTTTTTCACAAGTATGCTCAATTCTCCTCTCTTGCTTCTCATTAAATTTCCCTCAGCACCAACAAAATCTCCAGAGTCAATATATCTTTTAAAAAAGCTAATCTCTTTATCAGGAGTTGATGGTTTTTGAAATAGAATTTGTATCTCTCCGCTTTCATCTCTCAGTGTAGCAAAAATCAGTTTTCCCAGGTCTCTTATTGTAATAATTCTCCCTGCAACTCTTGCTTTATTTTTAGTTCTCTCACCAGGCTTTATTTTTCCGAACTTTTCTTTTAGTTCACTTGAATTTTGTTTTTTATCAAATCTATATGCATAAGGTTCAATCTTTTTCTCTCTTAGTTCAGAAATCTTTTTCTCTCTTTCCTCTACTATCTGCTCTTTTCTACTCATAAATTAAACAAGAAAGAGATATTTAAAAATCCTTCTTTTAAAGTTTTATCTATTAAATATTAACTACTTTAAAATCTTCAAATCCAATATGCTTAATTTCTTCAACTACTGCTTCTTTAACCTGGCTATGAGGAGAACCTTTTTTGCATATCTCAACCATCTTGTTAACTTTTCCATCTTCTCCTTCTAAAAATACCTCTACCTCACCAGTTTCAAGATTTCTGACATGCCCCTTTACTCCAAGTTCATCAGCTTTTCCTTTAATAAAATTTCTAAAAAAAATTCCCTGCACTAATCCAGATATTACAACTTTATTTGTTTTCATTTTTCACTCCATTTTCTTAAAAATGAAGGCTTGAAAATGTTAATTTTCATTGTTTTCATTTTTCACTCCCTCTTCTATTTCCTCACTTTTTCCTGCTTCTCTTCTGTCAATTTCATTCTGCAATATAGTCATTGTTTGTGAAGCAAAATACATACAAGGTCCTATAGAAATCTTATTTACTCCTAGTTTTTTAAGCTTTTTCATTTCTTGCTTAGGAATGCCATCCTGGTCTCCTAAAACAAAAACAGAATTTCCCTTCATCTTTGCATCTCTTATATCCTCTCCTCTTTTATCAAGAAGGAAGATTTCCTTTCCCTTTTCTTTTAGTTCCTCAATTACCTGGACTAATCCTTTTTTCTCTATCCAGTATCCTGGAAAAGCTTCAATTTTTTTCATTGGTCTGTATTTGTAAAGAAGTCTTTTTATTAACCCAGCAACATCCTTCTTGCTTATGTCAACTCTTTCTTCTTCACTCTCAAGCTCTTTTCCTGGAAACATCTCAATATGTTTTGGAGCATCAGGAGGTCCATCAAAGATTAGATGCAACTTCACATCCTCCCTTAAATTATGAGAAACAAAAAAACTCATAATCACCATCTGGCATACAATATCCATCCTACCTGCTTTCATAAGCTCTCTTGTATCAAAATTTCCTTTAGTTACTGCATTTTTTGAATAATAAATAAACTCCCTCATTAAAAGAAAAACTCTTCTTACTTTATAATACTATTGCTACTGAACTAAGCATAATCCCTGCTTTTCTAAAAATTCATCTCTTCTGCTTGCTCTTAATACTTTTCTGCCTTTCATTTGGTTTTCATTTCTTGTTATGACTATCTCCCCCCCTAATACCAAACAGGTTCTTTCATGAGTAGAAATTGCTAAAATTCTCCCGTTCCTTCCAGGAACTCTAATTTCTCTTCTTCTACTTAGGGTTTGATCACTCTGAGTAACTGTTTCATAATTTCCTTGAGTATCAACTGGAATAACCTCTAGCCCCCATTTCTCTGATTGTCTAAGAACTTGTTCATCACTTCTTCTCTCACACGAACGAGTTATAGACTTGAGATACTGAGTACCTAAAAAACTTCCATGAACCAGTCCATCAGGAGCTACTTCAAAATACCAGTCTCCTTTTGGTGTACGCATTTCAACTCTACCTTCAATCCATCCTCTAACTTTTGTAGTAATAGAAGCTCTTTTATCTCTGTATCTTCCTTTTACTCCTGTGTCTGGCAGAGGAGAGTAGTCATGATATCTTGGAACAGTCATCTTCCTAATAAACTCCTTTTTTACTTTAAAAACTTTATTGTTATTGAGTAGACAATAAAAAAATATGTTTTGTTAATCTTTGACAAATTCAGGTTTTGCAATTATGTCCCCTTTATCCTCTATTTTTCTTGCAATCTCAACAAATCTTTCTTCACAAAAAACAGCAAAAATCTCTGAATTTGGAACCTCTTCATCTAAATCTTTTTTCATAAGAGGTTTTCCGTTTAATAACATTTTCAAAGAGTCTTCTTTTATTTTAACATAAGGCATGATTCTTTTTATTACAGACTCTGCAGGAATCAACATTTCTCTTAGCTTTTTTTCTTTTCCATCTTTAAACTCATTAACAGCTTTCTCAAAATCATACAAATTTACAAACTCTTTATTTTTTTCTTCAAATATCCCTGCTTTTATTCTTCTTAATTCAGTCATATGCGCACCTCCAATTTCTTCAATCTCCCCTAAATCATGAATAAGCTTCCTGATATATGTTCCTCCCTGAACCTCTGCTTCAAATAAAAACTCCTTATCTCTTTCTCCATCTCCTTTTTCTAAAATCTTAAATTGTTTTATCTCCCTTTCTCTTTCCTGCCTCTTTACTCTTGATTTTTTTGGAGGAAGTTGAATAATCTTTCCAATAAAATTTTTATCAATAATCTTTTGCAGTTCTTCTATGCTCATTTCTTTATTAATATGCATTAATCCAACATATGTCTTGTCATGCCCTAAAACAAAACCAGTTAATTTACAAGCCCTGCCTAACCCTATAGGAAGAACCCCTGTAACCTTCGGGTCCAAAGTCCCAAAATGACATGTTTTTCTTAAATCAACTCCTGCCTCTTTAATTTTTTTCCTTATAAAGTCTGAAACTGAAAAACTTGTAGGTCCAGAGGGCTTGTCTATATTTAATACTGAGAATTCAAGTAGTTCTGAAATTGGTTTTTCTTTATTTACCATGACTCTGGAACCCATTTTTTATATTCTTTATAAAAAGGCAGGGCTTTTTCTTTATTAAGAACTGCAAACCAATTTTCTTTTTTATTATGTTCATCATACTTTTTATTTATCTTAATAATCTCTTCTTTTTCCAACTTAATAAAAACTTTCATTATTTCTTCTACATTAAGGTTAATAAATGCTTCAACCTCTTCAGGGAAATTCGCTCCTTCTTCTAACTGCCACAAAACTAAAAATTCTTCTTTTGATAGTTTCATTTAAACTCCTTTCTCACAACGTTCAAGAATTTTGTTGATTATATTTGTTGTAGAAAAACCTTCCTCAAGAATAAAACTCTTGAATTTTCCTCCCCATTTATCCAGGAGTTTTTGTTCTTCTTTAATTCTCTCAGGAATAAAACTCCCCCCCTTAACATGAACTTCTGGCTTAATAATTTCAAGGAGTTTAAGAGGAGTATCTTCATCAAATATCACAACATAATCAACACATTCCAATGCAGACAACATTCTTGCTCTTTCAATCTCAGGAATAATTGGCCTTTTCTCTCCTTTAAATCTTCTGACAGAATTATCACTATTTAACAAAACAATCAGTACTTCTCCTTCGTTTTTTGCTTTTTCAAGCAAGTCTACATGCGCATAATGAAGTATATCAAAACTTCCATTAGTAGTTACAATTATTTTCCCTTGTGTTTTTAACTCTTTTGAAATTTGTTCTATATCTTTTATCCTTTTTAATTTAAGTTTCATGATTTCCTCTCACACTCTTTAATAAACTAGAAAAATCTAAGGTTTAAAAATCCTGCTTAATTATTTTTGCAAAGCTTTTCTCTGAATTTTTACTTCTTTAGTGCTAGAAGTATGTTTCATTTGTTTTGCCTGCATTTTCGCTTCTTTTCTCCCTGCTTCTTTAACTGACTGTTTTTTCTCTTCTCTCTCTTCCTTTTCTTTCTCTCCTACTTCTTCTTTCTTTTCCACTTCCTGCTTCTTCTCTACTTTTCCTCTACTCTCAATTCTCTTCTCTTCTTTTGCTATTTTATACTTAAGAACTTCAGGTAATTCTGCTAATTCAACTCTGACACTCTCATCATCATATTTTTTTGCTTTAATCTTTATTCTAGCAGGAGGTTTTCTCATTCCTCTAAATCTTAATTCATTATTTAACAGGATATCAACTTTTATTCTTCTTAAATCTCTATCATAAATTTTCATATGCCTGACTAAAAACTCTTTTACAGCCTTTACAGCCTTGTTTGCCCGTTTATACTCTGGAACTTTTCTCCATTCTTTTCTAAGAGGGATGATATACTCTCTTTCAAGAATCATTTTAGGCTCAGCTTGTTTTTTATCTGCCATTTTTATCCGAAAAATCCTTTTCTGACTTTTCTTGGTTTAATCTTTAATTTAGTTCTTCTCCAGCTTCTTCTTACTCTTGTGATTGCTGAAGGATGAATTCTTTTTCCTGCACCGAATTTTTTTAAAATAACCCAGATAGGAGCCCACTTAGTTCTTCTCTGCATCTTAGCCATTTTTATTTTTCTTTGATAATCTTTTCTCTGCATTTTTAGATCTCTCCTTGTGCTTCTTCTTCTTCAATCTTCTTTTTCTTTGCTTCTTTAATCGCTTGTTTCTTCTCTTTTCTCTCTTCCTTTTCTTTCTCTCCTACTTCTTCTTTCTTTTCCACTTCCTGCTTCTTCTCTACTTTTTCTTTTTTCTCTACAATCTTAGGTTTTTCATCAGGCTTAATTGAATCTAAAACTTCTTTTCCTTTTGAAGTTAATTTTCTCCCTGCCCTTCCAGTAGTCGCCTTTTCTAAAAATCCTGCTTTTTCAGCTTGCTGCAAAATTGTCCTTATAATCTTTCCACTTCCTTTTTTAAATTTTTCAGGCTGAACTCCCCTGTTCTTTTTACTTCCATATCTTGTTCTTAATCTTCCTACTCCCACTACTCCTCTAAAATATATCTGCCTTAAAATAGAAGCAGCTCTTTTATACCAAAAATCTTTTTCAAAAGGAGGTCTTACTTTGCTGATTCCTGTCTTAACAAAATTAGCCCATTCAGGCATCTTAAACTCTGGAATTTCCATTAGAGCAAGAGCTAATTTTCTATTAAATTCATCAGCTGGAACTTCGTATACTGGCATTTTAATCTCTTGAGCCATTCCTTTCGGAATTAGAACTTCGCGACTCGTAATCATACGAGATCACAATGTTTAGCTTGAATATGATTAAGGAAAAGGGTTTATAAATTTATTGTCTCCTCGGTTTTCTCCACTTTCTTATGGCAATTGTAAATCCAATAATCTTATGAGTATACTCTCCTTTCTTTCCTCCAAGTCCATTAACTATCTCTTCAGCAATTTTTTTAGTTTCCTCTCTGTCTCTCTTAGAATTTTTCAAAAGATTTACTCTTACAACTTCAGAATTTTTAAAAGCAAATTTTACACTCTCAATAAACTCAGAAGTTAGCCCTTTCTTCCCAATTTGCATTTTTACCATCATTTTCCTATACCTATATTTCCAGAAGGAATCGCCGCCATAACCTCTTCTTTTGTAACAAGATAACTGTACTTATCTTTTAATATCTTTATAATTTTAAGAGCTGCCTCTTCTTTGTCTAATTTTCCAGGTTTTAAAATAATAAGTTTTTTCTTTGCAGAGCTTTCAGGAACAGCTCTAAGTTTAGTATTCTGCACATCAAGAGCTAGTTTTAGTTGAACTTTCTTTTTATTCACACTCCCCATCACTCCAAATGTTCCGTGTTTCATTCCTTTGTTCTTAATAACCTGTTCTCCTTTAAAAATATGAATTTCAGATTTTTCCTTTCCCTTTCTCCATTCGTGGCTGAAACAAGCGCAAAAAATAGCAGTTTCTTTTAAGTCTTGTTCACTTGGTTTTTCCACTATACAAAATGGACTTCCTGGAGTTGAGGTATGCATGATACTGTCATCTTTATCAACTCTTTTCATTATCTCCTCATTTTGTATAGCATTCTTTCCACCAATAACAATCTTTCCACTTGAAGTTACAAACCATCTGTAATTCTGATAATCATTCATAACTTTAATATCCATTATTATCAAAGAAAAAACTATCTTTTAAAGCTTATGCTTCTTCCCAAAATTCCAGAGCATCTCTTAATTCTAAATGAGTTTTTGAATAATTTTTTAGACTTTCCTTTCTCATGCAAGATTCAATAGCCTGTCGTGCAGCAATTGCTCCCCTTAATGTACCTTTAGGATGCCCGTGAATTCCTCCTCCCATTTGAATAACTAAATCTTTTCCTAAATGTTTCATCAGATAAGGAACATGTCCTGGATGTAATCCCCCGCTGGATACAGCAAGTGTTGGTTTTATTTTTCTCCAATTTTGTGCCAGCCTTTCTTTGGATTTTTTTACTATTCTTCCCTCAATTTCTTCTTCAATCTCAGAAACTTCTTTTAAACTTCCTTCTAATTTTCCTACAACTGTTCCAATATGAAGAGTATCTACTCCAATAAGTCTACACAAATCAGCCAGCACCATCATGCTTATTCCATGTCTTTTATTGCGAGTCAGAGCTGCATGCATTGCTCTATGCGCATGTATTGCAAGATTAAAATCAGCTTCTCTAAGAGTCTGCAAAGCTCCAAATCCCTCAGTAATAACATCAACCATTACAAACTTTCCTCCTAAATCCTCAACTAACTGCGCTCTCCTCATCATTTCTTTTGTCTCAGCAGTTACATTAATCAAATATCCTTTTTTCTCTCCAGTCTGCTCTTCAGCTTTATTTGCCATTTCCAGAGTTCTCGCAAGTCTCTCTTCAAACTTATTGAATTTTTGTGAAGCTAAATTCTCATCGTCTTTTACTAAATCACATCCCCCGTACCATGCTTCATATGCAACTCTTGCATGGTCTTTTGTTTTTAAACCAAGTTTTGGTTTGATAATTGTTCCTAACAATGGTCTCTCTTTAACTTTTAACATATCTCTTATACCTTTAATTCCATATTTTGGCCCTTTAAATGAATCAAGAATTCCCTCAGGAATTTTTATATCTTCAAGCCTGAGATTTTTTACAATTTTCATTCCAAAAATATTTCCTGCAACACTTGAGAGAATATTTGGAATATTTCCTTTTTCAAATAATTCATTAGGATAAGCAATCTCTACACTCTTTCCTTTGACAGAAAAAACTTTGGCTCCAATTCTGTCTACATAAGATTTCTGACTCTTGACAGGAGTCCATGTTCCTATAGAAGACTCAAGTGCAATAGCATTTGCAGCTTTCACAACAGAGACTTTATTTGGTTCAACTCTAAACAAACAAACTAAATCACTTTTCTTAGGTTTGTATTTTAGATTTACAAATTCTATTTCTTTTTTCATTTTACAATCTCTCCAGTCTATACCCACTTTCAGTATCATTAACTTGCCATCCCTCTCTCTTTATCTTCTCTCTTAATTCATCAGCTAATTTAAAATTTTTATTTTTCCTTGCTTTTTCTCTTTCTTCAGCTAATCCTTTAATTACACCCGGAACAGAAACTTTTTCTTTTTCCAGCAATCTTAGTCCAAAAACCTCGTCCATTTTCTTTATTGTTTTTAATTTGCCCTCTGCTTTTTCATCTCTAACCAGCTTCCATAAAACCTGCAGAGCTTCAGGCATATTCAAATCATCATCGATTGCACTCTGAAATATTTTTAGATACTCTTTATTTTCCTTTTTATCATCTTTTAACTCTGAAATAATCTTCTTCAATCTTTCAAGAGAATTTTTAGCATTTTTTAAATTATCCATAGTAAAACTCAGAGGCTTTCTATAATGAGCACTAATAACAAAATATCTATAATTCATAGGAGAAAATCCCTGTTCTTCTAATTCAGAGAGAGTATACAGTCCTCCTTTGCTTTTGCTTATTTTCTCTCCTTTAAATGTTAAAAAAGCCCCGTGGAGCCAGTAATTTACAAATTTTTTCCCTGTTGCAGCCTCGCTTTGGGCAATCTCATTTGTATGATGGACTGAAATATGATCCTCCCCCCCAGTATGAATATCAAAATTCTCTCCAAGATACTTCATTGACATTGCAGAGCATTCAATATGCCATCCAGGAAATCCAATTCCCCACGGACTATCCCACTCCTGCTGTCTCTCTCCTGGTTTTTCAGAAAACTTCCAGAGAGCAAAATCAGTAGAACTTCTTTTTTCTTTTAAAGAAACTCTTTTCCCAGCTTCTAATCCCTCTACTTTTAGTCTAGCTAATTTCCAGTAATCCTTAAACTTACTTGTATCAAAATAAATTCCATCAGATGTTTTGTAAGTGTACCCTTTTTTCTCTAATTTTTTAATAAGTTCAATTTGTTCTTTTATATGCTCACTCGCTTTACACCAAATATCTGGTTCAATTATATTTAATTTTTTAAAATCTTCTCTAAAAATCTTTAAGTAATATTCTGCAATCTCCTGAGCTTTTTTATGTTCTTTTTTTGCAGCCTTTTCTATTTTGTCTTCTCCTTCATCAGAATCACTTGTCAAGTGTCCAACATCAGTAACATTCATCACATGTTTGAGGTTATACTTTTCATATAAAAGAACTCGCTTGAGAACATCAGAAAAAAGATAACTTCTCAAATTTCCAATATGCTGATACCAATAAACAGTTGGTCCACAACTGTAAACTCCTACTCTTCCTTTTTTTATTGATTTAAACTCCTCTTTTTTTCTTGTCAGAGTATTATATAACTTCAACATAACTAATCAAGAGAAAAAGTGTTTATTAAGTTTATGTCTACTTTGGATTTATCTCTAAATCAAAAAAATCAGAAGTATACTCATTTCCAGGAGAAGGAGACTTACCCTTGTACACATTAATATTAAATCTCATCAAGCATAATGGAGCGGTCTCAGGTATCTTAAATCTTATTAATCTATATGCTGTCTGTCCAGGTGCAATACTCATTGTTTCTGCTCTTCCTAATTTAATATAAGTTAATGCTTGTTCTGGACGCAAATTGCAACTTGATGAATCAACAACATTAACAACATAATTAAAATCTGAAGCACTTCCTGTTCCCATTTCAAGATTTTTAATAGCAAATGCAACTCCCCATTCTTCTCCTTGTTTTGGTTTAGCTATATTATTTGAAAGATAAACCACTATTCTTTTTTCTTCTGTAAATAATTTTTGTATCTCAGACTGAACCTTTTGGTCAAGAATATCTACATTATTAGTTGCACTAAAAAATATCTGCTTCACAAGAATTAATCCTAAAATCAAAAAAGCAAGAGCAATGACAATTATAATAATTGTGCCTATAGACAATTCCATAGCTCCTTTTTTATTCATTTTTCCTCTTTTACTAATATTATTTACAAATCAAAGTATTTAAAGTTTTTTGTGAAAATTCTTTAAATGGGGGTGGGGAGAATCGAACTCCCGACACCATGATTTCTTACGTGTAGTCTTCAGTCATGTGCTCTCCCACTGAGCTACACCCCCGTAGATTTATTATGAACTTTTGTTATTTAAATATATCGCGGTTTATTTCTCATTTAAAGATTATATTAATATTTTGAGTGGGAAGTAGGCCACCTTCTGTCAATTTTCGTTTCCTTTTAGGGCGAACAAATTGAGCTAACATTATACTATGCAGCCATAACTCTTAATTGAGTTTAACCTTACATCAGCCAAGTTGCTCGTTCCATCAAATCTCCTGTTTCTAAGTTCCTCGCATGATTCATAACTCCACAGGAGCTGTGTCGTTTCTATACCAGAGCTTTGCCTCGCGACAATCTTCTTTCGAAGATGACTCTGCATTTCTGCAGCTAAACTTAAAGTTTAGGATGGGCGGACCTTCCTCAGAATCAGTTTTCATTTTCAAAACTTGCTTATTTAAAAGCTCGATCCCGAAAGTTAGCTATCCCACTCAAAAATACATCTCTTTCTCTATTTTTAAAGTTAACTACTGAACTCTTTTTCTCTTAATAATCAAACTCAGAACATCATCATAACCCATTCTTTCCATAGGCCCCCACCCTCCTCCATGAGCAAAACAAAAACAAGTTCCAGTATAACACCCTCCAAGAATATGTCCTTCAACCTCTTTACCTTTTAATACCAAGGTTACATCTCTCCCAAGATATCCTTGCACAATTTCTCTTTTAGAATCCCTGTCTCCTGTCACAGCAACAACTTCTAAATCACCAGGAGGAGGATCTGACTTTGTTCCAGCAGCATCTTCTGCTGCTTCAAATCCCATTTTCTTAAAAAGATTTGAGGGTATATAAGTCTAATCTTTCTTTATCTGAAATACACTTATAATCACCCTCTCTTAACAAATTATAAATTCATAGATGAATGATACATTTCAGAAAGCTCTTCGACAGAAATAAAAATTGCAGAACAAAAGTATAACTTAATTCTTTTTGATTTTTCAAAGAAAAATCAAAAGCAGATGGAGAATTTGAAGATTAAAATTGTGGCTTTTAGTAGTTGTGAGCTGAATTTCTCGTTGCCTTGAAACTTACACTCCAACTCTATCAACGTCATCTTTTATGACGGCTTAAATTGACTCGTTTTGCGAATGGCTTCGTGCTTAGATGCTTTCAGCGCTTATCCATACAGTGCGTAGCTATGCAGCCTGCTCATAACAACTGCTCACCAGAGGCACCCAATCCTGGTTCCTCTCGTACTACAGGATTGTTTCACTCAGTCAATAACATATCTAGTAGATATCATACAATCTGTCTCACGACGATCTTAACCCAGCTAACGATTCCTTTT
>CAYOFN010000013.1:0-18819 GCA_964403535.1 Candidatus Woesearchaeota archaeon
CAAGTATTGTTGTTCCTGTTAAGAATCTTCAAAAACAGTATGAAGAAGACTACACCCATAGAAAGTATTTGTTAAAAGAGAATGGAGAAAGACTAAAGATAAGTGTAGTAACTGGGAGAGCAAATCATCTATGCCCTTATCTTAAAGAACTTGATGAGGGGGAAATTGAAGAAGTAGCAAAAAGAGTTATGAGTGAAAAAAATTCTAGTTTAGATATTTTTGATAGTCCTCCAATCCAGATGCAGAAAAAAGAAAGTAAAAATGATTATTCTTGCGACAATTCTCAGATTCCCTGCAAGATTGAGATTAAAGAAAAAAATTTTAAGAAAATTAAAGAGTATCTAAAGAAAAATGAAAAAGTAAAATCAAGTTTTGTTTTTAATTTAAATCATATAAGAAGAATGTCTATTGCACCAGTATGCCCTTACTGGAGCCCGATTGCTCCGTCTGAAATAGAATTAAATTTAGGGGATGCAGAAAAAAGAAATTATCGAGGATTAATGGACAAAACATACACGATTTATCAAAGGAAGCATGGGTGCGGTTATTATGAGCAGTTTAAAGAGTATCTTGACTCAGATGTCCTCATATTTAACAGCCAAAAATATAAAATAGAAACTTTGATGAATAGAAAACCTTTTACAGATATTGAGATTATTGATGAGTGTGATGAATTTTTAGATAGTTTTTCTAATAGCAAAAGCATTAATCTAACTAGGTTAAGTTTTGCTCTTGGAACTTTGTTTCCAGATGAAAAAACTCAGGAGATTGTTGAAAAAATCTCGTCGCTGACACAAACTCTTTTGAGAGATAAAAAGATAATAGGGAGTATTTCAAATGATAAAATAGTTAGATTAGAAGAAACAGAAATTTTGCTCTTATTGAAGTTATTCTTAGACTCTGATTTAATGAATCTTGTAGAATGTGATGAAGAGAATTATTGTTATCAGGTGGATGAGACTGCTAGAACCTTTCAGGGGTTTTTTGAGGAAACATATGTTTCTTTTTATAAAGAAGAAAAAGATTTGTTTGTGAGATTGGTAACAACAAACCTAGAAAAGAGGTTTAAAGAACTTATTGACAAAAATAAAGTTGTTGTAATGATGTCTGGAACAATACACTCTGAAGGAGTTCTCAAAGATATCTTTGGTTTAAAAGATTTCAAGATTATAGAAGCAGAAACTAAAATGCCTGGAAAGTTAACTGCACTTAGAACAGGAAAAGAAATTAATTGCAGGTACAGTAATTTTCAGCAAGGAAAAGTAACAAGAGAACAATACCTCAAAGCACTTGAAAAATGCATTGAAATAGCAAAAAGGCCAGTTCTTATTCATGTTAATTCTTTTAAAGACTTGCCTACAGAAAGAGAGATTGGGCTATACTCCCTAGGTGAGGTTATGAGCCAGGAGAAGCTTAGAGCAATACAATCAGAAGAGGGTGTAGGGGAGAGTGTAAGAAGATTTAAGCAAAAAGAGAGGGATATTTTGTACTCAACAAAGTGCAATAGGGGGGTAGACTTTCCAGGAGAGACGTGTAATAGTATAATCCTGACTAAGTACCCTTACCCAAATGTCCAGGGAGTGTTCTGGAGAATATTAAAAAAAACAAAACCTCAATATTATAATGAGTTTTATATAGACAAGGCAAAAAGAGAGTTTTTACAGAGAGTCTATAGAGGACTAAGAAGTGAAGATGATAAGGTTTTTCTTTTATCTCCAGACATACGTGTTTTTAGTGGAGTGTTTTGAGAGGGGGTTTTAATTCTCCATCTAATCTAAGGATTCCTTTTCTTATTTGTATCATTTTTTAGTTTTGGAATGTTTGCTTCTGGTTTCTACAATTTTTCTAACTGGCCAGGAAATTTCAATTCCTTCTTTGTCATATCTTTCTTTTAAAGATTTAATAAACTCGTGTTGGATAGTGTATTTGTACATAAACTCTTTAACTCTAAGAATAACACTAAATCCAATATTTGAGTCAGCAAAAGTGTTAAATCTGACTAATGGCTCAAAATCTGCAACTGCACCTTTAACTTTCTTTTGAATCTCTCTTGCAACCTCTAAGGTTATTTTCTCAACTTTTTTTAAATCAGAACCATAATCCACCCCCACTTCAACTATCACTGACATTTCTTTAGTAAAAATAGAATTATTAGTGATTACACTCCCTATTAACATTGAATTAGGAATAATAACCATGTTATTTGGAAGGGTTTTTATTTGAGTAGAACGCCACCCAATATCTTGGACATATCCTTTAAATCCATCTACTTCAATATAATCTCCTAGACTTATAGGTTTATTTGAGAGTATCTGCAATCCTGCAAATAAATTAGAAAGAGTGGGTTGCAGGGCTAAACCTACTGCTAAACCAAGAATTCCAAGAGCAGCAAGTATGGGTGTGAGCTCAATTTGAAAATATCTTAAAATAAGAACTATCCCTAAAATAAATACTACAATTGCAACTAACCGATTAATAAGTTCAGGAGCTCTTTCAACACCTGATCTGATCTTAAGTCGTTTATTGATTAAACGGTTTATTAGTTTAGAAGAAAAGTAAGTGAGGAGTAGGATAACTATCACAAATAACACTTTTTTTAATATTTCAATATACTGTTCAATAAAAGGATTCCCCTTAAAGAAGATTAATCCAAATGAAAGAAGATTAAGAATAAAACTTCCAATAATCAGGAATATGAGTGTGCTTATGTTTGTCTTTTCCATACAAACAATTCAAGAATCTATTTTTTAAGCTTTTGTATAGTTCAGGGTATTAATTTTTATCTAAAAAACCTCTTAATTAACAAGGGTTCGCACAAGATATATTGTGAGTAGTTTTTACGCATAAATAATGATTTAGAGGAAATTATGGGTTTTTTAAAGTATTTAGAGGTTTTTTTGTTAAATATCAGAGTTTTCTTGTGATCCATGGTTATCTGGGCAGGAGGGTTCTGTGCACTTAGGAGGGGTTAGTGTAGGGGTGTAGCTTGGGCCAAGTTGGGTTCTTGAATCTGGACTACCTGGAGTTAGATCTATTCCCTCAAGTGTGTCTGGATTCTCTCTTCTTAGTGATTCTGCAATTTGGACAAGTTCAGGATATACTGGGCAGAGTTCTGCAAGAGAACGTCTGCAATTAACAGCACTTCCTTTAATTGCATAACAACATGAAAATTGGGCAGGAGTTATGTGTGTAGAATCTCCAACATCTAGAGAGACAGTTGTTTGTGCTCTGTTACAGTAAGTTTCTATCATTTTTAGTTTTGTGTTTTTTAAGTGAATTAAGGTAAGGTTGGTGCACATTCAATTGAAGGGGGTGTTTGGGTTCTCCAGGGAAGCTCTTGTTCTGGAACTTGCTCATAAAGATGTGCTTCAGAAAGTTTTATTTGCCTGTGTCCTAAAAATCTTCCATCAGAAGTGAATAATTGTGCACTAACTACTTCAGCTCGAGGATTAATTGTTTTTAATTGATAAAGTGAGGAGGGATCATCTTTAGTGGATCTCCAGGTAGTGTCAATTAGAGGATGTCTATTTCTACAAAACTCCCAATCTCTTATGTCATGAGTTGGAAAGTAAAGTGCTCCTTGAAGGTTCATTTAGTGTTGAGAAAGAAGAGGTTTTTAAATATTATGGTGAGTAAACATATAAAAATAACAAAATTTCAGAGAAATTTTGGCTAATTTAAGCAAAAATTCCTAAGAATTTTTGCAAAGTTTCTTTAGAGGGGCGGGTGATGTGCACTTAGGTAGGGTTAGTTAAGAGAGATTAATTTTAAACTTATAAAAAGATTTACCGACGAGAGATTTTTTCAAAGGAAAAATGTAGAGAGTTTTGGGTTTTGTAGGGAGTAGGAGGTAAAATAGATTTTTGAACAAAAATACAAAAGATTTAAAAACCTAATTTTTGTAGAATAGTTATGTTTGATTGGTTTGGAAAAAAGGTGAAAAAAGAGGAGTTTAATAATCATAAGGTGGCTGTGCAAACAGCTTTAAACAGTGCAAAACAAGATGTTCTTAATTTAAGTAAGTGGGTTAAACACTTAGATAATGTTGATTCTGGGTTAAAACAGGATGTTGATGACATTTTTGAAGAAATAGCGTCGATAAAATCTGAGGTAGAAGATTTAAAAAATATGGTAGCAATACTTGGAAATCCTCGGGTGTTTAAACAACAGCAAACAGCTGTTTATAAACAAACAGCTGATTATGCTGTGCAAAACAGTGTGCAAACAGCTGTTCAAAGCTCGTTTTTAGACAGATTATCTATTACTGAGAGAGCAATTGTAATGATTCTTTTAAATACTGATATGAAATTGAGTTATGATGATCTTGCTGCAATGATGGGAAAAGATAGAGCTACAATAAGGGGGCAGGTAAACAGAATAAAACAGAAAAGTGAGGGGTTAATTTTTGAACAAATTGAGACAAATAATAAAAAAAGGCTGTATATTCCTAAAAAAACAAAGGAAATCCTCTTAAAAAAGGTAAAAGTGAGAGTTAGAAAGAATAGGGAAATTCAAAAATAATTAAAAAACCAGTGAAAAGTATGTATGAAACATGGAAAAGTGAGGGTTAGGCGCAGGAAAGATAATGAGACCTAGAGAGAATAGAGTAAAAAGTGAAGATTTAAGGGTTTTAGAATCTGAAATCATGGAAAAGTGAGAGAGAAAATAAAGAAAAAAATAAAAGAGTATTAAAAGAGAGGATAAGCTAAAACCAGCATTTTAAGCCTTAAAATGCTTAATATTGAATGAATCAAGGAGATTCTTTGAGATAGAGGCTTCTTTAATTTCGTTACAACGAATATTTTCTTAATATTGGAAAAGTAGAGTCTAGAATGTTAAAAAAGGTAAAATAAGGACTTTTAAAGGTTAAAACAGCTAAATTTCTTTGAGCCTGATAATTGTATCAAGAGAAGCTATTTTTCTTAGCTCAGAAGATACTTTAAGAGAGATTTTCTTGTTATTTGCCTTTATTTTAGTAATTGGGATGCCTTTAAGGATGAGTCTCTGTACATAATCTCGAATAGAGCTTTCTGAAAGCTTTAATTTTGAGGCTATTTTTTGATAGTTTATTTCTTCAATATTCAGGTCTTCAAGTTGATAAATTGTAGAAAAAACAAGCATTTCCTGGGGGGTGATATTCTTAAAGTTTAGGCGTATACTTTTTTTAATTGTATCGAGGGAGTCTAGAATCTCTGAAGCTCTTGAGAAATCTTGTTGAATAGGGGTTTTTAGTGGATTTATCTGTCGAATGTCTGTCTGTCTGTCTGTCTGTCTGTCTGTCGAAACCCCTTCATTTCCTATAGAAACATCTAAATTTGAGGGTTTTAACCCCCCTATTTCGTATGGAACTGTCGAAGTATGTGTCGAAGTGACAGGATGTGTCGAACTTTCTAGAGTATGTGTCGAAGTATTTGTCTGAGGTTTTTCTAGTGAATTTGGGGTGTTTGAAGTGTTTTTTTCAGAATTTGAAGGTTGGGAAGTTTGTTCTAGAGATAGAAGAAAAGATTTTATCTCAAGTAAATCTTCTTTAATTCCAGAGATCTCATTTCCCAGGCTGAGAATATCTTGCTTGATTCTAAAGAAAGCTTTTCGTAGTTTTTCCTCTTCCATTTTGTTGTGAAAATAAGGATTTATTTAAAGATTTGTTTAGTTTGAAATATAGGTGAGACTATTGATGTTGTTTGTATGCTTCATATGCTTTATTACTTAATCTCCATTTTATTCTTCTTGAAAAAAGAATTCCTTTTGGGTTGGTTTTAATAGAAACTACTAGTGTTTTGTTTTTAAGGTCAATAAGGATTTTTTTTATGAATTCTTCGTCTCTTGCAATTTCTCTTGCAATTTCTGAAGTAAAGGGTTGTTTTGGAAAAGAATGGTACAGATAAGACAAAACTTGTTCAGATATTTTATTGATTTTCTCTTGACTAAGCCTCATTTTATGTATTAATACCGAATAACTATTTAAAGGCTCTGTTTGGAGAAATAGTTTTAAATACTTTTAAGATAATTTTATTTGTTAGAGGTATTCTTTTATAGTGATATTCAAATGAAAGAAAAGTATATAAAAACTGAGTTAAGAAAAGCAACAGAGTTAGAGAGAAATTTAAACCCATTGGTGAAAGAGTGGTTTTTCTCTTGTTTTCAAGAGTTTTCTTTACCTCAACTTTATGGGGTTATGCCTATCTGGGAGAGAAAGAATATACTTATTTCTGCTCCTACAGGGAGCACTAAAACATTAACTGCTTTTTTAAGTATTTTAAATTATCTTGTGAGTCTAGCTCAGAAAAATGAATTAGAGGAAAAGGTATATGCAGTGTATATCTCTCCTTTAAAGGCATTAAGCAATGATATTCAGGTTAATCTTCTTAGACCTCTGGAAGAAATTGAAGAAATAGCTACTAAGAGGGGAATAAAGATGCAGAAAATTAGAGTTGGTTTGAGAACAGGAGATACTACAACAAGTGAAAGAACAAAAATGTTGAAGAAACCGCCTCATATTTTTATAACCACTCCTGAGACTCTTGCGATTGTTTTAACAACAAAAAAATTTATTGAACTTTTAAGGGGAATTGAGTTTATTATTGTTGATGAGATTCATGCACTGGCTAATAAAAGAGGAGTTTATTTGAGTTTAAGTTTAGAGAGGCTTGAAGAAAGTTCAAAAACTCCAGTAGTAAGGATCGGATTAAGCGCAACTGTTGCTCCATTAGAAGAGATTGCTAATTTTTTAGTTGGAGAGGGAAGAGAATGCTTAATTGCAGATGTGCAGTTTACAAAAAAAACAGATATAAGTGTTTTAACCCCTGTAGTTGATTTAATAGATACAACTAGCCTGGAATTGCATTCTTCTTTGTATAAACTAATAGATGATTTAATCCAGGAGCACAAAACCACTCTTATTTTTACAAATACTCGCGCTGCAACTGAGAGAGTTGTTCATCATTTAAAAGAAATGTTTCCTTCTAAATATTTTGAGAATATTGGTGCACACCACTCTTCAATGTCCAGAGAGCATAGGTTTGAAATTGAACAAAAACTTAGAGAAGGAAAACTTAGGGTAGTTGTAACTAGCACAAGTTTAGAGCTTGGAATAGACATTGGATATATTGATTTAGTTATCTTGCTTGGTAGCCCAAAGTCTGCTGCAAGAGCCCTACAGAGGATAGGAAGAGCAGGACATAAGCTACATGAGGTAGCAAAAGGTAGATTTGTGGTTTTAGATAGAGATGATTTAATTGAGTCTGCAATTCTGGCTAAAGAGGCAATTGAAAGAAAGATTGATAGGGTGAGAATACCAAGAAACTGCTTAGATGTCCTGTCTCAACAAATCTATGGAATGGCAATCTATAAGGTGTGGAAAGAAGAAGAAATGTTTTCTTTGATAAGAAAGAGCTATTGTTATAGTGATTTAAAAAGAGGAGATTTTCTAGCTGTATTAAGTTATCTTGCAGGAGAGTATGAATTAGAAGCAAGAAATGTTTATGCAAAAATTTGGTATGATAAAGAAACAAAAGAGATTGGAAAGAGAGGGAAGCTAGCAAGAGTGATTTATATGACTAATATTGGAACAATTCCTGAAGAAAGTTTTGTAAGTGTGGTTATTGCAGGAGGAGAGAGAAAAAATGAGAGAATTGGAGTTATTGATGAAGGTTTTTTAGAAAAAATGAAACCAGGGGATGTTTTTGTTTTAGGAGGAGAAAAGTATCAGTTTTTATATACCAGGGGGATGAATATTTATGTTAAAGGAAGTGTAAACAGGAAACCAACTATTCCTAGGTGGTTTTCAGAAATGCTTCCTCTTAGTTTTGATTCTGCAATGGATATTGGAAGATTTAGAAACCTTGTTAATGAAAAGTTTGAGAATAAAGGTTCTGCTGTGGAGATAAGGAGGTTTATTCAAGAGTATCTTTATTGCAGTGAGAAAGTTGCTCTGGCGATTTATAATTATTTTTATGAACAAGATAGATTTGCAAGAATACCTCATGAGAAAAGAATTTTAATTGAGTTTTATAAAGGGGAAAAGAACTATGTTATTTTTCATAGTTTATTTGGAAGGAGGGTTAATGATGCTTTGTCCAGGGCAATTGCATTATTAGTCGCCCAATCTGGAGGAAGAGATATTGAAATTGGAATTAATGATAATGGGTTTTTTCTTTCTGGAGAAAGATTAAAAATAGACAAAGCTCTGGAATTTTTAAATTCTGAAAATCTTAAAGAGGTGTTAGATGAAGCAATAAATAAGACCGAGATTTTAAACAGGAGGTTTAGACACTGTGCTGCAAGAGCTCTAATGATTTTAAGAAATTATAAGGGTGTAAAGAGGAGTGTAGGAAAGCAACAAATGAAGAGCCATTTCTTGCTTGCAAGTGTGAAGAAGATAAGTTTAGATTTTCCAATATTAAAAGAAGCGAGAAGAGAAGTTTTAGAAGATTTAATGGATATTAAAAATGCAGAAGTTGTTTTGGGTTGGATTAAGCAGGGAAGAATAAAGGTTGAGAGGATTCATACAAGATTACCAAGTCCTTTTGCACTTGGTTTGATTTTACAGGGATATGCTGATCTATTAAAGATTGAAGATAAAATCAATTTCTTAAAGAGGATGCATGAAGCTCATTTAAAAGAGATTGAAAAAAACCTATGAAAAAGAAAAAGATAGTGAAAGATATTACAACTTAAAAGCATATCTTCTAGAATATATTTGTTTTTAAACAAAAGATTTTTGTTGATTTTGGGGGTTTAAAAAGTTAGTTAAAAAATAAAAATGGTGGGTGTTGTGATTATTGCAGATTCTAAAGGGAGGGGTTATGGTTTTGCAAAAGGGATTTATGAGTATATTTTGTCGAGAGATGGAAGAAAATTTCCTATACATTTGGTGGATATTGAAGAGACAATATTTAAAGATGGTGAATTTAAAATTAAAATTTCTGAGAATATAAGGAGGAAAAAGTGTTTCTACATCCATGATTCTAATAAAGAACCTTGTGAATGGTTCACAGAACTTGTTTTTACATTGCAGGCAATGGGTTTTTCCTCACCTTCAGAAGTTAATCTTGTTCTACCATATACTAGATTTGCAAGGCAAGACAGAAAAGATGAATCAAGAGTTTCTGTAAATGCAAAAGCTGTTGCAGATGTTGTTTCTCTTTATGCAACAAGAGGAATGACTGTTGATTTGCATGCTCCTGGAATACAACAATATTTTAAAATTCCTTTTGATAATCTTTATAGTTTTCCAAGTCTAATTGAGCACCTTAAAAAGAATCATCCTGAAATTCTTCAGGATTTGGTGGTTGTAAGTCCAGATTTAGGTGGAGGAAAAAGAGCAGAAGGCTTTGTGAAAAGGCTGGCAAGTAAAGGAATCGTTGCAGAAATAGCATTTGGACATAAAACAAGAGAAAAAGAAAATGAGATTGCTAAGACAATGATTATTGGCAGTGTTGAGGGGAAAAATTGTTTGATTATTGATGATATGATTGATACAGGTAACACTTTAGTTACAACTGCAAAAATTTTAAAAGAAAAGGGAGCAAAAAAAATCTTTGCGTATGGGACTCATGGGTTATTTACTGGAGGATTAGAGAAATTTATTGATTTTGACAGAATACTGACTGGAGATACTCTTCAGAATCAAGTATCTGAAAAACTAGAAATTGTCTCTTTAATTGATTTATTTGGTGAGGCAATTTACCGGACAATTGTTGGAGAGTCTTTGAGTGTGTTGTTTAATGATGGGAAAAATTAAACCAGTTAGTTTAAAAATAAGTTTTCTTTGCTGGGGGTATGAATATAAAATTTTTAAATAAGTGTGTTTTAATTAAAGAAAAGTCAAAAAATATTCTTGTTTTAGGGGATTTGCATATAGGGTATGAAGAGTCTCTAAATAAAATTGGTGTTTTGGTCCCTAGAATGCAGTTTAAAGAAATGGTTGAAGAGTTGAGAGAGATATTTTCAGATACTGGAAGAGTAGATGAAATTGTTCTTCTTGGTGATTTAAAACATGAATTTGGTGAAATTTCTAAGCAAGAGTGGAAAGAAGTGACAGGGATATTAGATTTGTTTAAAAAATGGGCAAAACAAATTATTTTAATTAAAGGTAATCATGATACTATTCTTGGACCAATTGCAAAGAGAAAAGAGATTGAGATTAAAGAGTTTTATGTTACAGAGGGAATCTGTTTTCTGCATGGACATAAGATGTATCCTGAGTGTTTAGATAAAAAAATCAAAAGCATTATTCTTGGGCATAGACATCCTGCAGTAGTTTTGTCTGATAAATATAAAAAAGAGAGGTATAAGTGTTTCTTGGTGGGTAAATGGAAAGGGAAAAAGGTTATTATCTTGCCTAGTTTTTTTCCATTTATTGAGGGAAGTGATATTATCAATGTTCAGGAGAGCAAATTATTTATTTCTAAGAAAGTGTTAAATGAATTTGAAGTTTATGTAATTGGAAAAGGAATTTACAAATTTGATAAGTTAAAAAATATTTAAAAGAATAAAGAGAAAATTTAACCAGTATAAGCTGTGTCTTCTGGTTTTTGTTGAGAGGTGAGTTTTGGAAGCGGAAGATGAATTGGTAGACTGAATTCTTCTTCTAGTTGAAGTGCTCTGAGATTGCACTTGTCTAGAATTAAGTTAAAAAGAGGTATTCTTATTTTTTCTGGAAGTTTCTTTTTTTTCCAGTCTTTTAAAATTATTTTTAGTTCATCTTTTTCAACTAGTGCAAGAATAAATCCATTGAGCTCTATGTCTGCAAAATCAGGCTCGTAGGTTAAGGTGTATTTAAAAGTAAATTTAAGTGCATCTTTACTTGAAATTTCAACATTATCTTTTTCAACTGATTCTACTTCAAGATTTGATTTTATCTCTATCTTTCCTTTTAATTTTCCTTTTCTTTCAATTTTTAGTTTTTTAAAGTTAAATCCGATTACTCTCATTTTTTATATGTTGCAAAATGCATTTTTAAAGTTTTATGTTCTCGAGAAGGGATTATAGGAGGTCTTCTTCACTTACAACTACAAAGTCTCCAATAGCTATTATTGCATTGTAGGGGATAAGAACTTCTTTTTGAGATGATTTCTCAAGATTTAGATTTCTTGTGTAAGGAGTAGGGTCTTTTAGAATAATTTGTATGAGCTCCCCTGTTCTTGTTTCAAAAGTTATATCTTTTACCATCCCTAATCTTTTACCCTCTTTTGTAACAACTAATCTCCCGAGAATATCTTTAAAGGGTTTTTTATCAATTGCCATAGAATTTTTAGACTTAACTAATTTATAAAGTTTTCTATGATTTTTTTAGGTGTTTTTAAGGATATATATTTAGAATAAATGAGGAAGTATATTAAAATAAGGAAAAAGATGTTATTTTAAGTGTAGATACTCTCTCCCTATTATTGCGAGTGGAGATTATTAAAAAGATTTATAAAGGATTATGGTTATTTTTATTTTTATTTTTATTTATAAATATTTATATAATATAATATAATATAATATAATATAGATAATCAAGTATCTATTTTCTTGTGTGTGTTTATGTGTATATTACTTAATTAAATAGATTTGAGTATGTTTTATAGTATTATTTATCATATCTATATCTTCTAATATACTCTTTTTATTATAACTTTTATAAAATATATATTCTGATATATTTATTTAAGGATATACTTGAATTAGTTGAAGAAGTAGAGGAGAGTGAAAGAGTTAATTGTTAAGTATTTTTGTAATTTTTAAGTTAAAGAGAGGGAATTTATTAGAAGGGATAGTTTAGTTTGCCTAAAGGAGTTTCTTGATTCTTAGGAAGTTTCCACCAGAAAGAGGGGTGTGAGGGTTAGTTAGTTCTTTCTTTGTTATTTTTTATTAGAATAAGCATTTTGTCGACGAAGAAAGACTTAAAACACAGTGTTTTCACTAGAAATAAGGGGTTGTATATATATCTTAAAAAACAAATAACTTTATAAAAGAGGATTAATTCAGAGTTGAATAAAACTAAAAAGGAGGAATTTAAGAGGATGAGTAATATAGGGAAGATTCTTGATTCAGTAAATCAGAGAAGTTTGTTTAAAAATAAATTTGTTTTACAATCAAATTACTCTCCTGAAACAATTCCTCATAGAGATGTTCAGATAGATCAGGTGGCAGCAATACTTGCTCCTTCTTTAATTGGACAGAAGACAAGTAATCTTTTTGTTTACGGCAAGACTGGAACAGGGAAGACACTTACTGTTCAGCATGTTAGAGATGAGTTGTTGAGGAGAGCAAAAGACCAGAAAGTCTTAAAAATAGAGTATCTTAACTGCAAATTAAAAAAAGTTGCAGATACAGAGTATAGAATTTTAGCTGAATTAATTCATAAACTTGGTGGAAGTGTGCCCTCTACTGGACTTCCTACTGATGTTGTGTATAATAAATTTCTCGAGTTGCTTGAAAATAGTGATGAGAAGATAATTATTCTTATTTTAGATGAGATTGACCAGGCAGTAAACAAAATCTCAGATAATTTTTTGTATAACCTTACGAGGCTTAATTCTGAGCTATCAAAAATACAGATTGGATTAGTAGGAATTAGTAATGATTTGAGATTTTTGGATTCTCTTGATCCTAGAGTGAGAAGTTCTCTTTCAGAAGAGGAGATTGTTTTTCCTCCTTATAATGCCTTACAACTCCAAGATATTCTAAAGAAAAGAGCAGATGAGGCGTTTAGGATAAAGGCAATTACTCCTGGAGCAATCTCAAAATGCGCAGCATTTGCAGCAAGAGAGCATGGAGATGCTAGAAGGGCGCTTGATTTATTAAGAGTTGCAGGTGAAATAGCTGAGAGAGCAGGTAACCCCCGTATCGAACTTGGGCATATAGACAAGGCAAATGAGAAGATTGAAAGAGATAAAATCTTGGATATTGTTGAGACAGAACCTAAACAGTTTCAGATAGTGTTGTATGCTATTATTCAGTTAACAGAGAAAAAGAAAAAAGAAGATAAAATTTTTACTGGAGATGTTTATACTTCATATCAAGAACTGTGCAATATAACTCGCGTGGAGGTTTTGACACAGAGGAGAGTTGGAGACATTTTATCAGAATTTGATATGCTTGGATTAATTAATGCGAAAGTAATCAGCAAGGGAAGGTATGGGAGAACAAAAGATATAAAACTTTCAATTCCAGAAAATATTTTGGATAAGTCCAAAGAGATTTTAAGGGACTCTCTTGGGATTTAGTGTTACTTTTAAACTTAAAGAACATGAAAGACGAAATTTTAAAAATTTTTGTTAAAGAAGGGTTTCTTCTAGATAAGGAAATGCTTGATTTCTTCTCTCAGCTTGAAGATGAGGAAATTGCAAGAGAGGTTATTAGTAAAATAAGTATTCTTTCTAAAGAACGGGTAATCACAAAATCTTTAATTGTAAATAATTTACCTGGGCTTAGAGAGGTGTTTCTTGGATTAAAAAACCTAAAAAAAAAGGTTGTTGAGAAATTCTTTCTGAATATTTCTCTTTCAATTGAGGTTGGGAAGGAAACTAGTGTTGTTGAGGAGATTGATGAAGAGGAAAGTATGGAGACTCAAGAGTTACCCCCTAAATTAAAAATTTTATCTTCAAAAATACTGCCCAGTAAGAAGATAGAGGTTAAGGATTTTGTTAATCATTTTAGAAGCAGGTATAATTTTTTAAAAAATCTTTTGCAGGAGAGACCAGAGCTTCAGAATCTTGTTTCTATAGATAAGATTGGGAGCAACCGAAACTTTTCTATTATTGGGATTGTTTCAGGAAAAAGAGTTACAAAAAATAAAAATCTTTTGTTAGATGTTGAAGATATGACTGGAAAAACTGTTGCTTTAGTAAATCATAATCGTGAGGAAGTTTTTGAAAAATCAAAGGGCATTGTGCTAGATGATATTATTGGTTTTAAGTGTTCTGGAACAAAGGAGATGCTGTTTGTTAATGATTTTATTTATCCAGACTGTGCTTTACCTGAGAAGAAAAAATTAGATACAGAAATTTATGCTCTTTTTATTTCTGATTTACATATTGGTTCAGGAAATTTTTTAGAAGAAAAATTTGCAAAATTTGTTGATTGGTTAAATGGGAATGTGGAGAATCAAGAGCAGTTAGAGAAGATAAAAAAAATAAAGTATCTTTTTATTGTGGGGGATAGTATTGATGGTGTTGGAGTTTTTCCTGGGCAGGATAAACAACTAAAAATTTTAGATATAACTGAGCAGTATGAGAAACTTGCTTTTTATCTTAGTAAAATTCCTAAGGAGATTACTATAATTATGTGTCCTGGACAGCATGATGCAACAAGGATTGCTGAACCTCAACCTCCTCCGAGTGAAGAGTTTGCTGCTCCTTTAATGAAGATTGAAAATCTTTTTTTGGTTAGTAATCCTTCTTTAGTTGAGATCGAAGGAAATGGAAAAAGAGGAATGAAGGTTTTGATGTATCATGGTGCGAGTATGCATGGGCTTATTAATGAGATTGAAGAGTTGAGATTAGCGAAAGCGCATACAACCCCTGCTAGAGTTGTTAAAGAATTTTTAAAAAGAAGGCATTTGGCAGTTACTCACTCTTCTGTGGATTATATTCCTAGTAAAGAGGACGGGCTTTTAATCAGGGAGGTTCCAGATATTATTACAACTGGAGAGGTTCATAGGGCAGATATAGATTTGTATAATAATATTCTAATAATCGCAAATTCTTGCTGGCAATCCCAGACTCCTTTTGAGGAAAAAATTGGGAATATTCCAGACCCCTGCAAAGTTCCTATGTTAAATTTAAAGACAAGGGAATTAAAAATCCTTGATTTTAGTTAAAATGAATTTTCAAAAATATTTTAAGGACATTGAAGATAAAGTTAGTGTGAACCTTGCTGTTGCAGAGGAAGCAAGGAAAAAAGGGCTGGATCCTCGGAGCAAGGTTGAGATTCCTATTGCAAGAAGCTTGGCAGAGAGAGTTGTAGGATTAATTAGTACAATTTATCCTCAGATTAGTGATCTGAAGATTGTTAAGAGGATTATGGAGTTAGAGAAAGAGTATGGGATGCTTGATCATACTGTTGCTTTGAAGATTGCTGAGGAGGTTGCTAAAGAAAAATTCTGCAAGTTTAAGAGTCACGAAGAAGCAATAGATGCAGGAATCAGAGTAGGGTTTGCATATATTACTGTGGGAGTTGTCTCAAGTCCTCTTGAAGGATTTACTCATTTTGAGAAAAAAAAGACTAAAAAAGGAGAAGATTATCTTTGCTTGTTTTATTCGGGGCCAATAAGAAGTGCAGGAGGAACTGCAGGGAGTTTTTCAATTCTTATTGGAGACCATTTAAGAGAGGTGATGGGGTATGCGAGATATGATCCTACAGAAGAGGAGATTAAGAGGACAGTTACAGAAATCTTTGATTATCATGATAGAGTAACTAATCTTCAGTATGTTCCGAGTGAGAAAGAAATGGAATTTTTAGCTAGAAATCTTCCAATAGGAGTAGATGGATATCCTTCAGAGACTAAGGAAGTGAGTAATTATAAGGATTTAGAGAGAGTTGAGACTAATTTTTTAAGAAATGGGGTGGCATTAGTTTTAGCTGAGGGGCTTGCACAGAAAGCTCATAAAATTCTGAAAATTTTAAAGAATGTTAGAAAAAAAGGAATCAAGTTAAGTGATTGGGATTGGCTTGAAGAATTTGTTAATCTAAAGAATAAAGAACAAGAGAAGTTAAAAAAAACTGTTTCATCTGCTACTTATATTTCAGATATTGTTGCAGGAAGACCTGTGCTTGGACATCCTTCTAGGGCTGGAGGATTTAGGTTGAGGTATGGAAAGTGCAGAACTGCAGGGTTAAGTTCAATGGCAATGAGCCCCCTTACTATGGAATTTTTAAAAGATTATATTGGAGTTGGTAGTCAATTAAAATATGAGGGGCCTGGAAAAAGCAGTGCGATGAGCTTATGTGATGAAATAGATGGGCCGATTATACGAATTAGTGATGGGAGTGTTATAAAAATTGATTCTTGGGAAAAATCAGAGAAGTATAAATCTCAGGTGGAAGAAGTTTTGTTTTTAGGGGATTTTCTTGTTAATTATGGAGAGTATTTTAACAGGGGAAAACATCTTCAGAAACCAGGTTATTGTGAGGAATGGTATTCTGCAGAATTGGAAAGTTTGATTAAAGAAAAACCAGAGGCTGTTTCAGGAGAGTTAAAGATTCTTGCTGAGAAGATTGTAGCTGATTGGAGGACAGAGGTTAGTTTTGAAGATGCTTTAAAACTAAGTGAAATTTTAGGAATTCCTTTTTATCCGAGATATATTTTGTATTGGGATCAGATTTCTCAGGAAGATCTTCTTGCTCTTATTGATTGGTTGGCGCATGCACGAATTGGAGAGAGGATTATTCTGCCGTATGGCAGGATTGATAGAGAGAGGTTTAAGAAAGCAAAGAGGGCATTAGAATTAGTTGGATTAGAGCATTTTGTAAGTTTGGAGAATGTTATTATTGGAGAGACAGAATCAAAAATTCTCATGAGTAATTTGGGAATTGAGAATTTTGAGAATATTCCCAAAGTTTTTTTGAAAGACAAACCTGTCTTAGAGATTCTTAATAGGGTTTGTAGGTTTAAAATTAGAGATAAGAGCGGTACTTGGGTTGGTGCAAGAATGGGAAGGCCAGAAAAAGCAAAATTAAGAAAGCTTATTGGAAGTCCTCATGTTTTATTCCCAGTTGGAGACGAGGGGGGAAGAATGAGAAGTGTTCAAGAGGCTTTGTCTGTTGGATTTGTCAAAGCGGACTTTCCAACTTATTATTGTAAGACTTGTGATAAGGAGAGTGTTTATTCTATTTGCGAAAATTGCGGTGCAGAGACAAAGTTTTTATACTACTGCAAAGAGTGCCACCAAAAATTTGAGTCAAGTTTATGTCCTGAACATTCTATTGGGCAGAAATATTCTAATCAAAAGATTGATTTTAAAAATTATTATGATGCTGCACTTGTCAAATTAGATATGAAAAGAAGTGAGGTTCCAAGTTTAATAAAAGGAGTAAGAGGTACAAGCTCAAAAGATCATGCTCCTGAAAATCTTGCTAAAGGATTTTTGAGAGCAATTCATCATCTTCATGTTAATAAAGATGGAACCATAAGATATGATGTGACTGAGATGCCTCTGACTCATTTTAAGCCCAAAGAAGTTGGAACAAGTGTGGAGAAATTAAGAGAGATAGGTTATCTTAAGGATAAGGATGGAAAAGAACTTGTAAATTCTGAACAAATTTTAGAATTGTTGCCCCAGGATGTTATTTTACCTGCTTGTCCTGAAAGTAAGGACGAGAAAGCTGATGATGTTTTTATGAGTCTTGCAAATTATATTGATGATTTACTA
Organism: Candidatus Woesearchaeota archaeon; assembly: GCA_964403535.1. GTDB lineage: Archaea > Nanobdellota > Nanobdellia > Pacearchaeales > GW2011-AR1 > CAYOFN01. The sequence goes on from CAYOFN010000013.1 coordinate 17,361, forward strand.
GTGAGGTTTTACAAACAAAAACCATTTTATAATCTTAAGACAAGAGAGGATTTAGTTGGGCATTTAATCTTAGGACTAGCTCCGCACACTTCTGCAGGGATTGTGGGAAGGATTATTGGATTCAGCAAAACCCAGGGTTGTTTAGCTCATCCTATGTGGCATGCTGCTCAGAGAAGAGATTGTGAGGGTGATGAAACCTGTATCCTTCTTCTTTTAGATGCTTTTATTAATTTTTCTAGGGAGTATCTTCCTGCTCATCGGGGAGCTACTCAGGATGCTCCTTTGGTTGCTACTTCTATCTTGGTTCCTGGAGAGATAGATGATATGGCTTTTGATATAGATGTTTTGTGGAAGTATCCTCTTTATCTTTATGAAGCTGCAGAAAAAGAAAAAGAACCTTGGGAGATTAAGATTACTCAGTTGAATGATCGGCTTGGTACAAATGAGGCTTTTCATGATTTTGGATTTACTCATAGTGTAGATGATTTGAATCATGCAGTGAGATATAGTGCTTATAAGTCTATTCCAAATATGAAAGAGAAGGTTGGGGGGCAAATGTGGATTGCTGAAAAATTAAGGAGTGTTGATACTTCAGATGTTGCAAGGCTGGTTGTTGAAAAACATTTTATAAGAGATATAAGAGGAAATTTAAGGAAATTTTCTCAACAGCAGTTTAGATGTGTTAAGTGTAATGCAAAGTATAGGAGACCCCCTCTTTCAGGCAAGTGTGTTTGTGGAGGAAAAATAATTTTTACAATTTCTCATGGGAGTATAATTAAGTATCTTCAGCAATCTATAGATTTGGTTAATAAGTATAATGTTCCGAATTATATTAAACAGAGCATTCAACTAACCAGAAGATATATTGAGAGTATTTTTGGTAAAGAGACAGAAAAACAGGAGGCTTTAGGAAAATTTTTCTAGTTGAAAGATGAATAGAACTTTATATGTTGGATTAGATGATTCTAATCATGGGTGGGATTTGGTTAATGGTTCCCCTTATATCCAAGGAGAGGTTATTGTTGCTGTTTTTTCTTTTTTGCAGGAGGATAGCCTTGTTGTTCCTCATGCAAACCGGAAAGACCCTTTTGGAGCTCGTGTTCTTCTTGCGAGTCCTGAAAGAGATTATCTTTTTACTTTACTGACTCTTGAAAAATATAGGCATACTCCTTCTAATCTTCCTCTTGTTGCCCCCCATTTAATTAGAAAGTATTTAACAAGATTACGTGCAGGAGAACAAGAGGTTACTGAAGAAGAGAGAATATTCCCAGAGAATTTGAAAGTTTATTTTGATGGAAGATTGACTGCTGGGCAGAAAAGAGAAGTGAGGAGAGCTTTTCCTGATTTTTCAAGGATGGTTGTTGATAATTTTATGAAGAAGAGAAGGACTGGAAAAGGAAGATATTCAAAAAGGCATTTATGTCCAAGGGTTGTGTATATTGCAGATACTCTTGCTTCA
>CAYOFN010000014.1:0-18649 GCA_964403535.1 Candidatus Woesearchaeota archaeon
TTTTCAGAGCTTTTACTGGCTTTTCAAGGAAATTTTTCTTTTCAACTTGAATTTTTTCTATTTTTGTGGTTCTTCCTGCGCTTTTTATCTCTATTTTAGATATTTTTTCAATTAGTTTTTCAATTTTTCTCTCTGAAATTCCTGGTTTTAGAATTGCGTATAAGTAAGGAGAGAAAGTATCAATAATGCAAACTCGTTTACCTTTTTCATCTCTGCCGATTATTTTGACATAATTTCTTGCTTGAAAGTCAAAGTAATCATACTCTATTGGAATGAATTTAGTTCTCATTATTAAAAGAAAAGGAAATTTGTTTATTTAAAATTACTCTTTTATTAGAAAGTAACCTTTGCATTTTTTTGAATTACATGTACATTTAATCCTTTTATTCCCCTTTTCTGTTGTATTGTAATTAAGGGTGATTTCTTCACCTTCTTTTATGTTTTTTAAAGAGATTAAACTTGGTTGTTTTATATTTATTTTTGAATTTGGTGAGCAGGAGTTAAGTGAATTTCTTAGAAGCAAGAGAAGTTAAGTTAAGATAGGGTTATATGTTACTTTATCGTAGTAACGAAATAGTAAGATTTAAATATTAGTTCTTCTTATGGATTTTAAGAAAAAATGATAGAACCAGTGAGCAAGACAGGATATGAAATTCCTTTAGTTGTTCCTGTCCAAAATATTCCTTCTTTAGATTGTGGAACTTCTGATTCTGGATTAAAAGATAAAAAACAGTATAAACCTTCAAATCAGTCTGGAGATAAGCATTCTGATAGAAGAGGTTCTCATGGAACTAAAGATAAAGGAGGAAGTCTTGTTGACTGTTTTGCTTAAAATGACAAATTCACAGATTACAGAAAATAATCCAAGAACAACTACAGATAGAATGCAGGTTTTTGCAAATTGGGTTTCAAGAGCAGCCCACATAACTGTACCTGGTGAGAGTTTTCCTCAAAAAGTTTCAGTTTCTGCAAGTGTCTCTGATGTTTCATCAGGTCCTTCAACAAAAACAATGGAGTTTTGTGCTTCATCTGAAGTATACTCTGCTAGGTATGGGTATAGAACACTTATTAGTTGGAGATACACTTTTTTAAAAGATTATACAGATCCTGAAAAAGATAGGGATTATGTTCATGGACAATTAAATCTTCTTGTTAATGAAGTAAGAGGACATTGTTCTCTACTTGAAGCTTCGTGTTCTGATAATCTTATGGAAGTTTCTTTTAAGCATGAATAATAAAACTTATTAATAGGTTATTCTTATTTTATTAATGGGTTTACAGATAAGTGAGATTGTTCAAAGAAAAGCTATAGAATTTTCTGAATTAAGAGGAAAGATAATAGCTATAGATGCATTTAATGTTATTTACCAGTTTCTTTCTACTATAAGACAGCCAGATGGAACTCCTTTAATGGATAATAAGAAGAGAGTTACTTCACATTTATCAGGATTATTTTATAGAAATACTAATCTATTGCTTGAGGGATTAAAAATGGTCTATGTTTTTGATGGAAAACCTCCTGAACAGAAAAATGTAACTCACGAGAAAAGGCAGGGAGATAAAGATATGGCAAGAGAGAGATATAATGAGGCAAAAGAGAAAAAAGATGTGGAAGGAATGGGAAGATACTCAAGACAGTTATCAGAACTTAATGATGAGATGATTGAGGAGAGCAAGGAATTGTTAAAAGCTATGGGAATTGCTGTTGTTCAGGCTCCTGGTGAAGGAGAGGCAGAGGCTTCTCATCTGGCTAGGATAAATAAAGATATTTATGGAGTTGGAAGCCAGGATTATGATTCATTATTATTTGGGGCTCCTTTTTTAATTCAGAATCTTACTCTTGCAAGAAAAAGAAAAACTGCTTCTGGATATGTGGAGATTACTCCTGAACTAATTGAATTAGATAAGGTTTTAAATCATCTTCAGATAAATCATGAGCAGTTAATTTGTCTTGGAATTTTAGTAGGAACTGATTATAATCCAAGAGGAGTTTTAGGAATAGGGCCAAAGAAAGCTTTAAGTTTAGTAAAAGAAAAGAAAATTCCAAGTTTAATCTTCAAGTCAGTTGAAGAGAAAATTGATTTTGATTGGCAGGAAATTTTTGCATTATTTAAGAAACCAGATGTAAAAGATGCAAAAATTGAGTTTCCTAAAGTTGATAAAGACAAGATAAAAGAAATTCTTTTGAAACATGATTTTTCAGAGCAGAGAATTGAAAAGCAGTTTGAAAAATTAGATGAAATAAAGAAGAGAGCTTCACAGAAAACTTTGTTTTAATTCTTTGTTGATTGAAGAGGGTAAGGAGTTGTTAATGATGCCTTCTTCTATTACTTATATAGAAACCATCATCATCGTATTGTCTTTTACTAAATCCGTATCTCATCATTACTGCAACTGTAATTACTGCAAAAATAATTATTCCAAACCAGGAGGATAGTGCATAGATTATCATTCCAAAAAAACTATCTGCAACTTCATAAGGAAGATATCTTTCCAGGTCTATTGAGTTTAAGATAAGCATTGAAATTGTAATTGCAAGAGGGGCGCCTGAAGGGCCAATTAAATCATATCCTATTTTTGCAAAAGAGAATATAGCAATTAATCCTACTACAAGAAAAATCCATTCTCTAAAATTTCCTGCCATAAAACTCCATTCTCTTGAAAATACTCCTGCTATTGCAAATGATAAAACTAGAGAGATTACAATTCCAGCTCCCATATTGCTTTTAAAAGTCTTGCTTAGTGCAAAGAATATTAGGGCAAAGAACAATCCCATTATTAATCCAAATCTAATCCAGGGGTTTTCAAGAAGCATTTCTGGTGAAGAATAGTATCCCCCTCCCCATCCAAAAGAGTATGCTGAGACGAAGACTGAGAGAAGAATTGCTGATAAGAGAGAGATTGCAAGGATTGGAGATATTTTTTTTGACATTTTTATAGAACTTGGAAATGCTTTTTTACCTCTAAATTTAATTTACTTAACTCTGATAAACTGATAATCTCATAATTTTTAGTTAATAATTTATTCTTTGTTTTTAAGGGGGTGGTTTGTTTTTGTAGTTTCATTATGGTTTTTAAGTCTGAAGGTTATTTTAGTTGCTTGAATTTTTTCTTGCTGAAGAGGAGGAGTGCTCCTAGAGCAATGATTACTATTTGGTAAATTATTTCTCCTGGTAAAATCCAAGGGTATGGAGCGAGAATATCTTTTATCTGCCCTATTTTAATAAGGAATGAGAGAGCTCCGAGTACAATTAAAATAATTCCAACGAGTTTTTCTTTTGCTGTCATTTTCCTCTTTTTTTAGGGTTTTCCTCTTCGTATAAGTTCATTTGCTAAAGCGAGATATTTAGCCTCTGTTATTTTATCTCCTGCACTCTTAGCTTGCAAAGCTTTTTGCATGTATCTATCGTACTGTTTTTTTAGTAGTGCTTGGTTTCTAGCAAGGTCTTGTCTTTGGTCCATTGCAGCATCATATCTTTTTCCAGAGGTTATTACATCTCCTGTTTGCTGTGCTTTTTTAGACAACCATCCTGGAGCACCTTTTGCCATTCCCCATGCTTGTTTTCCTCCAACAAAGCAAATAAATCCAATTAATCCTGCGGATATAGCTCTTGAAAATCCATTTGTAGTATATCCGTCAATAAATTCTACAAAACCACTTGAAACTAATGAAATCCCCTTAAATATACCATTAATCAGACTTGGGAATGAAAATGCAATAAGTAAGAGTGCAAGAAGATAAAAAAGCCATTTGAATGTTTTTGATACAATCTCTCTTGACTTAACAAGAAGAAGTATTGCACAAATAATCATCTCTGCACTTAATAGTATTTGCCAGGCACTTAACCCAAGGATTCCTTCAGGACTTACTCCTGCCATGTATGAATTTATAAATGGAAGAGTCATTATTAATAAGAGTATTCCAAGTATTTTTGATAATTTTCCTCTAATTTTAAAAAGAAAGATTAAAGCGATTAGTGTTGCAATAATGAAGAGCACCCAACTTGAGAGTGAGGTATAAGATGCGTCCTTTAAACTACTAAAGAAATCTGCTATTCCAGATACTGATTCTGCACCCCCTATTGTAAATATAAATAAAAGAATTAATCCAAGGATTTTATAGAACCAACTCCCTTTAATTATTAAGACAATCCCCCCAATTAAGAGTATTAGAGGATAGAGAGAGATATTTAAGTATGGAATTGGTGTTGTAAAAATGTCTGTTATTAATTGAAAAAAAGATAAAATTGGGCTAAACACCCAGCTAGCTATTACAATAACTGTGAGAAGAATACCCACTCCTAAGAATTTTTTCCTTAACTTCCCTCTGACTACTCCTCCAGCATTTGCTCCGAGATAACCTTTTTGTTTTTTCCTAATCATCCCTATAGCAATAAGTGCAATTCCAATAACTAAGACAATGATCTGGATAGCAAGATTAGTGAGAATTGATGGTATAAAAGAGAGAGAAGCAAGTAAAATAATCAAGCCTATAAACCTTATAAGAAAATCAGGTTTATCATTTGTCATTTTAATACGGTCCTCTTCCAGTTGGTGCATTCATTTTTCTGGCTTCTCTTCGTTTTCTTGAAGCAATAGCTAGAAACAAGAATGCAATTGCTATAATTAATCCATAAACTAACCAGTTAAAAAGAAAAAGAAAGTCAGTAATATAAGATATTAAATTTGATTCATACATTTTTGCAATAACTATAAGGAACATAATTACCCAAAGCAATTTTTGCCATGCAGTATGAATGACAAATAATAAAAGAACTATTTCTATACAGAGTATAGGCAGAAGAAGAGTTTCAAATGCTCCTCCCCCAGAATAAACACTAAAAAGAAGAGCTACTGAAAAAAGGAGAATAAGAAAAGAGATAACTACTACTCCTAAAGTTCCTTTTAGTTTATGCTGCAAATTTTCAAACTCCATTGTCTCTTTTTTAACCTTAATAACTTAACTTGCTTTAGATTTATAAATGTTTTTAAATCATTATTACTTGATTAGAGTGGTTAAAATGACATATGATGTAATTGGAGATATTGCTGTTTTAAGCTTTAGAAATAAAGAGAGAAAAGAGGAGAAGATAAAGTTAGCTAAGAACCTGCTTAAACAGAAGAATATTAGAGTAGTTTTAGAGAAGAGTGAGAGAGTAAAAGGAAGACTAAGGACAATAAAGACAAAATTTTTAGCAGGAGAAAAAAGAAAAGAAACTGTTTATAAGGAAAATGAGTGCAAGTTTTTGCTTAATGTAGAAAAATGTTATTTTTCAGGAAGATTAAGTGAAGAGAGAAAAAGAGTTTCAGAAGAGATTGTAAAGAGAGTGAGGAGAGAAAAAAGAAGGGGTAAAATAATAAGAATTTTAGTAATGTTCTCAGGAGTAGGGCCTTTTTCAATTGTTTTAGGAAAGAAACTGAGCAAAGAAGGACTTTTGGATGAGAGGATTGAAATTTTTTCTAATGAATTGGGGAGAGAGTGCATAAAGTATCAGGAAAAAAATTTAAGATTAAATAAACTAAAGGAGATTAAGATTGTTTCAGGAGACGCAAATAAATTGCCTTTGAAATTGAGAGGAAAGAAATTTGATTTTATTTTAATGCCTCGTCCTAACCTTACAGAGACTTTTCTAAACTCTGCTCTGAATTTGGTAAAGTCAGGGGGGAGAATTTATTATTATGGGTTTGGAAAGAGAGAAGAGGTTTTAGATGAAGTTAAGAGAGATGTAAAAAAGAGCAAAAAGAAAATCGGAAAACTTAAGATGAGAAAAGCAGGGAATATTGCTCCGTATAAGTTCAGATGGTTGGTTGAGTTTGATGTTATTTAAGTTTTAATTAGAAGGGTGTTAAAAGAATTTCATCTCGCCTACATCTGTTTCTACATGAGTTATTAATTCTCCGTATGTTCCAGGGTGTGTTTGAGTTTCCCATGGATAAGATGCTCTTGGAAGATGTCCTCTTCCTCTTATTCTCCATTCTTCTGTTATAATATCGTTTACATTGTCAACATAAGCTCTAACTTCTGTTTCATAATCTTCTTCATTTGGAGGAACTTTAAGTTCTTCAATTTCTCTGTCTCCTCTTGTCTTTAATTTTAGAACTGTTTGTTTTAATAACCTTGTAAGTCCTTCGCGAGTAGAGATATCTGTTTTTTGTTCAACTGTTCTTTCTCGAAGAGTGTATGTCATTCTTTAAATGAAAGAGATTTTTTGTTTATAATCCTTTCTGTATTTTGCAGAAACAAAGTTTTTTAAATAAGAATTTATTGTTGGGAAAATGACTGAAGCAGGAAGTTTAGAGTCAGAGGAAATTGCGCCTGTTGTAGAAGCAATGGGATTAAGTTCTGAGGCAGGAAAAGATGTATTAGCTTTAGTTCATTCACAGAATAGAGTTAGTGTTCCTAGAAAAGATATTATTCTAAGGTGGGGGCCCATAGTTTTTGATGATAATCCTTTGCATAGAGATGAGAGCTATGCTTCTAGTGTTTGGGGATTAGAGGATGTTCCTGCGCCTGCCACTCTTTTAAATGCAGAATTAGAACAGTATTCTTATGGGCTTACTAAAGCAATTAATGGAAGGAGTGCACGTCCGTTTTACCTCACTGGACTTGATGTTAGTTTCAAAGGATGGGCTCTTGCTGGAAGGAGTGTTATGTGGGAGTTTAAGAGAGCTTTAAGAAGAGAGTCTGGGGTGGTACTTCAGGTTAAAGGGACAAGCAAAAAAGAGGAGATTGTTTCTTCAAAAGTTTTTTTGTCTACTGAGATGCCAAAACTTTCTGAACCTGAACTATGGAATGTTTTTCTTCAGAATAGAGATGTTGTTCCTAAACCTTACTCTGTTTTTGAAGTGACTAAGAGTAGAGTCGATGATTTTAAAGAGTGTTTGAGAGGGTGTGCTCCTAGAATGTCTTTAAGGAGAAATCGATATGATTTTGGAGATGAAATTCCATATATGTTTCCTGCAGCTTTTGTTCCTGCAGGTTTGCTTAGTCTTATTTCTACTGCTACAGGTTCTTCTGAAGGCGTTTACCTCTCTTCTAATTTTCGATTTTATAATCCTTCTAGAGTAGGGCAAGTAAGGAATCTTATTGTTATGCCAAGAGAACCTAGAGAGATTTCAGGAGAAAATCCTCAACAGAGCGGATGGATGTATGGGTTTAAAGCTTTACAGGTGCAGGTTGCAGAGTCAAGAAGAGATGTGGCTAAACCAATTTTAAGTGCAGATGTAAAAGTTCTTTCTAAGACAAAGATAGAGGTATAATCTGATAAGAATCTCCCTCATAATCTCTTGCTTATCTTTATAGAAGTAGGAGCTTCTCCACCATGCCAGGTAAATCTTGGACGAATTCTGACTGGATAAATTCTTTCTGAATTATCATCGAGGATTATTGCAGAACCTTTTAAACTAGGCAGGTCATCCATTGACTTTCTTATTGATTCGAGCAGATAGGTTTGCATTATATCATTAAGAGCTTCAGTATCAGGTTTAGATGTAACTCTGTGAGCTATAACTATGTCTGATTGAGTCATTGCATCTCTATGGATTACTCCTGGTTGTTGAGTAGCAAGGACAAGGGAGATTCCTGGCTGACGCCCTTCTCTCAGAAGCTGGATAAGCGCATCTGTAGCAGGAGTTTTTTCATTTTGCGGAAGAAATTCGTGAGCTTCATCAATAAATATCCAGACAAGAGGCATTTCTCTTTTCTCAGTATGAGCAAGATAGTCTATCCCATGCTGAATAGCAGAGATTTCCTCTTTTTTTCTTGCTAACATTCTCTGATTGAAAAGTTTTCTGGAAATTATCCCTATTACCAGTGCTCTTATATTAAAAGCTCCTATTGAGGAGTAGACTGACAAGTCAAGAATTGAAGTGTTTCCAGCTTCAACTAAATCTGAAACTTTTGTTGGTTTATGCGAAGAGTCTGAAAATATTTTCCATGTTTTTGCAGCCTCGAAAAGGGCAAGTGCCGAATTTTTTATTTGTTTTTCTGTATCCTGCTTTTCAATTTGAGAGAGAATGTTGTCAATTGTAAACTCCTTGGACGAGAGTTCAGCAATTACTTTTTGAATAAGAATTGCAACTGGTTCAGTTAGCTTCAAATTAAATGTAAGAATCCAGTCTTCTGCAGACAGTTCAGACGGGGAAAGAGCAAAAGTATTGTCCACGGGAATCTGTCTTTTTTCATAATCTTTTACATACCCAAAAGGAACCCATATTTTAACTGGAAGAGTTTTTGGTTTTAATCCCCACTCCTGAAGAAGCTCAATTTCTTTTTCATTTTTATATTTCATTGTCCAGAATATTCCCATTGTATCAAATATGATTGAGGCAATGTTTTGAGAGACTTCTTTTGGCAAATCAGAAATTTCTTCGGTGATTGCTCCGAGAGTATATGATTTTCCACTTCCACGTTTACCAGCAATAAGAACAACATGGCTTCTTGCAACATCCATCCAGATGAGATTAGAGAGAGAAGTATAATTTCCCATTTTTACATAACCTTTTCCAATATAAATCAAACCTTTATCTCCAAATGCTTTTTTGTCAGATTCATCTCTTCCAATTATAATATCATATGCCATTTTCTCTTTTTATTAAATTAGTTCCTTCCTATTATTTATGAAAACAAGGATGTTTATTAAGGTTTTGATAATTTTTTTAAAATTAATTGAAGTTACCGCAATCTTTTTAAAGGGGAATTATCTTAGATTTTGAATGGAAGATAAGAACGAGAGAGACGAGGATTCTGAAGAAAACTCAAAAAGAAAAGAGAAAGAGAGTTTGCAGGATAAGATAAGAGAGAATCCGTGGACTGTTGCTACTGTTGTTCTTGGGTTAATTGTAATTGTCCTTCTTGTTTTAGTAATGACTGGAACAGGATTTACTGGTAATGTTGTTAAAGAAGATGTTGCTGTTCAGAATCTTCTTAAATTCGCTGAAGACAATGGAATTGAAGCTGAATTAGTAAGCACTTATGATACTGGTTCATTATACGAAATTACTTTATTAATACGAGGAGAAGAACAAAAATTGTATGTTACAAAAGATGGAGATCTTATTGTTCAACCGGTTGTTGACCTTACCCTGGATTCTCAAGAGATTCCAACTCAATCTACTCCAACAGAAATACCAAAATCAGATAAGCCAGAAGTAGAATTGTTTGTTATGAGCTTTTGTCCTTATGGAAATAGGGCTGAAGATACAATGAAACCAGTTTATGATTTGTTAAAAAATAATATTAATTTTAATGTTCATTATATTGTTTCTGTTTCAGGAAGCACTATTCAATCTCTTCATGGACAACCAGAAGTTGATGAAGATGAAAGAGAAGCTTGCGTCCTTAAAAACGAGGGTTTAGATAAATGGTGGGAATTTGTAACTTATGTTAATAAAAATTGTGGAAGTGATGGTTCTTGTTGGAAAGATGCAGCTAAAGAATCAGGAATTTTGGAAAGTTCAATATCTTCATGTGTTTCAAATGATGGTTTAACTTTAATGAAAGAAAATGGAGCAGCAAGTGATTCTGCGGGTGCAAACGGATCTCCAACATTAATAGTTAATGGGGTTCAGTCAAGCTCAGTTTATCAATATGAGAATCCTGAAGCATATAAACAAGCTATATGCTCTGCCTTTAATGAGGCTCCAGAAGAATGTAATCAGAAATTATCTGGGAGTACACAAACAAGTACTGGCGGAAGCTGTTAATTTAATGCTTTATTTTTTTAATTAGTTCGATTTTTCTTTCTTCTAGAAATTCTTTTTCTTTATCTGAGAGATTAAGGTTGATTATATCTTCTTGCTTTAAAATTAGAGGCAGTAGGAAAAATTCTTTGATAGCTCTTTTTTTGCTAATATGAACAAATTTTGCAAACTTGCCTGCTATTGTATTTTTTGTGAGATTTTTCTGTTTTGCTATCCAGATTTTCAATATTCTTGTAGGTTTTTTATATTTTGTAAATTCATTTGGATTTTTGAATTTTTTTGCTGAGGAAATTCCTGCAGAGAGGAAAAAGTTTTGATATACTAAAAATCTCCAATGCTGTTGCCTGTAGATTCTGCCTTTAAATATATCTGCTTTGCTTAGTGCTTCGTATGCTTTTGCTAATTCTACTCCTTTATATTCAAGAGGAATGTTTTCTTCTATCCAGAGGGTTATTTTGTCTAAAGTTTCTGAAGAGTTGGCATAAGCATTTATTGTTTCTTTGTTTGTATTAACTTTAAATATTTTTTTAAGAATATTAAAAATATCTTCTTGTTTTTCTCTTTCGTGTATGCTTTCTGGAGTAAGAGGTTCGTCAAAAAGAATTACTGATTGCAAGTCATTTATTGCTGCGCGTATATCTCCTTTTGATTTTGCTGCAATTGTTTTTAGAATATTTTCATGAACAATTTTTTCTTCTTTTTTTGTTATTTCCTGAATTATTTTAAGGACTTCTTCGTATTTTAATTCTTTTAACTGCACTAACTCACACTTTCTTCTTAGAAGAGAGAATTTTTGCTGCCAGATATCATTGCAGGTTATGATAATTGGAAATTTTGTTTTTTCAATTAGGGCGATGAGTTCAGGCAAGCCTCCCCTGTCTGAAGCAGTTACTCCATCTACTTCATCTACTAAAATTATCTTGCCTTTTGAAAACAAGGATTTTTGTTCTGTTGCAGGCTTTAGGATTTCCTCTAATTTTATTCTATTTCTTAAATCAGAAGCATTTAATTCAAAAATTTCCAGAGTATTTTCTTTTGCGAGAACATGCGCAAGAGTTGTTTTTCCTGTTCCAGGAGGGCCATGAAGAAGAATTGCATTTTTTTTCGTAATTTGAAAATTATGCAGAAAAGCTTTGATTTTGTCTATAGCAAGGTCTTGTCCTTTTATGTTCTTGAAACAATTTGGGCGGTATTTTTCACATAGAGGTATCATTTTTAGAGTAGGAGTATTTTTGAATTTGTTTTAAATCTTGCCTTGTCCAGCTAAGATAAAACTTGCCAGAAGTGCTTCAAGCTGAATAAATTCATCACTTCCTTCCACTAATCTGAACTCAATTTCACCTGTTTTTTCTGTTAGTTTGACTTTTAATTCAGGTTCTATATTAAGATTCCAGATTTCTTTTTGAATTGATTTTATGACATCTGAACCTGCGATTGATTCTTTTAACATTACATCAAGCAGTTTTTCTCTTGCTGCCTGAAAATCTCCTGAAAGAGCGTATTCTAAAACTACTTTTATGTCTGCAGGTTTTGCATTTGAAAGAATTGTGTCTACAAGAGCATAGGTAATATTTGGTGAGATAGATGCTGAGGCTTGAATTAAGTTTATTGCTCTTCTGCAGTCTCCTTCGCTTCCTTCGTAAATTGCTTCAAGGGCTTTTTCATCAATTGTGAGTTTTTCTTTTTCTATAATTGTTTTTATTCTTTTGTCAATTGCTTTTTTTTCAAGAAGCTTGAATCTGAATATTGCGCATCTGCTCTGAATTGGGTCTATGATTTTGCTTGAGTAGTTGCATGATAAAATAAATCTGCATGTTGAAGTGAAGTTTTCCATTGTTCTTCTTAGTGCTTGTTGAGCTTCTTTTGTAAGTGCGTCTGCTTCATCTAGAAAAATGACTTTAAATGGAACATTTCCAAGAGATTTTGTTCGTGCAAAGTTTTTGACTTCTTGCCTTACTACTTCTATTCCTCTTGTATCTGAAGCATTTAATTCAAGATAATTTTGCTTCCAATTTTCCCCAAACAAGTCTTTTACAATTATCAGAGCAAGAGTTGATTTTCCTATTCCTGCAGGGCCTGCAAATAAGAGGTGAGGGATGTTCATAGAATTTGTAAGAGATTTTATTCTTTTGACTATTTCATCCTGCCCAACTACTTCTTCAAATGTTTTTGGGCGGTATTTTTCTGTCCAGATATCTGTGTTTATCATGTTTCTTTTTTACTTAGAAAGAAAAACCAGGGCTATTATAAAGATTGTTATTCTAAGGTATATAAATTAAGTCTTTGAGAGGTTCGGACATCAAAATACTTAAATAATGCCAGATATTTAACAAATCATGAAAAAAGTGGCATTACTCTTGATTTTCCTAGTGTTTATTTTACCTGCATTTGTTTCTGCATCAGATGAGATATACCAAGGGAGCTGTAATAAACAAATAAACAGCTTTAATCAGCTTGGAAGCACAGAGCTTCGTTCTTTAATTGAATTTGATTTTGTTAAAGATGCTGAAACAGGATATTGGGTTGGAACAAGTACTTATAATAGTAATGATTTTCAAGAGCATTATTATTGTAAGCCCCCTTTTTGGAGTTTAAGTTCTTGTAGTTGTTTTAATGAAGAGTTTGATAAATCAATTGAAAAAACAATTACCTGCACAAGCGAGGGAATTTGTTTAGAGTGTGAGAAAATAAAGAAAAGCTGTTGCCCTGATGCAGATACATGTGAGTATGAAGAAGCTGGGTATTTTTTTGATGGAGAATTTTATGAAAAATGTGAGAATACTACTGGGGGGATAGGTTATGGAGTTTATTTACCTGACTTAAATGATTTTCAAAGAACTACTGGTTATTGTGATACTTCTGAGGAAACTTGCGATGGACAGACAATCACTTGCTCAAATGATTATTATGATGAATGGCAAAATCAGTATGATGGTTCAAAACAAGATACATGGAGTGAGTCTTGCTCTGTTTCTACAGGTGTCTCCTGTGAACAGGAGAATACTGCTCCAAAGATTCAGGGAGCTCCAAAAGCAATTTATATTAAGGAGTCAGGAAATGTTCTTTCTTTAGTAGAAAATAATTCTAAAGCAAAGATTAAGATAAATTCTAGGGCTTATGACCTTCCAGAGGTTTCAGATAAAGAGACAAGCATTTCAAATTTAAAACTTCAGATTGGGAGCAGTAAGATAAAGTTCCCTTCTTCAAGTTCACTTAATTTTGATTCAGCAGATATTGGACTTGATTTTAAAGAACTTCCTATGTTAGGAAATTTTTACTTGAAAGTTGATGATGATGGAAAAACAGGAAGCGGTGAGATTAATGGAGAAGTAAAATCAGGGGATATGCAGACACAGGTTTATTGGTGTCCCGAGAAATTAAACTTAAAAGGAGCTTATGACTTAAAAATTTCTGCTAGAAGAGTTATTTGGGAAGGGGTTTTTCCTATTTATATTAAAGATGAATTAATGTTTGAGAGAATGTATAAAGAAATTTCAAGTAATCTTGATTTTAGCAAAGGGGTAGAGTATCCTTCAGGGACTTTTAGTGTGCATATGATTAATCAGATAAGAGCGGGTTTAATCGGTTCAAGATCAGCAATTGAGGCAGGAAGGTCTAAAGCACTAAAGGATATTCAAAGGAAATTAGAAGGAAAATTAGGATTTAAGATTTCAGAGGAAATCGCAAAATGGGGATGTGTTGAGGGATTTTGGGAAGAGTATAATTTTGATGAAACAGGAAAAACTCAGAAAATGGAAGAAGCTTGTAAAAGATATGAATCTGAAACTTTTGATTATGAATTTACTTATGATTTTGATTCACAGAAACTTATTCTTACAGGAGTTATTGGAAATACAAAAAAAACAGCAGAAGCAAGTTTTTCAAGAGAAAAATTTAATTATCTCTTAGAGATTCTTGAATCAGATATACCTGATGCAGTTGATGTTAAAAAAGATCATGAAACCAAGGTAAAGATAGCTGTGAATAAAAGTAATTTAGGATTAGGCTTGTTTGGAGTAGTGGGACTTAATGTGACAAGTGGTTATTTAAAAAATGACTGGCATAATAAAGATGTAAATGGAATGTTAAAGCCATCTGAAGTTGCTGAAAAAATAAGAAGTTGTGTTGAATTTAAAAAACCAGAAACAGCAAAAGTAAATACAGAAGAAAATACCATAACAACAAAAGGACAGAAGTCTTATTATTATATTCAGGAGCCGTTTTCTCAGTCAATTGAAGGAGAAGCAGTGAAGATTTCTTTTGATAAGAGTTTTAGTGAACCTATTGAAAAAATATTTTATTATGACGAGTCTAAGTTTAATGATGAGAAAGCTATTGCTTTGTATAGGTATGATGATGAGGAGCTAGATGCAAAATGTAATTTAATGAATATTTGGTGCAATGGAGCGGATATAACTCAAGATGGTAAGGTAGACTCAAATGATTATGATATTCTGGATAAATGGTATTTGTTTCATAAAAATGAAATTAAACCTTGTTCAATAGAAAATAACTGGTGTAATGGTTCTGATATTAACTGGGATAGGAGAGTAGATGCAAATGATTATGATATTATTGATTCTTCATTTATTTTTTCTGGAAACTGCAATGTTAGTGTTATTTATGAAGATAATTTTTTTGTTGATAATTTTGGAGGAATGTTTAGCATAGGAAGTGTTGATGTTATTATTCCTGAAAATGCTGTTTCTGAAAATGGTGTGTTAAGTATTCAGGAAGTTATGATTAGTGATTGTTTTAAAGAGGAGATTGTTGGTTTGGAGCTTGAAAAAGAGGGTGTTAAGAGTGTAATTGAAGAAATCAGGAGATGGTATCAGGGAGATGTTGGAGTTAAATCAGTTATTGAGGCAATTAAATACTGGAGAGAAAATTAGTTTTATTTTTTTGTATAAAATTTAATTTGTTTAATTCTGTAGACGAATAATCCTTAAAGAGAGTATCTTAATTAATAATTTTTCTTTAATATTATTTGTTTGAAGATTTTTCTATCTTTGTCTAGGAGTGGTTTGGTTTTAGATAAGAGTAGTTTATTTTTCTTTAAGAGAGTTTTGAGGAAGTTTGTCTAGAATAACTCTGTATCCTGTTTTTTCATCCCATCCTACTGTATAAACATATTTTCCTGTTGATTTGTCAACTATTGTTGCTATCACTAATTTTCCATCTTTTCCAAAATGTTCTCTTCTTTCAAAATCTACTAATTTAGGATGTTCATATTTAATAGTTCTTAGGCGAAGTTTTCCATCCTCATCTGTTTCATCTACTCCAGACAGATTTACCTTATCTCTTAGAATATACTTTCCAGTGTGTGTAGAAAGTGAGTTTAACAAGGGATAGATCTTATCAAACTCTTTATCAGTATAAATTGTCTCTCCATCTAGAATTTCTGCTTTAAAATGCCTTCTATTATTTGGTTTATATTCAAGAACGAGTGTTCCTGACTTAAATCTTGTTGATACTCTTTGTTGAATCTCTCCTGAAGGAGACTTCCATACATCTGGTTTTCCATCATTATTTATATCTATTTCATCTATTGTTGCCCCAGTATATTTGCTTTTATATCCTTTTGAACTTTGTATTGTCTCGTGTGTTGCTGAACATACTGGAAAGTTTGTAGGAACAGGTTTAGAAGGTTCACACCCTGAATTTACAATTGTAGCTAATACTCCAGTTACTATAGTTCCTGCAAGTGCTAATCTTCCAGTTAGTCCTCTTCCTTTGAATATTCTCATATAGTCTATATTTTATTTTACTTTATAAACCTTTCTGTATGTTGTTACTGGATAATGGTATACTTTAGAAATTTACTGAAAAGTTTTATAACAAAGATTTTTTAAACACCTACTTCTTGTGAGTATTATGAAGAAAAAAGAGATAATTTTAGTTTTAGTGATTTTCGTGATTGTTGCTATTGGAATTTTTTTTATACTTAAATATACTGGTTTTGCAGCAAGGGACTATGAAACTTCATTATTAAGATCTGCATCAGATGCTACACGAAGGGGTTCTAATCTCACTCAGGTATATGTTCGCATTTCTGTATATTCTATTGATCATTCACTTGGAATTTCTGAGAAAATCCCTGAGGGATTTAGAGTTACTTCTTTTTCACGTGAAGGAGTATTAACTGGAGAGAGGATTGAGTGGCTTATTGTTCCTGGAAGAAATACTGGAGTTTATTATACTCTTGAACCTGTTGAGGATATAAAAACACTTAATTTTTCAGGAGAGTGGTATAGTGACACAGGAGAAGGAGAAATTTTTGGAAGTTCTTCCTTAACTATAAATTAATTGTTTTAGAATATTTAAAATTAAATTAAAAATAAGATTTACTTGCTTCTGCTTCTATGTTGCTTTCTTTTTCTTTTTTCTTTTCTAAGGCGCTTTCTTTGCCATTTCCATCTCATCTGGCCTTTCTTTTTCCATCGCCTACTGCTTCTTTTCATAAAAGAAAAGAAAAGAATTTGCTTTATAAAGTTTGCTAAAGATATTCTGGGTATTCTCTTTTGAGTTTATTAAAGAATTAGTTTGAATTGGTTCTATTCCTTTGCATCTCTTTCTATACTCTTATAGTCTAATCCCCAGAGTCTAAGTCTTTCATTTCTTTGTGTTGCAGACTCTCCTACTTGTACACTCTCTTCAATTGCTCTATAAGCCTCTCCTCTACTTAGTGCTGCTCTTCCCAGCATAAGTTCAAATGGATCCATGTCATTAAATACTCCTTGATTTTATAAATATTTCTATTATTTAAGGTAAGATAAAGCTTTTTATATACAAATTCTATTATTTTTACATAGCCCTGTAGTCTAGCGGTCAAGGATGCTGGCCTCTGGTTCGTGCTTCAATTAATATTGAAGCTTGCAATAGAAAGCCGGCGACCCAGGTTCGAATCCTGGCGGGGCTATGTAGTATTCGAACCTGGAAGGTTTGAATCACTTCAATCTCGTTAGAGTTGAAGTATCCGAGAACTCGCAGAGTTGTCGTGAGCTGGCGGGGCTATTTAGTATTAATGCTTAAGATGGAAGAAACTTTTTTTAAAGAATTGAAAGAGAAAATCATTCCTTATTTTGATAAAGTTGGGGGACATGAGATACATCATACTGAAAGAGTCTATAATCTCGCAGTAACAATTGCTAAAGATGAGTCTGTTGATTTAGATATTATACGCGCTGCTGCTTTATTGCATGATATTGCAAGATTAAAAGAGTCTGAGAAAGAAGTAGAGTGTCATGCTGAAGAAGGCTCTAAAATGGCAGAAGAAATCCTGAAGAAAACTATGTTTCCTAAAGAGAAAATTAAAGACGTTGTTTATGCAATAAAAGTTCATAGAAGTTCTCATAAAATTAATCCTAAAACAAAAGAAGCTGCTGTATTACAAGATGCAGATAGATTAGATTGTTTGGGTGCAATTATTATTGGAAGAGTTTTTTCTTTTGATGGTCAGCATGGAATACCTATTTATGATCCTAAAATTCCTCCTAAGGAGAAGTATGTGCCTTATGGAGATTCTTCTGGAATAAACCATTTTTACGAAAAAGTGTTTAAATTAAGACCTGAGACTTTTCATACTAAACTGGCAAAGGAATTAGCTAAGAAACGATACAAATTTTCAAAGGAGTTTGTTGAGGAATTTATTAAAGAATGGAATGGAGAAAGATAAATTTTTTTAATTTTTGAAAATAAAATGGAAAAAAATAAGATACAAAAGATTGTAAAAGAAAGTTACAGCAAAATTGCGAAAAATGAGGGTTCTTGTTGCACTTGTAGCTGCAAGAAGAATGAACAAGAGAAAATTGCGAAAATGATTGGTTATTCTGATGAAGAATTAAAAACTCCTGGGAATCTGGGGTTAGGTTGCGGAAATCCTGTTGCATTAGGAAATATAAAGAATGGAGATACTGTTTTAGATTTAGGTAGTGGTGCGGGATTTGATTGTTTTTTAGCTTCTAAAAGAGTTGGAGAGACTGGGAAAGTTATTGGTGTTGATATGACTCCTGAAATGATTGAGAAGGCAAGATTAAATGCAAAGAAGTATAATTACTTAAATGTAGAATTCAGACTTGGGGAAATTGAAAATCTTCCAGTAGAAAACGAGAGTATTGATGTGATAATAAGCAATTGTGTGATTAATCTTTCTTCAGACAAGTTACAAGTTTTTGAAGAAGCTTTTAGAGTTTTAAAGAAATCTGGGAAAATGTATGTTTCTGATATAGTTTTGTTAGAAGAGTTAACAGACGAACAAAAAAATAATTCCTCTTTGCTTGCAGGATGTGTGGCTGGAGCATTACAAAAAGAAGATTATCTAGAATTAATTAAAAAAGCAGGGTTTAAAATAAAAATACTTGGGGAAGATAAGGAAATATCAAAAACTCAGTATAAAGGAATTAATTTAGAAAGTTTAAAAATTGAAGCAATGAAGATTATCTAATTCTTTCCTTAACCTTTTAGTTAGAAGACAGTTAGTTTTAAATATACCCTCCTCTTTAATATGTTATGGCAGAAAAAAAACCAATTGGAGTAGTTTCTAACTACTTTGACCATGTGCAAGTAGCTGCTATAAAACTTAGTGCTCCTCTATCAGTAGGAACTAAAGTTCGCATAGTTGGAGGAGAGAGTGATTTTGAGCAGGAGATAGAGAGTATGCAAATACAGCACGAAGCAGTAAAAAAAGCAAAGAAGGGTGATGAGATTGGCACAAAGGTTAGTGAGAAAGTTAGAAAAGGCTATAGAGTTTTCAAGGCATAAACTTTAACTTTTTTCTTGTTTGATTTTTGTTTAATTAGATTTATAAATAAATGTATTTTTGTTTAATTAAGCCCCTGTAGTCTAGTGGCCAAGGACTTCGCCTTCTCAAGGCGAAAACCCGGGTTCAAATCCCGGCAGGGGCATAATACCTTTTTGGCAAATTCATGGGGTGCAACTTCGCCACAAG
>CAYOFN010000015.1:0-17172 GCA_964403535.1 Candidatus Woesearchaeota archaeon
CAAACTCTACTTTCACACTTTCTTTTTTTCCTTCATTTGTAGTCATTATTGTTTCTTTTAATCCTTCTTGAACCTGTCTTCCAAGAGAGCCTTGTCCCTGATAACAAACAAAGATTATACTATTTTTCTTGTTTCCTGCAAATTCTTTAAAGTACTCAACAGAAGCTCCACCCATTAACATACCTGAAGTTGCAAGAACAACACAAGGTCCTCCTTCTACAACCTGCTTTCTCTCTTCAGAAGAGCCAACTCTCTGAAAAACATCTGAAATAAATGGATTATCATCCTGAAAAATCCTGCTTCTAAGTAAAGAATTTAAAAAATCAGGATAAGCTGTATGAATTGCATTAATATCCCAGATCATTCCATCTATGTATATTGGAACTTTTGGAAGAACTCCTTGTTTCATTGCTTCGTCCAGAATTAACATTGTTTCCTGTGCTCTTCCAACTCCTAATTCAGGAATTAAGACTTTTCCTTTTCGTTCTATTGTTTTTTTAATTTGCTCAATTAATTGATCTTCTGATTCTTTTCTTGTTGGAAGAACATTTGCCTTGCCTCCATAAGTAGACTCAATTATTGCAGTTTCTAATCTTGGAAAATTTGTTGTAGCTGAATCAAGAGAACGAGTTTTTGCATATTTGAAATCTCCAGTATAAAGAAGATTATGCAAACCATTTCCAATGTTTAAATGAACCATAGAACTTCCCAAAGCGTGTCCAGCATTATAAAGAGTTAATCTTACATCTGCAGTTATATCAGTTACTTCATTGTAGCTCAGGCAGATTGTATGTTTTACCATCTCTTTTATATCACTTGAAGAAAAAAGAGGTTTTGATGCTTGTTTATATGCTACACCAATAAAATCCAGAGCAAGAAGAGCAGCAATATCTCTTGTTGGAGCAGTCATATAAACTGGTCCCCTATAACCAACCTTGAAAAGATAAGGAATTAACCCGCTATGGTCAAGATGAGCATGACTTACAATAATTGCATCTATCTCCTCTATTTTGAATTCAGGAATATCAAAGTGAGGAAATCTATCAGAATTTTGAGAGGCAACATCTATTCCGCAATCTAAAAGTATTTTAGAATTTGGTGTCTGAAGAAGAATACAAGATCTTCCAACCTGTCTTCCTCCTCCTAAAAAAGTGATTCTAACCCATTCTTCTATTTTTTCAGGATTCCATTCTCTGTATATTTTTTTCCCAATTGAATTAAGAAATCTTTTGCGGTAATTATTATTCTCATATAAAACTGCCCTAATACTCTCAGTTATTTTGCTAGTTATTGCAGGACTTCTTTGAACCTGGGGTATCCAAAAAGTTTTCTGCTTTATTTCTTTTAAAATGCTGCCTTCTTTTCCAATGACCATTCCTGGTTTTTTTGCTTCTATTACAACTATACTTCTCTGAACATCAAAAAGTATATTAGTTATTTCTGCTTCTTTTGGGATTATCTCTTTAATTAATTTTTCTGTTTCTTCTGATGATTTTAGAAGTTTTGAGTCTGCTCTTAATTCCACTCTTTTTTTTATTTTGTTTACAATCTCTTTAATTCTTGGCTCACACTCTCTGAAGAAATCAATATCATCTGAGTATAAAACTATGTTTGCTCCTTCAAAATTAGAAGAACTTATTGTTCCTTTTGGTAGTTCTTTTACAATATTTTTGAGTATATCTGTCATTGTTTTTTTAAAATTTAGAGTATTAAAGTATTTTTGATTAATTTTGCTATAATCTTTAGATTTGTCTTGAGATTTTTTAGAGATATTCTCCTCCCTGAGAAGTTATTAAGTTTAATTAACTCTGTCTTTATATTCTGCGATTATCTCTTTATCAACCTCTTGTTTTATCCCCTCTTTTGTGATTGTAAAAACATCTATTCCCTGCCCTGAAGCAGAATCTCTCTGAGTTGAAGATTTTAGACATTCCATTGCAAGTTCAACTCCTTCTTTTACACTCAGGTTTTTTTTGTATTGCCTCTCTAATAAACCAAGAATAAAGGGCATTCCTGAACTGAAATTAGCATCATAATCTTCTACTCTTTGAAGAGAACCTGCTGGCTCTACTGTATAAAGTTCAAAAGTTCCGTCGTTATTCAACCCTCCGACTAAAGTTCCTGCAATACTAGGAATTGTTGAAAACTGCCTTATATTTTTAAAAGACATCATTGCAATTAAGTTTGCAGCTTCTCTCACAGTAGGTTTTTGCTTGCTTCTTAATTCCTTTAGTCTAAGTTCAGCTGCTATAAGCTTGGTAAGCATCTGTATATCAGAAGCAACTCCTGTTCCGGCCATAAGAAGATAACTATTAACTGGAACTAATTTCTGTGTGTTTTTTGACATAATCAGGTTTCCTGCTGTTGCTCTTCTATCTGCAGCCATGACAATTCCATCTTTACACACTATTCCAACTATGCTTGTTCCTGATTTCAAAACATTTTTGCTTATTTCTTCGTTCATTTTTTTCTAACCTTGTTTAGAATTACCTATAATTGTTTAGAACTTACAAAAAAAGGTAAGGTTGGTTGATTTATAAAGTTTATGGTTGTTCTATACTTGTGATATTGTTCTCTTTTTTAAATTTAATGATATTCTCCACAAAACTCTCTATTTTAGACTCGTGGCTCACGAGGATTAATTGCTTTACATTTAACTGGGAGAGGACATCACGCATTTTATCTAGTTGCTGTTCTGAGAATCCATCTGTAGGCTCATCTAGGATTACCAGGTCTTTTGTCTTTATTTTTGACATAATTGAATTTATTGTCTGATTAAGGGCAAGTCTGTAAGCAAGAGCCACAGCAGTTCTTTCTCCTCCAGAGAGGTAATCATACTCAATCTCATAATCTTGTTGCTGGACTATTGGAGAAAAGTTCTCATCTAACCTCACTGAAAGAGTTTCTGAAACAAGAGTTGAAAACCAGTCTGAAAAAAGCTTTGAGAATTTTTCTCTTAAATTTAGCATAACCTTCTTCTCTGTATAGAGAATCATTGGAAGGAACTTATTAGAAAGCCAGTATTCTAATTCTTTAGTATAGTCTGAACTGGATTTTATTTCTTCTAATTCAGCTATTTCTTTAGTAAGCTGGTTTAATTCTTTTTCCAAAAACTGGATTTCCTTGTTTATTTCAGCTTTATTTATCTGAAGAGTGTTCTCTTTAACCTGAATCTCTTTAAGTTCTTTGGTTTTCAGTTCATACTCCTTCTCAAAGCGGGAGTACCCCATTATTGATTTTTCAAGAGAAAAAATATGGCTGGAAATCATCTCTCTGTCTTTATTCTCTGACTCCTGCTGTTTCTTTAATTCAAGAAGAGTATTTTGCTTTTCTTTTATATTTTCTGATTTTAATTTTAGAACTTCCAACTCAGAGATAACGGAATTTATTAATTCTGTGTTTTGTTTTATTTTTTCTAATTCCTGGATTAATTCCTTTTTATTTTGTTCAAAAGTTTCAATTTCAGAAGAGAGACTTTTCACTTCCTGGTTTATTTTAGAAAAAATATTTTCTTTGTAAGCATCATCAACATTTTGAAGGCAGGTTGGACAAACTCTCATTTTAGAAATCTTTTCTATCAATCCTTCTGCTTCTTGTTTTCTGGAATTTTGAGTGTTAATCTTACTAAGAATTGAAATGTATTTTTCATTAAAGAGTTTGAGTTTTTCTTCCTGCTCTTTTAATCGTTGTTTGGAGTTATCAAATTCTGTTTGACTAAATGTTTTTTTGCTTGCTTCATAAATCTGCTCTTCAAGAAGAAGTAGATTCTTTCTTAAATTTTCCATAGAAGAAGTTTTAGATGAGAGCATGACTTCTGATTTTGCCTTTTCTGTTTCAAGCATTTTCTTTTCCTGTATCTGCTTATCTACATCTTCTATCTGAGATTCTTTATTTTTCCTTTCTTCAATAATCCTGATTAAATCTAATTCTTTTTCTTCTAAAAGAGATTTTTGATTGAGAATACCTTCTGATTTTTCTTTTAAAGAGATTTTTTTTGCTGAAAGAGGAAGTATCTTTATTTCCTCCTCTCTTATTTTTGCCCTTAATTTTGAAGTGAGAAATTCAGTGTTTTCTTCTATTCTTTTGTATTTATCTATTCCAAAAACATGCCTGAGAGTGTTTAATCTGGTATCTTTTGATTCTAAAATAATCTGTTTCATCTCTTCTTGAGGGGTATAGACTGTAAACTTATAAAGGAGATTTGTTTTTTTGGCAAATTCCTGAGGATAAGATAAAATTTTTAATATTTTGTTTTTAACCTCACTTATGCTTGCTTCATATTTTTCATTGTCTACTGAAACAGAACAATAATCCTGGCTGATTGATTTTCCTTGTTTTAATGTTCTTTCAATAATCACTTCTTTTCCATCAACATCTAAAACAAGCTCTACTTTCGCGAAGTCTGAATCATTTCTTAGAAGAGAAGAACCTCTCTGCCCAGGCTGCAAACCAAAAAGTGCAAATTCAATTGCTAAGAGAATCGAAGTTTTTCCGCTTCCAATGTCTCCTGAGAGAAGAGTGGAACCTTCTGGAAAAGTTAATTCAGCTTCTTTATAACTTCGTATATTCTCTATTTTTAGCTTTTTTATTCTCATCTCAGATTAATTTTTAAGATTTTATTAGTTTCATCAAATAGTCTCGCCTCAAAGATTGCTGATTTTTCATCTTCTTGTTTTTCCAAACCAAGAGAATTAAAGAGGGGCAGGATTAATTCATTGAATTTATTAGGATTTTCATTTTTGTATTTATCAATTAGCAGTCCTTCTATTTTTTCCATCTCGTTTTCTTCTATTTTTCCTTCAAATTCCTGCTCTTCTGCAATTAGTTTTCCTGTATTTTTGAGGAAGGAATAAGCTTCTTTAGTTTTGAGATACTCCTGAATCTCCTGAAAGTTTATATCAGAAGTCTTTCCCTGTTCAAGAGTGCCTGAGAGTTTAAGAAGAACAATCTTATCTTTTAAGTCGTGATTGTCAAATTCAGAGAGGATATTAGCTGTTGCAGTGAGTGAGTTTTTTATTTTCAAACTGAAAATAACCACCTCTTTGAGTTTTATTTCTTTTTTTGTGACTTTAGTGTACCCATTTACTTCAACTAAATAAAATCTTCCGTGTTTTAGCTCTTCTAACTCCTGAAAATTATTTGGAAAAATGGGGCCCCCGTATATCACTGGTTTTCCATTTAAGGATAATTCAAAGTCCATATGAAGATGTCCAAGAGCATAATAATCTGCTGAAGGAAGTTCTTTAAGGGAGATAGAATCAATTGGGAGACTTCCTTTTGCTTCAGTTAGAGTTGTATGAAGCATTAAAATTTTGAAATTAGTATCTTCCTTTATTTCAACTCGTTTTAAATCTGCTATTTCCAAACCAGATTTTTTCCCAGGATATCCATAAATCGAAACTCCAATATGCTTCAAAGGTTTTAGAATAATCTTGCCATTTTCATCTGGAGAGTTTTCATATTCACAAATCTTACAAAATCCTCCTTTCTCCAAAACATCGAGAAATGTTTTCCCAGACACAGAATAATCATGACTGCCAGCTATGAGATAGCATTTAATCTTCTCGTCTATTAGTCTTTTAAATTCAGCGAAGGTTCTTTTTAGAATCTCAATTGGAGGATAAGCTGAATCAAAAAGGTCTCCAGTTATAAGAATAAAATCAACTTTTTCATCAATGCAGATGTCGACTGCTTTTTTAAAACTTAAAAAATTAAGCTCATTCAGTTCTGGCTGTCTCCAGCCTCCAAGATGACAATCAGAAAAGTGTGCAAATTTCATTTTCTTTTTATAAAGAGTAAAGCATAAAAGAGGTATATAAAAATAATTGTGATGGATAGAATAGATTAGTGTTTTAGTTTAAGGGTGTAAATAAAAAGTTCTTCAAAAAACAGGCTTTTTTTAGCAATTAATTCGCTTTTGTAACCAATAGTTTCAGCTGTTTTTTTAATTATGTCTGGATTTGATAAAGAGGAGAATAAAATAATAATCTCCCCGTTTGAATTAAGATTTTTTTTAGCCTGTTTTAAAAATTTAAGGATTATTTCAAAACCTTTTTTCCCTCCAGTCGTGTCTTTTTCAGAATCAAACTTATGCTCTGGAAGATAAGGAGGATTAAAAATTATTAAATCAAACTTTCTGTTGATGTTTGAGAATAAATCTGATTTTATTATTTTTATCTTTTTTTTGAATGTATCTTTCAAGGATTTTATTGCTTCTTTGTTTATGTCTGATGCAGTCACATGAGTAAATCGCAAGTTTAGGCAGGTTTTAGCCTGAATTCCCGAACCTGAACCCATATCAAGAATATTAATTTTCCTGTCTGACCTCCTAAGGTGGTTCTTAAGAGTATCAGAAAGAAAGAAAGAGTCCTCTTCTGGTTGATAAATTTCTTCCATATTAATTAAATTTGGATGTTTAATTGTGAAAATTAAGTTAAGTAAGCTGAAATAAAGCTAATAATTGACTCTCTAAAAAAGATAGTCACTCCTAGCAATATGAGGAGGAGTAAAAAAATTATTCCAAGGATTATTGCTACAATTGTCCAAATAACTTTTTTGTTGTATCTTGGCTTAAATTGTCTAATTGGTTCTTTTAATTTTTGAGAAGGAGTTGGAGGAGACTCAGAAAATTGCTCTTTGAGAGGTTCTTTAATTTGTGGTTTTTGTTTTGGTTTTATTAATAATTTTTTTTCTTCATAGATCAGCCCAGATGTTTGTTTTGGTTTTTCTAATTGTGAAATCGCCCCTTTATTTAAAAAAGAGGCTGCTTCCTGAACTTCTAACTTTGAATATCCTGAATCAATAAAACTTCTAACTGCTTCTTCAAGAGAGTCTCCTCTTTCAAGGGCATTTTGTAATCCTGAAAGAATGTCCTCTCTAACCATCAGATACTCAGATTCCTCCCATCATCCATCATATGAACAGTTTTATTATTTTTATATCCTAACTCTGTTGCAAGCTCTAAAAGAGGAGTGGTTTTATCTCTCCCTCCGTGAGCTGGAATGATGTGCTGAGGAGAAAGCAGAGTTATTAGGTCTCTTAAATCTTCTCTTCCTGCGTGCCCTGAAACATGAACATCCCTGAAAATTCTGGCTTTTCTTTTTTTGAGTTTTTCTTCCATAGCTGAAAAAGTTTTCTCATTTATTTCTGTTGGAATTACACTTGATGAGAAGATAATATTGTCGTTATTGTTTACTCTAAATGGAAGATTATTTCTTGAAATCCTTTCTAAAATAGAACCTGGTTCTCCTTGATGTCCTGTACAAACAACAAGGTATCTCTGCCTTTTTTGCTGGATAAGCTTGAGTATTTTCTCTACATGTTTTCTGTACTTCACTAACCTAATCCCCTCAAGAGAGGATGCAAGATGTGCTTTTTGAGCTGCTCCGACATACTTGCTTAAACTTCTTCCTAAAAATACTATTTCACGGTTGAGTTTTTTCCCAAAATCAACAATACTCTTCAGCCTTGCAATATGAGAAGAAAAAGTAGTCACAATAATTCCTGCATTCTGGTTTTGAATTGTTAAAAGAACCTCTTCAAGAAGGTGCCTTGCTATTTTTTCTGAGGGGGTTTTTCTATCTGCTCCAGAGTAGAGTGAATCAACAATAAATGCATAAACTCCTTCTTTTGCAAGTTCTTTAAGCTTATCATAATTTGGTTTAAGTCCAAGGATAGGGGAATTGTCTAATTTAAAGTCATTAGCATAAAGAATAGCACCTTTTTTTGTATGGACGGCTATTAAGCTTGTCTGAAGAGTTGAGTGAGTGATATTGAGAAAGTCCACTTTATACTTCCTATTTTTCCCTTTAACATAAAAGGAAGTATTTGGGGGCACTGCTCTCAAAGGATTTCTCAAAAGGTGATTGTTGTCTTCAATTAAGGATTTTAAAACTTCTAGTGTAAAAGGTGTTCCGTAAAGAGGGGCAGTGTATCTATTAGAAATAAATGGAACAGCTCCAATATGGTCTAAATGAGCATGACCAAAAAACTGTGCCCTCACCTTATTTCTCAAATTTCTTACGACAAAATCATCAGGAATAGCTTTTATTGCTCTTAGAGTTTTTTCTGTTGGAGTGTCCTTATCAGTTTCCTGCTGTTTTACAAGGGGGGGAAGAAAAAAACCCTCATCAAAAATAAATGCGTCTTCATCTAGTTCAAGAACAGTCATGTTCTTTCCTACTTCACTATATCCTCCTACAGTATGTATCCTCATATTTAACCTTCTCTTTTGAGGGATAATAGAAAGATAGTTATTTAAATATTCCTTATTTATCAATTATATGAATATAGTAAAGAAGAAAGATTTGAAAAAAATAAGAATTGAACATAATAAGAAATTGTTTTGGGTGATTATTCTCTTATTTTTGTTGTTTATTGTGTTGGCGTATCTTGCGGTTAAATTTAGCTAAAATGAAAAAACTAAAACCAAGTCATAGGGAAAAGAAAAGGTATATTCTTTTAGAAGGAGAAGATTTAAGGAAAGAGCTAATTGAAGGAATTATCCTTGAATATGTTGGAATTTTGGGATTTGCAAAAGCAAGCCCTCTTATAATTAAAAAAGAGAAAAAAGGAGAGTGTATTTTAGCTATAAATCGCTCTGAATTAGACAAAATAAGATCAAGTTTTTTTATGTCTAATAAGAAGATTAAGATAAAGAGGGTTTCAGGGGCAATTGGAAATTTGAAATAGCAAGATTTTTAAACCCCCTGCTCTTTTGGAGTTTGGAACGGAGAAATAAAACAAAAACTGATTATTCAGTTCTTTAAATAAATTTAAAAAATGGAAGATTCAATGGACATACAGCATCAAATGATGGGCTATGACCGGGCTGCAACAATGTTCTCTCCAGACGGACATATTTTGCAGGTGGAGTATGCTGAGAAAACAATAAGACTTGGAAGTGCAAGTGTTGGGATTGTATGCTCAGATGGAGTAGTTATTATTGCTGATAAAAGAATAAGAGATAGCCTTCTTGTTGCTGAATCTGCAAGCAAAATTTATGAGATTGACAGTCATATTATTGCAAGTGCTGCGGGGATATTAAGTGATGCAAGAGTTTTGATTGAGAGAGCACAATTAATGGCTCAGCAACATACAGTGACTTATGACACACCTACAGATATTGAGTCAGTTATTAAGGACATAGCAAATGTAAAACAACAGTTTACACAGTATCCTGGAGCAAGACCTTTTGGGGTTTCTATAATGGTTGCAGGAATAAACGATGAGTGTAAATTGTACACTAGTGATGTTACTGGAAATTATTTTGAATATAAAGCTACAGCAATCGGAGAGAATGACGAAAAGATTAAAGAGAAGTTGAGAGTAGAGTATACTGAATCAATTACAGTTGAGGAAGCAATCAAACTTGGGCTTAAGGTTTTTAAAGAAGTTTTAGGAAAGAATTTTGAAGTTAGCAGGTTTGATGTTTGTTATATTGAAAAGAAAGGAAAAAAGATAATCAAATTAAACAAAGAAAAATTAAAAAAGTATATTAAATAAAAATGACTAGTGTTTTGGCAAGGATTAAGATTAAAGGAAAGAATTTTGAGATACTTGTTGATTTGGATAAAGCATTAAGATTAAGAAAAGGTGGGGGTATTGGAATCAATGAGGTGCTTGAATCAGATGAGATTTATTATGATTCTAAAAAGGGGTTAAGAGCAAGTTCTAGTGATTTACAGGATTGTTTTGGCACAGATGATATTTATGAGATTGCAAAAAGAATTGTTGAAAAAGGTGAGATTCAAATGCCTGTAGAGTACAAACACAAGATAGTAGACGAGAGGAAAAAGAAACTAATTGACTTTTATGCTAAAAATGCTGTTGATCCTAGAACAGATAAACCTTATCCTCCTGAGACAATCACCTCTGCTCTTGAAAAAGCAGGAGTGAAGATTGATAATAAACCAATTGAACAGCAACTAAAAGAGGTTACAGAAGATTTAAAAAAGGTTATTCCTATAAAAATTAAGACAAAAAGAATCATGGTTAGAATTCCAGCAGGATATACTGGAAAAATCTACGGTCTTTTACAAGAATATAAAGAAAAAGAAGACTGGCTTTCTGACGGAAGCCTTGAAGTCGTTCTAAGTATTCCGAGTGGATTGCAATCAGAGTTTTATGATAGACTCAATTCAGCAACACATGGTTCTGCAATAACTGAGGAGATAAAAGAATAATAAAATGACAGAAGAAAAAGAAGAAATTGTTAAGAGAAAGGTTGTTGTACCTGGAGAAGTAATCATCAAGGGAGAAGATTATCTGCCTGGAGACTGGACAACAAAAGAAGGAGATTCTATAATTGCAAATAAATTTGGATTAGCTGAAGAAAGTGGAAGATTAGTAAAAGTTATACCTTTATCTGGAGGATATATCCCCAGAAGAGGGAATATTGTTATAGGACAAGTAAAAGATATTACTTTTAATGGGTGGATCGTGGATATAGATGCACACTATCAGGCTTTTTTATCATTAAATGAATTTCCAAGATTTATAAGCAAGAATGATTTAGCTGAACACTATACTATCGGAGATTTACTTATTGCACAGGTGTTGGGTATTAAAAGAACAGCAGTTGATTTAACTCTTAAGTCAAGAGGATTAGGAAAGATTGAAAAGGGATTAATAATTAGAGTAAACTCAAATAAAGTTCCAAGAGTTATAGGAAAAGGTGGAAGTATGGTTAATTTGATAAAAACTGAAACAAATTGTGAGATTAGTATTGGACAAAATGGGATTATCTGGATTAAGGGAGAGAATGTAGAAGATGAATTAAAGGCAAAAAAAGTTATATTATTTGTTACTGAAAAATCTGCGAGTGAAGGATTAACAGAAAAAGTTGAAAAGTTTTTGAAAGAAAATAAAACAAGTGGAGACAAAAATTAAGATGGGTTATACAAAAAGGTCTGACGGAAGAAAAATGGATGAAATGAGAAAAATTGAAGTAAAAGTAGGTGTTGTTCCAAATGCAGATGGCTCTGCTCTTTTCGCTTTTGGAGATACAATTGCTATAGCTTCTGTTTTTGGACCTCGCCCGTTGTACCCCCAACATTCTCAAGATCCAAGTAAAGGAATTATAAGATGTAATTATACAATGCTTCCTTTTTCTGTTACAGAAAGAGCCAGACCTGGGCCAAATAGAAGAAGTCAGGAAATAGGCAAGATTACTGAATGGGCTCTTACTCCCTGTGTTGATTTAAAAGATTATCCTGGAACAGTTGTTGATGTGCATGTGGTGATTTTGCAGGCAAATGCTTCTACAAGATGTGCGGGAATAAATGCTGCAGCAATTGCAATGGCACATGCAGGAGTACCTATGAAGGAAATGGTTTCTGCAATTTCTATTGGAAAGATTGATGATAAAATAGTTACAGACATCACAAAAGAAGAAGAAGACCATAAAGAAGGAGAAGGTGCTACAGACATTCCCATGGCTTTTTTATCAAAAAGCGGGAGAATAAGCCTTTTACAGCTAGATGGAATGATTCAGACTAGAAGATTAAAAGAAGCAATAGAAGCAGGGAGAAAGGCATGCAAAGAAATATATAAAATTCAAGAAGATGTTTTGAAAAAAAGTTTAAAGGAGAAATAAAATGTATATCACAAATTTAAATAAAAAGGAAATAGAAGAGTATCTTAAGAAAGGGAAAAGATTAGATGGGAGAAAACCCTTTGAATTTAGAGAGATTGTTATAGAGGGGGGTGTTTCAAAAAATGCCGAGGGAAGTGCAAGAGTAAAGGTTGGAGAAACTGAAGTTATTGCTGGAGTAAAAATGGAAGTCGCTGAACCCTACCCAGACCATCAAGATGAAGGAACATTAATGACTGCAATAGAACTGCTTCCTTTAGCTTCATCAAGATTTGAATACGGACCTCCAAGAATAGAGGCAATTGAAACTGCAAGAGTGATTGACAGAGGAATAAGAGAAAGTGGTTTTCTTGAATTCAAAAAATTGTGCATTAAAGAAGGAGAAAAAGTTTTTAATATTTTTGTAGATCTTGTGGTTATTAATGATGATGGAAATCTTTTGGATGCTGGGAATATTGCTGCTGTTGCAGCTTTAAAACTTGCTAAGATGCCAGTTTATGATGAAGAAAAAGGAAGAATAAAGTATGGAGAGTTTACTAAAAAAGAACTCCCCCTTTCTGATAAGATTCCTTTAAGTACAACTTTCTATAAAGTTGGAGAAAAGATATTAGTAGACCCTACAAGAGAAGAACAGGAACCAAGCGATGGGAGAATTACATTTACAGTTACTGGTGGAAAAGAGCCAGTAATAAACGCAATGCAAAAAGGAGAAGAACAAACATTTTCTGCAGAAGAGATAGAAGAGATGGTAAAAGAACTTGAGAAGATTTTTAAAGAGCAAAGCGCCAAAATCTCCAAACAGATAGATAAACTCGGAAAATAAAATGATTGAAGAATTAGAAGAAAAATTCACAAAATATGAGCTTGCAAGAATCCTTGGAGCAAGAGCACTACAGTTAGCAATGGATGCTCCATATCTTTTGAATATAGATGAAGCAGAATTAGACAGGATGGATTATAATCCTCTAAAAATTGCTGAAGAAGAACTAGAAAAAGGAGTTTTACCAATTACTGTCAAAAGGCCTCTTCCTAAAAAATTAGAAGGTGCATTAAAAAAAGAGAAGAAAGAAGAGAAAAAGGAACCATCTTTAGAAATAAAAGAAGAAAAAGTTGAGGATAAAAAAATAGAAGTAGAAGAAGAAAGAGAAGAAGAAGAGATCAAAGAAGAGGGAGAGATAATGGAGCTTGCAAAACCTGAAGATGAAGTAGAAGAAGAGAATGTTTCTGAAGAACCTTCAATGTAAATCTAGACTAAAAGTTCTATTAATTTAAAAGTAGAGAAATCTTACATTTCTTATTATTTTTTATAAATTAATAAAAATATAAAAACCCTTAATTCTTTATGATTATATGAAGATAAAAGAGGTTAGTGCGAAGGTCATACTTAATTCCAGGGGAGAGAAAACAATAGAAATTCTCATAAATCAAAATAAAGAAACAAAATCAAGTGCTCCTAGTGGAAAGAGTAAGGGAAAATATGAGAAGAGATCATGGATTAGAAGTGTTGAACAAGATATTCGAAATTTGAAAAAAATAGACTTTTCAGATTTGGATATTGAGAATTTTTATGATTTGTCAAAAATAGAAAAAAGGATAAATAAAAAAATTGGAGCAAACACTCGATTTGCTCTTGAGTCCTCAGTATTAAGGGCAGTTGCTTTTGAAAAAAATAAAGAAGTGTGGCAATTGCTTAATCCTAAAGCAAAAAGATTTCCTAAGGTGCTAAGTAATACTATTGGTGGAGGAAGACACTCAAAAGTAAAAGAAGGAAAGAGAAAGCCAGATATTCAGGAATTTTTATTTTTCTCAGGAAGAAAACCTTCTGCTGCATGGAAAATTAATAAAAAAGCTCATGCAATGATTGGACAGGTATTAAATAAAAAAGAGGGTAAAATTGGGAAAAATGATGAGAATGCATGGAAAACAAAATTAGATAATGAAGAAGTTTTGGAGATTATGAAAGAAATTGGGAAAAAATTAAGTCTTGAAATTGGTGTAGATGTTGCTGCTTCTGAAATTTATAAAAATGGGAGGTATTATTATAAAAATAAAGAGAAGAAAAGGGGAAGAGAAGAACAGAAGAAGTATATCTTGGAACTTGTGAAAAAATATGGTGTGGGGTATATTGAAGATCCTTTTGAGGAAAATGATTTCAAATCATTTTCAGAAATAAATAAAAAATTAAAAAACAAGATGATTATTGGAGATGATTTAACTGTTACAAACTTGATTAGAGTTAAAAAAGCTCTGAAAGAGAAATCAGTGTCAGGAGTGATTATCAAACCTAATCAGATTGGTTCTTTGGTAGAGGTTAAGGAAATTATTGAGTTATGTAGGAAGAAGAATATCAGAACAATTATTTCTCATAGAAGCGGGGAAACAAGTGACAATATTATCTCGGATTTGGGATTTGGTGGGGGATGTGACTTTATCAAAACTCCTGTTGTAGGAAAAGAAAGAGAAAGCAAGGTTAGAAGATTGATACAAATAGAAAAAAGTGTAAGATGAAAATAATATTTGGTTCTGGTTCAAGTAGATTACCTTAAATTTTCTTGGTTTATGAGAATCTTTCTAGAAACCTTTATAAATGAACTAATTTTCAGATTTCTATGCCTAGAAAGAAAAAGACAGAATCTGAAGAGGAAGAGAGCAAGAAAGAGATTTCTGAAGAAGAAGTAATTATAGAAGAAGAAAAGAAAGAAGAGAAAAAGAAAAAAACAAGTAAAACAAAAGATACTCTTGTTCCTGTTGAAGATTATATTAAATGTGGAGTACATTTGGGAACAAAAGTGATAACTCCACATATGAGAAAGTTTGTGTATAAAAGAAGAGCAGATGGGCTCGCTGTTCTGAACACTTTGCTGATTGATGAAAAGATAAGAGAGGCTGTAGAGTTTTTAAATAAATTTGAACCTCAGAATATTTTCCTCACGTGCAAAAGGGAAGCAGGTTGGAAAGCAGCAGAAAAATTTTCAGAAGTCACTGGAATTAGAATTTTTACAAAAAAGTATCCTGCTGGAATAATAACTAATCTTGTTCTTAGTGATTTTTTTGAGACAGAATTGGTGATTATCTGTGATCCGTGGATAGACAAAAATGCTATATCTGATGCTGTAAAAATGAAAAAACCAATCTTGGGAATATGCGACACTAACAATTATACTCAACCTATTACAAAAGTTATTCCTGCAAATAACAAGTCAGGAAAGTCAATTGGATTGGTTTTGTATATTCTTGCAAGAGGATATATTAAATCGCGTGGGCAGGAAAAAGAGGCAAAAAAATTAAGCTTAGAAGATTTTACTGGAAAGATTGAAGAAGTTGTTTTCAAAACAAAAAAAGTTAAAGAAGGAGTATAATCTCATTTTTCTTCAAGTTCTTTAAGAGAGAGTAAATAATTAATCTCATATTCTTCTACTCCGAGTTTATAAAGAATTTTTATTTCATCTTCATAAGAGGGGGTTTTGTACACCATTTTTTAATTCTCTTTTTTAAACCCATAAAGAGGCTTCCTAACCTAAACAAAGAGTTGTTAGTCAGCCTCTTCTGGGGAAAAAAGAGGTGAGCAGGAGCTCCTTACAAAAAGTAAGGAGGTTGAAATGAAATTTAATCTTAAAAAGTATAAGAAAAAGGCTTTTAAAGCACTTGTGAAAAAAAGATACAGAAAAAAGGTATAGAATTGAGTTTCATAAGCTTTTTAAATAAAGACAACTTTTCCGTCGAGAAAAAGAATGAAAATTGTACTTACCCCTGATTGGTTTCTTGGAAGCGATGTATTAATTGAAAGTTTTAGTTTTATAATTTTGATTTTATTTTTTTATTTTAGTG
Source organism: Candidatus Woesearchaeota archaeon (assembly GCA_964403535.1). Classification (GTDB taxonomy): domain Archaea; phylum Nanobdellota; class Nanobdellia; order Pacearchaeales; family GW2011-AR1; genus CAYOFN01. Next base: position 15,422 of record CAYOFN010000015.1, read on the forward strand.
TTAAGAGTTATAAGTTAAGCAAGAACAAAAAATCCTTATATCTTGGAATTGGATTTTTGCTTATTGCAATTGCAGAGATTGCAACGATCTTAACTAAATTTGTATTGTATTATGACACGACTTTTACTCATAGTATTGGAACGATGATTGTTACTTATCAGATTGTCAAATCAGTAAATATCTTCTATTATATTGGGTTTTCTTTTCATCGACTATTAACTCTTCTTGGTTTGTATATTATTTACAGACTTCCTATGAAGAAAAAAACATTTGGAGACATTGTTCTTGCATTATGCTTTATTGTTATCTCTGCTTTCTTCAGTAATTTCTTTTATTATATCTTTCATATTACTGCGTTAGTCTTGCTGATTTTAATAATAAATAATTATTTTGTAATTTATAAAAATAATAAAGCAGAGAATACAAAGATACTGATTATTGCGTTTAGTATCCTTGCATTAAGCCAAATTAATTTTATACTCTCTAAGGTGGGGGGTCTATATGTTGTCGGTCAGCTTCTTCAATTAGTAAGTTATATAATCCTTTTGTTCCTTATAATAAGAATATTTAAACATGGCGGAAAGAAAAAGAAGCAGGACAGATATAATATCAGATATGTTGGAGATTATAAGAGAAAAAGGCGGAAAAATTAAACCAACTCATCTGATGTACAAGGCAAATCTTTCACATTCTCAGATGAAACTTTATCTTGAAGAACTTACAGAAAAGGGATTGATTCAAAAAGAAGAATCTGAAAAAGGAAATAAATCTTTAATTTCAATAACTAAAAAAGGAAGAGATTTTTTAATCAAACTCTCACAAATGAAAGAGTTTGAAAAAACTTTTGGGTTATGATTTCAAGTTTAATTGAAGTTATCGAGAGATTTATAAATTAGTTTTTCTTATGAAAGATATGAAAAAATCAACAATAATTTTGATTGTGGTTTTAGTATTGATTGCTTTGGTATTTGCGGGAGTATTCACATCAATTGAGACATGCAACAGTTTTCGTTGTGAATATAGAATATTTGGAATTTTATATAAAACAGTAACTAATCCTCAATTAATCGGCGGCTGTGGCGGAGTCTACTATACTTATTGGAATGAGTGCTGTGAAAATTGGGCAAATGAAAATGAGATTGTTCATGCTCAATGTGTTGGAAACTGGAGTGTTGAGAATTCTGTTTGTAAATGGGATTGTAATTAAGATTTCTCGAGGGGATAGATAAAAAATCATTAATTTTTAAAACAATATTTTCTCCGAAACCTTTATAAATGCATTCTAATCTTTATACTTGTATTAAAATGTTAGCTAGGATGATTGCCTTAATAACAATCTTTAATAAGATTAAGGTATGATGTAGAGGCAGTGTTCTAGTTGTGAATTCTCGTTAGTTCAAAGCAGTCAGGAGGCAATATTTTCTTAAATCCAGTTTATCCTGCTGGCGGCTGCGGCTATTTGGTTTGCGTTTAGCCATGCAAGTTTTTTCCTTTTTCGCAAGAATTTGGGAAGGCGAATCGCTTAGTAACACGTAGCTAACCTACCCTTAGGTCAGGGATAACCTCGGGAAACTGAGGCTAATACTTGATAAGAGATTATCTCTGGAATGATTTTTCTCTGAAACTCGAGCCAAAGGATGGGGCTGCGGCTGATTAGGTAGTTGTTGGAGTAAAAGCCTAACAAGCCAATAATCAGTAAGGGCTCTTAGCGGAGAGGCCCTAAGAAGGAATCTGAGACACTATTCCTAGCC
>CAYOFN010000016.1:0-17029 GCA_964403535.1 Candidatus Woesearchaeota archaeon
AGAGGATTAGGACATCAGGTAGCTAGTGATTATATTAAATTAATGGAAGATAAGTATGGTTTTTCTAATCTGCCTGACAGGGAATTAATTAATGCTCCGATAAAAAGCGAGTTAGGGAAAAAATATCTTTCTGCTATGAATTGCGCTGTTAATTTTGCATTTTGCAATAGGCAGATGATTATGCAGTATGTTCGTGAGGTTTTAAAAAGATATTTTCCAAAAAATAAAAATCATCTGGTTTATGATGTGTGCCATAATATTGCTAAAATTGAAGAACATGTTTTTGATGGAAAGAAAATAAAACTTTGTGTTCATAGAAAAGGTGCAACAAGAAGTTTTGGAGAGGGAAGAAAAGAGATTCCTAAAGTTTATAGAGATGTTGGACAGCCTGTTATTATTCCTGGAAGCATGGGAACTTCAAGTTATATTTTAGTAGGAACAAAAAAAGCAGAAGAATTATCGTGGGGAAGCACTGCTCACGGAGCAGGGCGTGTGATGAGCAGAAGCCAGGCAATAAGAACTTTAAGAGGAGAAGACATTAAGAGACAGTTGAATAAAAAAGATATAGAGATTGAAGCTGGCTCGTGGAAAGGAATTGCAGAAGAAGCTCCGCAAGCTTACAAAGATATTGATGAGGTTGTTAAAGTTTCTGATAAATTAGAATTAGCAAAATTAGTAGCAAAATTAGTTCCTGTTGCTGTTATGAAAGGTTAATGGACAAGAAGAACTGATAATTAAAAAAGGAGATCTTTTAGTTGAAAAAACTTTTATAGTTTTTAAGTATGTGTTCCATAATTTTCAATAATGGAAGAGTGTGATGAAGAGATAAAGAATTATAATCTCTGGCATCTGTAAGATGCTGAAACACTTGACCCACAACTACCGACAACTGCAAGATACTGAATATCACAACTACCTGGGACACTACAACCTGGAAAACTAGTCCATCCTGTTCCTGTACAGCTTGGGTATGATGGAGGATAAGCAGGCCAGGCAGCAGCATAACCAATAAAAACACCAGCTGTAGGAGAAGTAACACTATAAATTCCCCATCCTGTTGCACATGAACAAACTGCTTGCCCAATCCCTGAACAAGAGAGAGTACCTGTTAGTTCTGGAGCAGTAATTGTTTGTATATCATCTGCACCACAAATTAAGCTTCCAGTTGCATCTATTCCTGTTGCTTTTTTTGAAGAAGAACAAGAAGATATTCTGACTCCTCCAATTTGTGAAACTACGGGAGTTTTAAGAGAGAGTGTCTGTCCAGAGAGAGATAAACCTGTTCCTGCAGAGTAAGCAAGTGTTCCTGAAGGCCAGGAAGTTTTACAATCTCTACTTATGCAAAGTTCTTTAGTTATTAATTGAAGAATTTCATTTGCCCAATCAATTTCATTTGGAGAGTGTCCAATAGTGGTATAGTAGTCTTTGCTTAAATTAGGAGTGTCTCTATAAGCAATAACTAAACTAACTGCAATTATGAAGATAAAGATACTTGCAAGTAAATAGACATGCTTTTTTTGAATATTTATTTCTAGTGTCATTTTTTAAGGTTTTCTACAAGTTACAGTAACTGAAGTTGATGAAGAGCAAGATACAATTTTTGCTCCATAGTTTCCACTATTTGAAGTGTCAGTAGTTAATCCACCGCCTCCACAGTCTGGTAAGGTTCCTCCAGAACCAGTTATGCCTCCAGAAGATACACTCTGAACAACCCAGTTTTTAGGGCAGTAACAAACAGCATATCCTCTGCCTGTGCAAGTATAAGTTATTGGAGAGGTTGGAGCAGAAACTGCAGCATACTGGTCATTTGCACACTGAACATTGCCTCCACTGATTCCTGTCATTTTTTGCTGAACTCCGTTTGAACCTACACCGCACGAGTATGCTTTTACACCTCCAATGCTTGAAGATTGTGCTGGATTAAGATGAATTACACTTCCTAGAATGGTGATTCCACTTCCTGCTGTATAGGTTGTTCCTGAACCAAAAGCCCATGAATCTTGACAGTGAGCACTATCTTTTAAACAAATTTCTCTTGCTTTAAATGTATCAAGAGAATTGCCCTCAAAATCTATCTGAGTATTTGGATGTCCGTGAGAAGAAGGATTAGCAGCAAAAACAATTCCAACTCCAATAAGAATAATCCATGCTAAAACAAATAAATAAAAATGCTTTTTCTCTATATTGATTTTTATTTTTACCATTTTATTAAGTTAAATCATCAGCACAGGTGAGAGTTCCTCCATCTGTAATTCCAGAAACTTTTTGAGTTCCACAATCTATTCCATAAACTCCTCCAAACCCAGAACTAAAAGAGGGTATTAAAACTTCAATTCTATTACTTGTGTCTATATTTATTGCTGTGCCTGCAATAAGGTCAAGAGAGGTTCCTGAAGGCCAGGAAGTAACACAATGTCCAGAATTAGTATCAGGCAGACAAATCTGTTCTATATTTACTGTTTGCTGTATTTGTTCATTCCAGTTTATCTCATCAATACTATGTCCTAATTCTGAAATAGGTAGAGAACCATTTGCAATAACAATTCCAACTCCAACTATACAAATTAATACTGCTGTAATTAAGTACAGATGTTTTTTCTCGAGGTTGATTTCCATTTTACTCTTTTTTATGAATATATCAGTGAAAAAGGATATAAAAACTTTTCTTTTAAGAAAAGTTTAAAGTAGATAACAAGTGTTGAGGGAGGTGTGTTAAATAATAAGGTGAGGGGTTAGGGAGGGTTTTAATTGTTAACAAGAGGATTTTATAAAAGCTATTAAGAAGATTTAAATTAATCTCTCTTTAGAAATGTTTTTAAATTCTATATTCCTGAGAATAGTATAAAAAATGAGGAAGAGTGTCTTAGTTTTGTTGTTGGTAGTGAGTGTTATTATTAGTCTTGGATTTGCAAATGCAGATACTTGTTCTGGGGGAAATGATGATACTATCATGAGATTATACTCAGAAGGTAATTCGCACGGAGCATTGTGGAATGAATCAGCAAGCTTTCCAACCACAATTTGTTATAATGAAAATTTTGGAAGCAGAGAAACTTCAAGTATTCATGAATGTGTAGGAGATATTGAAAATCCGGATAATGTTGTATTATGGCTACATGGAGAAGAAAGTCCATTACATCTTGGAGATTTAGAGTATTATAAAGCAATAAATTCCCATGCCTCAACAACAAAAGATGTTTTAGGGTATTATAATTATCCTGTTTGTTATGGAGATTTAAATTGTGAGGAGAAAGGAAGTGAAGCAGAGTGTACTGCTTGGGGAGGAAAAGTAATAGTAAGTTTGTCTTCTTCAAGCAATGCTCATCTTGCAAAAGGAGATCTTGAGGAATTTGGCACAAAAATTTGCTGTAAAAAAACAGAAGTTGCAGGAGCTCTTTACTGGGCTGCGATGGATGATGAACGCCCTTCTAAATCAATAACAACCTCTAATATAGGAAGTTCAGTAAAATTAATTTGGAATGATATTGAAGGAGGTTCTACTGGACCCGGATTAGTTGAAGGAAGTATTGTTCAATTTGAAATTCTGGAGAAAGATTCATTAACTCCTGATGATCCAATCAGGAAAGTAACAGGAATAGTAAACATAGTAGATACAGGAGAGTTGAGAGCTGTTGCAATTTGGAAAATTACTCAAGAGGATTTTGATAAGGGTGCAGATGGACTGCTTGAAGAGATAATCGAAGGAGATACTCTTGAATTTATTTTTAAAGTTACAGGACAAACAGGGTTAGAAGAATCTCCTGAATTATATGTTGATAAAGGAAGTTACGAAAATCTTCCTCCTTATGCAAAGATTACTTTTCCATCTGAATTTGATGAGTTTGTAGCTGGTGGTGCGATTAATTTTAAGCAGGATTGCGGAGATCCTGATAATGATATTGAAGTTGTCTGGGATTTTGCAGATGGTAGTGATGAGATAAATATAAAAAAATGCCTGACAACAGGAAATTGTGACACTACCCACACATATACTACAGATAATTATGGAACAAAAATTGTTAAGCTCAAAGTTTTAGAGTTAGATAGAGGAAGTGATACGCAAACAGATAAAGATTCTATAGAGATTTATATTTATAGAGCAGGACCAAATGTTTTTGCAGTCATAACTGAACCTTTACATGGTGATATTAAAAATGTTCCAAGTAATGTCTGGATTGATGGAAGCGGAAGTTATGTTGCAAAGTGCTTAACTTCTTCTGAAGCTAATTGTGAAACTGAAGCTGCAAGTTTAGGTTATGCTAAAGCAATTACTCCTGGAGATTATTGCGATACTATAGATGAACCTCTTGGTTCTTCTCCTTTATATTGTTATAAATTAGACAATGAACAAGGAATTCCTGGTGAGTATAAGCTGCAATTTGACTGGTCATTTAGTCAGGGAAATCAAGATAATAATGATGGGGTTTGGGTTGATTTCTCTCCTTTATCAGACTCATTTAAAGATTATGTTAGATTTACTCATATTTTTACTACAGCTATAGAGCACTGGGTAGGATTAAAAGTAGGTTATGTAATTTAAAATCAAAATGATAAAACAATTTATACAGAGACAAGCAAAAGAGAAGATAATAATTGTTATGGCAACAGTTATGATGGTTTTATCTCTACAAATAGTTTATGCTGATACTCAGTGGAGCAATCCTGTTCAATCTGATTTTACAGGAACAGGAACAAAGTTCATATGCAGCCAATCAGAGAATACTGCATCCTGGGATAAGTATGAGGAAGGTGTAGGGTGGACAAGAGTGGATGCAAGAGTGGAAAATTGTAAAAAAGATGTCGATACTGTATTTGGTTCAACTATCTGCTGTCCTTCAGAATTAAATCCAGTGTGCCAGTGGGAGGATGAAGAAGCTGAAAATTATCTTGATTGTATTCCAGGAGATTTAGCAGATGTTTGTGCAGATTATGCTACTCCTGCTAGATGCGGGAATTATGCTCAACAGGTTGCTGATGCTGATATGAATGCAGTTGCTGATGCAAATGATGATTTAAAAAGGTTAATAGTGAAAAATTCTTTTTGTGACCAGGAGAATCCCTGGATAAAACTCTTACCTTCTGGAAACCTAATGACTTTTAAATTTTGCAAGTGTTTCTGGGATGACGCAGAGACTGAAACTGCAAAATGTAAATCAAGTTATGAGGTAGATGTAAGTGATTTAGATGGAGATTTTTTTGATGGAACCTGTGCCTGGTCTCAGGAGAATATCCAGGGAGATTGCAATGTAGCAGGAACTGAATTTATAACTGTAGATTTAAAAGCATTATGGGTGTGGATTAACACTCCGCCAGTAGGAGAAGAGGGGGATTATACTGACCCTCTTTGTATTGATACTTCAGGGATTGTTTATTGTACAAGTATAATTGAACTAGATTTTTTTGATATTACAAGTCTTGTTCTTGCACTAATCTTGCTTAGTATTCTTTATTACTTTGTTATTAGGCAGAAAAAGAAGTATGCAGGCAAGATATCAAAACCAAAAAAGAAATCCAAGAAAAAGAAAAGAAAGTAGGAATGAAAGCAATATTTATAAATAAGAATTCTTTACTCAGATTGTAAGAAATAAAAGAGGAATAATGGAAAAAAAGAGTGTTTTTTTGTTTATAGTTTTGATTATCTTAATTAGCTCTTTTCTTGTTTCTGCAAGTTTTATAAAAGGAGATAAATTATATGAAATTAAAACAGATTATGGGTTTGGTGATAAGTTACAGGGCTGGTTTAATATAAGTTTTGAAGATGAACCAAGTGACTCTTTATTAGAGGGGTTTGATTATAAGATGAAACTGTTAGACTTTCTAATCCTTTCTGGATTAAATCCTTATTCTGATTTTACATGTCTTCCTGTAGATTGCGAGAGTGGCTATTCGACTAATGGAAATGGGCAGGGAAGCATGACTTTTACTCTTCAACCCCTGCAAAAAAAATTAATTGGCTTTAGAATAGATGGAAATGTGACGCATGTAAATGAGTTTAAATTTGATGTTTCGAGTAGTGCTGGAGAGGCGTGTTATGACCCTCTTAAAATAGATATTTTAAATGATGGAGATATCGAGTGGAGGGCATATCACGGTGCTGATGATTATATCTGCAGATTAGACAATTATATGGGTTGTTATCAGGATGTTCATTCTTCTGGAAATGTGGTTATCGGGAGAGATAAGTATTGTGAGAGGATAACCCTCCCTGTTTCAAATTCTTTTGAAGTTGGGGCGGCTATAACTCCTGGAACAACTCTTGGAGTTGTATTTAAGATAGAGGTTTATGACGAGGACTTTGATATAATGGATGGGTGCACTGCTTCTCAGAATAGTAATCTTCTAAAGTGTATTGTTGATTTTGAAAATAGAGAACAAAAAGAGTATTATGTGTGCCTTAATGCAGATAAACAAACGGATTATGAGATTGATAGAGAGACTGTAGATCCGTGTGGGTTTGTATTTGAGTACGGGAATGAAGAGTTTAATGGATTCACAGTAGATTACCCTATTTATGCTATCGGTGAGGCATTTTCTCCTATAGGAAGTTTTACCCTGGATGACGATGAAGTAGAAAGTGTATTAGGAGAGTCTCAATCTTTATCAAATTATGTGGAAGATTTTATTTACGACAAGTATGATGGAGATTGTGAATCTGGATGTGTAATTCCTGTTGAGTTTAAGGCAGGAGCAGAACAACAGATTACAGTATCAAATATAAGGGTTGGGTCTTTAGTGAGCGGACAGGGAACAGTCATAAGCTCTAATGTTTTTAATATTGAAGAAGATGAAGCTAAAATCAACATGGATTTTAGAAAACTCTTGTTGCAAAATTCAAATATTTCTGTTCCTGAACAGTTTGGAGATTTGAAATTGAGATTAACACTTGGAGGAGATTTAATTTTTGAAGAAGACATAGAGATTGCAAGAGTTCCGGTGATTTCATGGGTTTCTCCTACAAGTCTTCCTGCTGGAATGCCTATTAAATTCAGAGCAAATGTTCAGGGAGGAAATATTAGTGAGTATCTCTGGGAATTTGGAGATAATACTGCCAAAGTGGAAACTATGATTAATACTACTCAGCATATGTACAATTCAACTGGAAGTTACCAGATGAAACTAACTGCTAAAAATGAAATTGGAAATTCTACAAAACAGTTTACAATAAGAGTTGTCTCACCAAAAGAATTTATTAATGGAAGCATTACTGAAAAACAAAGAAATCTCAGGAACATCAGCATTGAACTTTCAAAACTTCCTCTCTGGATTCAACAGGCATCAAAAAAGTATATTTCAGTTGAGGATTTAAATGCAAGCCTTAGTGTAATAAAAGAACAGAACAGATTAGCTGTGACTGAGAGTGATTATACTAGAATTATGCTCCAATTAACTCAATTAAAAATTCCTAAAACAATAAGGATTAGTAACTCTGGAAGCGGGATTTTTTTTATGAATAAAAGTATCATCAATCTAGACAAACTTGAAGAAGCAGGTGCTGGGGAGTATTATAATGATACAGAAGCTTACAAGGAAGGGATGATGGCATGGGTATTAAAGGAGATTACTTCTCAAGCAGAATTTAAGGTATATGCTGGAGAGTATGAAGAAGGAAACGAGGATTTATTTTCTTATCTTAAATTTTCTATAACCCCAAAAAATTTCACAGTAAGTGAGATGTATCTTATTATTGATGAGGAATTTAATTTAGTTGGATTTAAAGAGGATTATGGACAGAAGATAATTAGTCTTGGAAATGCTGTTGGAATCTCAAAATATGACTTAATCAATAAAACAGAGATTGAGTTTATTTTACCTGAGAAAGTAGGACTCTACGATATCCCAATATACATGACTACTAGTTTCTCAAAATTAAGCATAGGTGTTGGACCTCCTGATGTATGTAATGGAAATAAAGTTTGTGAAAAAACAAGAGGAGAAGATTCAAAAAATTGCAAAAGTGATTGCAAACCATGGGGGAGAATAATTCTTTATATTGTGCTCCTTCTCTTTGCAGGTTTTTGGGGGTATATTGGATTACAGGAATGGTATAAAAGGTATTATGAAAATCATTTGTTTAAGAATAAAACAGATTTATTTAATTTAATTAATTTTATGAACAATGCAATTAATCAAGGATTAGAAAAAGGATACATACTAAGAAGTCTTGAAAAGCTTAGGTGGAAGAGAGAACAGATAATATACGCATTTAACAAGTTCAAAGGCAAGAGGACAGGCATGTGGGAAATACCCTTATTCAAGTGGGTTGAGAATAAAAAAGTAAAAGAAGAAATTTCAAAGAGACAAAATGCAGAGAGAATGAGGAGAGAAGTAAAGGGAGGAGAAGCAAGAAGAAGAAGTTTCAGATATTAGAAACATATAAAAATATCAAATCTTTTTAAAAATCATAAAAAAATGGTTATAAGAATTTTAAAGAATTTTTTTAAGAGGCTTTTTGAGGGAATGTTCCAGAGAAAAAAGCATATTAGCCTGGGGTTTTATGGTCCACCTAATGCTGGAAAAACCAGTCTAGCTAATAGGATATGCAAGGACTGGACTGGAGAGGAGATAGGAAAAGTAAGCAAGGTTCCTCATGAGACAAGAAATGTGCAATTTAAAGAAAAAGTTGAGATTAATTTTAAAGGAAAAGCTCTGACCTTTAAGCTTGTTGATACTCCGGGAATTGCTACTAAAGTTGATTATGAAGATTTTATGAAATTTAAATTAAAAAAGAAAGATGCTCAAAAAAGAGCAAAAGAAGCTACCCATGGAATTATTGAATCAATAAAGTGGCTTGATGATGCTGATGCTGTGATAGTTGTTATTGATGCTACTCAAAATCCTTATTCACAGGTGAATATTACTATTATTGGAAATCTTATTGCAAGAAAAATACCGGTTTTAATTGTTGGAAATAAAGTTGATTTAAGAAAAGCTGATTTAAAAAGAGTTGAAGCTGCTTTTCCTGAGTATGAAGTTGTAGGAATTTCAGCTAAGTATGGGAAGAACATGGAAGAGTTTTACGAGTCTGTATTTAAACTTGCTAAAAAGGCGAGATAAACAAAATTTAAATAACCTAAAAACTAATAAATAAAAAAGAGGAAACATGGCAAAAAAGAGCGTAAAAGGATTTACTATACATTTTTTACCTTATATAGAAATCGAGGATTTAGATAGTTCTCAAAGAGTTAAGAAACTCTTATCAATAATTTTGAAAAATAAGATTATTATTTTACAGGGCAGATTAAGAGTAGAGGAAGAGACAAGATTAATTGAGGACACTATGGCTCTTGTTGGAAATGTCAAGGGATTTAAAGGAGTTGAACTTGCTGTAATGACTCCTGGAAATGAGAAGAGGAGAATTATGAGTAAATTAAAGCATGGGATTGCAAGAGCATTGATTGGAGAGCAGGATGCTCTTACAATTATTGGTCCAGCTTCTATTATCACAGACATGAGAAGAGACCCTAAAAAATTAGAGATATTTATGGGCAAGTAAGAGTTCTATTAGGAATAGGTTTGAGCGTATCTAGGAGTTTTCTTAAATTTAACTGAAAAGTACAGAAATAGTAAGAGTAGAATTTCATCAAATAAAAGGGAAATTAAAGCAGTGATTATCTGTTCTTTCATTTAATCTAAAAGAAGTTAAATTATTTAAGTTTTTGGGAGAGGTTCATAGTCTAGAGTGTATAAAAGTTTTTATACTCTCATATGTAGTGGAAATCATGAAAGGATGGTTCGTTATTTTATTGAGCTTCTTTTTTGTTCTTTGTAGCCTTGTTTTTGTCTCTGCTCTAACTGAACAGGATATATGCAGTTTTTCAGATATTAATGATGATTTGAAGATTGATGCTAATGATTATGATGTGATTGATGGACAATTTTTGATACATGATACATGCAGTGAATCAAATTCTTGGTGTGATCATGCAGACATAAATCAAAATGGGAAAGTGGATGCATTTGATTATCTGATTATAGATTATGGGCTTAAGGCGAATTGTACTGATTTTACAGAAACAGGAGGAAATAGAAGTGAATTAATTGGAGATATATGCACTCTCTCTGATTTAAATAAAGATGGACTAACTGATTCAAATGATTACAGTATAATTGATAATTGGTTTTTAATGCGTGTTGAGTGCAATGAATCAAATTCTTGGTGCAATAACTCAGATGTAAATCAGGATGGGGGGGTTGATGCTTTTGATTATTTGATTATAGATTATGGGCTTAAGGCGAATTGTACAGTAAATTTAAATGAAGAAAGCATTAATGCTAGATTTGAAAAGAATATATGCAGTTTTTCAGATATTAATGATGATTTGAAGATTGATGCTAATGATTATGATGTGATTGACAAGTGGTTTTTGATGCGTGTTGAGTGTAATGATTTAAATTCTTGGTGTGATCATGCAGACATAAATCAAAATGGGAGAGTTGATGCTTTTGATTATTTGATCATAGATTATGGGTATGGGCTTAAGGCGAATTGTACTGATTTTACAGAAACAGAATTAAATAGAAGTGAGTTTGAAATAGGCATATGCAATCTTTCTGATATAAACAATGATTTAGAGATTGATGCTAATGATTATGATGTGATTGACAAGTGGTTCTTATTTCAAACTGAATTAGGAAATTGTTCTCAAGAGACAAATTGGTGTAATCGTTCTGATATAAATCAAGACGGAAAAGTGGATGCATTTGATTATCTGATTATAGATTATGGTTTTGAGTATGATTGTTCAGAGATTTTAATTGAAGAAATAATAGTTCCAGTAGTCCCCCAGGTTCAGAGCCCAGGTGGAGGAAGTGGAGGAGGAAGGTCTTGTTCAACTCTCTGGAACTGCACTGAATGGACAGAGTGCAGTAATTATACTCAAACAAGAACTTGTGAAAAAATAAAAGTTAATTGTCTTGCTCCTGAAAAACCAGAAGAAACACTAGTTTGTGGTTTAGAGAATGAAGGATATCTTTCTATGAACTCAAATATAACTTCTACTTCTGAAGGAGAAACTGAAAATCAAGGATTTTTTTCAAGAATGGCCCGTGCAATACTCGGAGTAATGGGAGAGGGGGGGATAACTGGAGCAGTAGTCGGAGCAATAGGAGAGGGAAATATTGGAATACCTATTGCGTTTATAGTATTTGTTTTAGGACTTTCAGTTACTGTATTTATGATAAGAAAAAAGAAAAAGAGTTAATTGAGGTAACATTTTATTTTAGGAAAAACATAAAAACCTAACAATCTTATAAATAATAGAATAAAATGCCTATGTCATCCCATTATTTGACTCAATCACTAAATAATAACAAATAATAAAATGCCACACCAATGTGTACATTGCGGAGAAGTGTATGAAGATGCAGCTAAAGAATTATTGAGTGGATGTAGTTGTGGCGGAAGATTTTTCTATTATATCAAACAAGCTAAACTTGAAGAGTTAAGAAATAAAGTTATTGAGATTAAAGATGAAGATAAAAAGCAGATAGAAAAAGATATAAGAGAAATGGCTGGATTAACTGAACAGCCAGATGTTCCGGTGATCCTTGATTTAGAGAGTGTGAGAGCAATCGGGCCTGGAAAATTTGAGATAGATGTTGTAAACTTATTTGGAAAGAAAAGACCGTTAATTTATAAGTTTGAGGAAGGAAAGTATCTTATTGATTTATTCTCTACTCTAAATATGTCTAAAGAAGAGTTAAAGAAATTAAGAGGGGAATAAAAAGGTTATTTTTTCTTTGAAAATTTATAAAGTTTCTTGTAAGGAAAGTTTATAAATTCCTTCTTGTTCTTTCAGTTGATGAATAAGATTAATGAGATTTTAAAAAAAGAGAGTGAAAAAATAAGCTTATCTGAAAAAGAAATAAAAAATCTTGGGAGATTAACCTCAGATATCTGCAAAAGGATTTCTGAAAAAATAAAGAATAAAAAAATAAAAGCAGAGGTTTTTGTTGGTGGAAGTCTAGCTAAAGAAACTCTTGTTAAAAAAAGTGCACAGGATATAGACCTTTTTGTAAGATTTGATAAAAGGTATGGTGAGCTTGAGATTTCTGAATTGCTTGGAGAGATTGTAAAGGGGAGAGGGGTCAGGAGAATACATGGGAGCAGGGATTATTTTGTTATAAAAAAAGGAAAAATAAGTTTTGAAATTATTCCGGTTATTAAAATTAAAAACCCTAAACATTCTAGGAATATAACTGATTTAAGTTATTTTCATGTAAAGTATGTCAGAGATAAGATAAGGAAAAATAAAAAACTTGCTGAAGAAATAAGATTAGCTAAACATTTTTGCCACTCTCAGCAATGCTATGGTGCAGAGGGATATATTCATGGTTTTTCAGGATATGCTTTAGAATTGCTTGTGATAAATTATGGAGGATTTTTAAAATTTATAAAGGGGTGTGTTAAAAATAAAGAAGGAGAGAAGATAGTGATTGACCCTGCAAAGTTTTACAGGAATAAACAAGACATTTTATGGCAATTAAATGAATCAAAATTAACCTCTCCTATAATTTTTATAGACCCTACTTTTAAAGAAAGAAATGCCCTTGCTGCTCTTTCAAAAGAAACTTTTGAGAGATTTAAAAAAACCTGCAAAGAGTTTCTTTCAAGTCCGAGTGAGAGTTTTTTTCAGAAAAAAGAGATTAGAGAAAAGAAATTTAATCTTGTTATTAAAGCAAGGACAAATAGGCAAGAAGGAGATATTGCAGGAAGTAAATTGAAAAAATTTTATGAATTTTTTTCAAGAGAGATTGAGAGATATTTTTTAGTAAAAGAGAGGGAATTTAAATATGATGAGAAAAAAAGCGCGATATTTTACTTTTCTCTGAAGAAAAAAGAAAAATTGATTATTTACGGACCACCGATAACTAAGGTTCATAATCTTCTTAAGTTTAAGAAAAAACATCCAAGAGCAAGAGTAAGGAACAGGGTGGCTGTTGCTGTTGAAAGAAATTTAGTGACAAGCAGTAAATTCTTAAGCCAATTCAGTAAAAAAAGGAAAAAAGAGATAAAAGCAATGGGAATTGTTGAGCTGAAGAAGGATTAAAAAAAGATTTTTATTTTATCATAGCTTGTTCAAATAAAAATGCAAGTGCATTTACAAAAAAGTCTGAGTTTATCCAGATTCCAACTTCATCTTCGTCTTTTGGATTCTGGGAGAGCATTAAGAGAGCTTGTTCTTTATCTATGATTACAAATCTTGAGTTTATGTCAAGTTTTTCTGCTTTAATCTTAAATTTGTTATTTATTTTTTTAATTTCAGATTCTTCTCCTGAGAGAGCTATTTTTAAGGTTATTCTTCTTCTTTTTAGTGTAGCGAATATAGCTGCAAAGGTTCTTGCTTTTTCATTAATTTCATGTGTTGAAGTTGAGATTATGACCTCTTTATTAGCTGATTCTGCTAGTTCTTTTATATGATTGAAAAGATTTGATTTTCCTTTTATTGCTCCGCTTAAATCTTCATGTTTTATTGGCTTGATTCCTGTTTTGTATAAATCTTCAATTTCAGTGTACTCTTCAGTAGTTTTTAGTTTTGAAAGATTTTCAAGTCTTTCTTTTGACTGAGTGTTTATGTTTGATTTTATTTTTTCTATTACTGTTGTTGGTTTAACTGCAATGTATTTTACTGGCTTTCCTATTTTTGATATTGCAAATCCTTCTTTTTCAAGAGATTCTAGTACATCATAGGTTCTGCTTCTTGGAACTCCTGAAACTTCAGCTATTTCTCCTGCTGAGGCTATTCCTTTTCCAAGTAGAGCTAACCATACTTTAGTTTCATAAATATTCAAACTAAAATAATTCTTAATATTTCTTACTAGTTCTGGTTTAATTATCATTTTAGCTTTGTGCTCCTTGGGAATTTTGTCTTGTAATATTAAGGGCACCTGTTTTAAAGTCATAAGAAGCATCAAGGCTTCTTCCTTCACAAAAAGTTGAAACTCTTTTAAAAGCATCTGAAACCGCCCGAGTTACATACACAACACTTCTTAAATTAAGGCATTCACCCATAAATCTAGGAGTACAAACTATCTGTACTCTATCTTGATCTAAAGTTCTAATTTCAGTTACACTTAGTTCTGAGTCTACACGTCTAAGAAGATCTTCTACCAGGGGGGTGTAAATTTCATCATATAATCGTGTCATTTTTATTACTCACTCAAGATAAAAACCCTTTATAAATCTTTCTGTAATGTTGTCTTTTGATAGGGGTGACAAACAGCAAAGTTTAAATATAATTGTTTTTTTGCTTGAGAGAACAAAATGGATAAATTACAAACACTAAGCTATAGTTTGATATTCTTAATTGGTTTTCTTAGTTGTCTCTTTGTTTTTTACTTATTTTCTTATATTGGACTAGAAAAACCTCTTGGATTTAGTTTTTCCAGTAATGAGAGTGCACCTGGGGACTGGGTAAATGAAGGGGATATTCTTGTTTATAATGATAGAGTTGAGATAAGGGTTAATAATGCAAGTTTGAGTAATTATGCTCCTACTGGAAGCATGAAACCTGTTTTAGATGAAAACAGCAATGGAATCAGAATCAAACCAACTTCTGAAGAAGACATAGAGGTAGGAGATATTATTACTTTTAAAAGAGGCAAAGATTTAATAGTCCATAGAGTCTTGGAAAAAGGAGAAGATGAAGAAGGAGTTTATTTTATTACACAGGGAGATAATGCTGATTTTGATGATGGAAAGACTAGATTTTTAGAAATAGAGTATATTACTATTGGAGTTATTTGGTAAAATGGGAAAAAGCTTTAAAGAGTATGGATTTAGAACAGGATGTTTACTATATCCTGCTAGTTGTTATAATCTACAAAGACTATGCGAGAGACAAATAGGTGCTAAGGACGGGATTGAGCTTGTTCTTGATGAAGCAATACCTCCAAAGAAAGTTCCAGAAGCAATTCAATTTTTTCTAGATTCTCATAGGACAGAATGTCCTATTGGACATTTTTTAGATGAACCCCAGAGGGATTAGTGCCCAACCGATTAACATTCCTGTTAAGATTCCTGCTGTGAGAAAAGGCATTGCAGGATAAAATTTTCCTTTTTTTGCAAAGATAAATAAAACAAGCAGAGAAATAGAAGAAAAGAGGGTTACAGATAGTGCAGGTAACAATCCAAAAGTTTTCAAAAAAACCCCTGCAGCAATAATTGGAAAAATTACATCTCCTCCTCCAAGAATAGCAAGAGATACTTTTATTTTTTTATTCTTTATTACTTTCTCTGGAATGTTTTTGTTTTTGTATTTTTGCTTAAGTAATCTTATCTGCTCTCTTTGTTTTTTTGACATGTATGGAACAAAAAAACCTGCAAATATTTTCAGATTATTAATCTGATACTTAGCCATTTTCTGCATAAATCCTGAGTGCCAGACTGCCCAGATATCATAGATAGAAATTGCAATAAGAAGGATAATTATTGTCCAGACATTTAAGATTGGAACAAATACTGCAGCAATTCCAGGATAAACCATAAGTTCAGTAAGATTGTGTATAAGAAAATTTTGCTTGAAAATTTTAAAAAAAGAAAGAGGAAGAGCAATCAGGACTGCAATAATCGAGGAATAAACAAAATTTAGTTTAAATAAAAGTGAATTAAGAGTTATTGATATTGCAAGAGTGATTACAACAAAAAACCATATTTTAATGAAAATTGCAGATTTAACTTTAGTTAGGAAAAAAACTAAGAAAATTGCTATTGCAAAGGCAAGGATGATTGTAATTAAAAATTGAAGATTAAGAGAAAAATCTTCTTTTGGAACTTCTGGAGCCTGCATTCCATAAGGAAGAGGAGTAGTTTTGTATGCATTTAAAACTAGAATTCCTATTAGTTGCGTAGCTATAAACATTAGGAGCAAAATTGCAGTTATTTTCCAGGTATGTTTCATTCTACAAACCTCCAGCGGGTTTCTAGGAGTTCCAGCAACCTGATTAACATGATACAAACCTCCAGCGGGTTTCTAGGAGTTCCAGCAACCTGATTAACATGATACAAACCTCCAGCGGGTTTCTAGGAGTTCCAGCAACCTGATTAACATGATACAAACCTCCAGCGGGTTTCTAGGAGTTCCAGCAACCTGATTAACATGATACAAACCTCCAGCGGGTTTCTAGGAGTTCCAGCAAATGAAAAAATTTATTTTTTTGCATTTTTCTTTTTAGTTTTATTTAAAAAATTCTGAAAAAAGGAGAATTCCTGAAGCAATGAAGGAATCGCCCATAATACTGCAATAAATCCAATAATAAAAATATATATTGTATAGGTCTCAAGAGTATCTGTTAAAAACGGTTTTCCTGTTAAAGAAAAGTAAATTATTGAGACCCCTGCATATAAAAGAAGAATTGCAAGAAATTTTTCAATAATTTCACCTGGATTTTGAATAGCTTTTCTTTCAAATATAAGAACCAGTACATAGTAAAGAAGGAATACAATAATGATCATCAGATATCTTATGTCTATCATTTTTTCTTAGGAGTTGGTTTATTTTTTTTGTAGAGTGAAATTAAAAGTAGGATAATTAGACTTATTATTAAAGAAACTAAATAACTTGTAGGGCTATTTTGAGGAAATAGATAACTATCCATGAGCCCCCAGATTCCTCTCCAAAAACTAACTGCTGCAAATGCTGCAATTAAAATTATTAGAGCATCTTTAAAACTTGTTTTTTCAAATATTCTCTCTAACATTTTCCTCTTTTTTATTATAAGGTTTGCTGGTTTTTAAATTATCTTAATCTTATTGTTTCAAGATTTCTTGGAGAACAGGTTTCTATTCTATTCAGTTTATAGAGAGTTGATGCTAAATCCAGACTCCTACTTGCCTCACCGTGATTAACTATAACTTTTTTTGGTTTTGGGTGAGCTCTATTTATAAATGCTAAAAGTTCGTTTCTTCCAGCGTGAGCAGTAAGCCCATCAATAGTGGTAATCTCAAACTCTACTTTCACACTTTCTTTTTTTCCTTCATTATTTCAATTATTTTACGAAGGGAAGCATCGGGCATATAAAAATTAGCACA
>CAYOFN010000017.1:0-4971 GCA_964403535.1 Candidatus Woesearchaeota archaeon
TTCAAAAAGGCATTTATGTCCAAGGGTTGTGTATATTGCAGATACTCTTGCTTCAGATATTTTGAAAAGTGCTTCTTTGGAAAGTGTTTTATCAGATTCAAGATTTGTAGTTGTTCCTTAGGAGAAAGAAGATTGACTCAATAATAGAAACATTTTGATAAGAAGAAAAAGACTATTTTTGAGTTGAGGGTTATTAGATTAGTTATTAGGTAGAATTCTTTTAGTGAGAGTTCAAATAAGAAGATAAAACAAAATTGTAGGAATCAGGAGAGCACCCATTAATTGAATTCTTTTTACTCTTAGAAAAATACAGGTAAGCCCGAGAGAGGTTGAAATTATGAAGATAATAAATCCAATCCATCCAGAGAAAAAAATAACGACTATTGATAGAAAAATTAAGATTAGGGACGAGAGTTTTGTATATTTTATTTTTGTTATTTTTTTAGAGAAAATTTTTGCAAGAAAGAGAGTAAGGAAGAGTGAGATTGTTCCTGTAATTATGATTGTGAGGAGAATGATTCCAAGATTTGAGAGTGAGAGTTCTGGAAGAATTTGTTGGATTGCAATTGCTGCACCTGTGCGAGCTTTTTGCAGAGAGTAGAGAGTAATGAAAGAAAGCCCAATAATCATTGTGTTAATACTTCCGAGAAGAATTAAAAATTCTTTTCTGTTTAAATCCCCTGTTACTTCACTTCCAATTACTGCTGCCTGAGATGAACTAAGTCCTGGAAGAATGCAACAGAGAGGAGAGGCTATAAGAGAAGCGAAGAGGGCTTTTAAGATTGATTTGTTTTTTAGTGTTTTTTTCATAGTTTTTATTGAGAAGATTTTTTGTTTTGGTATTTTTTGTTTTTTAAGAACAGAGAGTATGAGTGAAGATGCTCCGAATAATCCTGTTAATAACGGAAGAAGAGGTTGTTGGACTGGGAGATTTAATGAAGAGAGACCAAGAAAACCTGCGAGAAGAAAAATAATGAGTGCAAGATACCATTTCTTTTTTTCAAAATAAATCAGGAAAAAAGAAGCAATAATCAAAATAAATGGAATAATGTTTTGAATATAAGGATAGGCTTTAGGAAGAGTGTAGATAAAAATAGGAGAGAGAATGATTGTGAGGAATACTGCTGCAAAACTTCCAATGAGTGTGAGGAATACTGCTTCATATGCTCTTCCTTGATTTAGCATTTCGTGTCCTGGAAGAATGGAGAGAGCAGTGTCTTCATCAGGAGCTCCGAGAAAAATTGAAGGAAGATAGTCAATAAATGTATGTGTTAGACCCATTGAAACTATAAACACTACGAGAACTAGAGGATTAAACTTAGAAAGAAGAAAAGAGGAGAATCCTAAGAGTATTATTGCAATTAGATTTGTATGAACTCCTGGAATTAAGCCGGTGAATGTTCCTGCGAGCACTCCTGCAAGGAGTGCGAGTGTGATGTAGGGCCATAGCATTTTAGTTTACTAGTGGCAAATTATTTAAAGATTTGTTTAGTTTGAAATACACAGAGAAAAAATGAAGATTACTACTTACAAACCTAAAACAAGAATTAAATTATCTAAAGAAGAGACAATTCCATTTTTTTTGAGAGCTGGAAATGCGTGCATTACCAAAGGAGGAGCGCTCTCTCTTGTGGTAATGGGACTATTCATGAGTTTAGAGTCTTTTTTTTCAATTAAAAATAAGATTTCTGCTAAAAATCTTTTAAAAAGAAAGTATGTTGAATTGAAAGTTAAGGACTGATTTTTGATTTTAGTTTTAAGAAGATTGCTTTTTGTATTTTTAGGAGAGAGAGTGTTTTTTCCTTTAAGTTAAATTGAGAGAATAGATTAGATGAAGAAGAGATTTTGGAGCGATCTGAGGTGTTCTCTACTGATTTAGCTGAAATCTGAGGGAGGTTTTCTGATTTTATCTTTGTTATTTCTTGTTCATTGAATACTAAAAAATAAACTGAGACTGATAAAATAGAGGCTCCAATTAGAATGATAATTGCAATTATAAGTGAATCTAGTACACCTTTTTTCATTATTTAGAGATAGATTTAAAGAATATAAGTTTTTTGGTTTGCAAGTTTTTAATGAAGACTAGTTGATGAGAATTTTATCTGCTGAGATTTGAAGATACTGGTTGTATTCTTTAATTCTTCCGAGTACTGTGATGTTTTGGTTTATCATTGAATTTGAGAGATTAGAATTTGCAAGAACATCTATTTTTCCTGTAGAGTCTTGTACAGAAAGAATCTGAAATGTTTCTTTATTTGAAATTTTAAAAACCTGCCCCTGAACTTTTACTTTTTTGTTAATGTCTTTGTTAGTTATTTTATCTATTGTTATAACTTGAGGTTCTAAGATCTCTGCTAAAAACAAGAGAAGAAGAATTCCAATAAGAGAGATTGAGAGGGTTATTTTTAAGAGGTTTTCCATTTTTAGATGTAGAGATGAGAAGGTATTTAAAGTTTAATTTGTTTTTCCTTAAATGGATACTGAACAAAAGATTGAGATGATAAAGAGAAATACTTCAGAGATTGTTAATCAGGAGAAGATTAAGAGTTTTTTAAGTAAGGGGGTTGCATATTGTGGGTATGAGTGTTCTGGAGAGATTCATCTTGGGCATCTTGTTACAATTATGAAGCTTATGGATTTAGAGAGAGCAGGGGTTAAGATTAAAGTTTTGTTAGCTGATTGGCATACTTGGCTTAACCAAAAAGGAGATTGGGGGGTAGTTAATAAGCAGGTTAGTAATTGGCAGAGAGGGATTAAGGCGACAGGATTAAATGCAGAGTTTATCAAGGGCACAGATTTTCAGAGAAAATTAGATTATATTGATGATGTTTTGAGACTTGCTCTTAAAACTACTGTTAATAGGGGAGTAAGAGCAATGCAGCAGGTTGCAAGAGATATTGAGAATGCAAAAATAAGCCAGATAATTTACCCTTTGATGCAGATTGAAGATGTAAAAAAACTCGGTGCTAATTTTGTAGTTGCTGGAAGTGACCAGAGAAAAATATACATGCTTGGTTTAGATAATGGAAAAGAAATTAATCTTCAGGAAGCTGTTTATCTTTATAATTCTATTATTCCGAGTTTAAAAGGGCCTGGAGGGAAGATGTCTAGTTCTGTTAAAGATAGTTTTATTTCAATAAGAGACAAGAATTCAGATATAATTAAGAAAGTTAACAAGGCGTATTGCAAGCAGGGAGATGTTGAAAATAATCCTGTTTTAGCAATTTGCAAATTGCTTATTTTTCCAAAGTTTGAGAAGATGGTGATAAAGAGAGAAGAAAAGTATGGTGGAGAGTTAGAGTTTGAGAGTTATGAAAAATTAGAGAAGAGTTTTGAGAGCGGAAGTTTGCATGCTCAGGATTTAAAAAATTCTGTTTCAGAGTATTTGGAGAAAATTCTTTCTCCAGTAAGAAAAGTATGGAAATAGTGATATGTAGATTGTTTTTTAATTAAATGTTGGAGGGGTTAGTAGGTTTATTGAAGTATTAAGTTATCTAGGGGAATATTAAAAATACTCTCTATTAAAGAGAAACTGCAATTAAAAACAATAGTTAGCTTGTCTTAAACTCTATTGTATCTTTATCTTTTAAAATATGTTCGAGTCCTATTTTTTGATTTGGAAATTTGCTTGAGGGGCCAGTAACTCTTGTTTCTTTTATTTGAGAGGAAAATCCATGGAATATTTTTTCTGCCACATTTTTTACACTTGAGCCTTTTTTAAGAATTACTGGTTCATCATCTGCTTGTTTTCCTGGCTGTTTTGTGTAGACTCTTATTTTGTTAAAACTTTGCCATATTTTTTCTTTAAGTTCAGGGATTCCTTCTTCTGTTTTGCAGGAGATTATTACAAAGTCATATCTTTTTGATTTAAGTGTTTCTCTTATTTTCCTTTTTGTATTTGTATCGTAAAGATCTATTTTATTAAATACAATTAATGGATTTGATGCTTTTTTTATTATTTCTTTTATTGATTTGATTTCATGGATTTTTTCCACTACAATCAGGATTGTATCTGCAGTATTTAAGAGGCTATAGTCAAAATTTTCACTTCCTGTTGGAGGTAGGTCTATTATCTGAACTTTTGTTCCTTCATAGTCCATTATTCCTAATTGTGGTGTGAGAGTTGTGAATCCATAACTTGCGATTTTAGGGTCAGCGTTTGTAAGAAGTTTAAGAAGAGAGGATTTTCCTGAATTTGTCAGTCCGACGAGAATTGCCTGCATTTCTGATTTTTTTATACCTTGTTTTCTAGAGGATTTTTTCTTTTTTCTTTCTGATTCAAGTTTTGATTTTATTTTTTTATATCTTGTTCTTATGTTTTTTCTGAGAGACTCTGCTGATTTGTGCTTAGGCATTGTTCTAATCATTTCTTCTAGAGCAAGAAGTTTTTCTTCATCTGTTTCTGCTGCATAATATCTTTTTTCTGCTTCTGTGTATTCTGGGTGTGCATTAATTGGCATGATAATCTGAAGAAATTGAATTTTAAAAATTCTTGGTATTTGAGAAATCTTTTTAAATACGAGAATTATCTTAATTTATGCAAAAGAGAGGAGTATCTGGAATTATAGTTGCAGTTTTAATTGTTCTTATTGTAATTGTTGCTCTTGCTATTGTGTATAATGTTGTTGTTCCTGTTATTAGAGAGAGTTCTTCAAATATTCAGACAGGAACTATTACTACTGATTTAGAGATTAAACAGGCAAAGTATTATGAGGATAATTTTTTAGATGTTTTAGTTGAAAGAGGGACCGGTGAAGGAAATCTTAAGGGAGTTAAGTTTATTTTAAGAGATAGTGATGGAAAAACTTGTTCTGTTGAAAAAGACACCGGAATAAAAGAGCTTGAGTCTAAAAGTTTTTCTATTAATGTTGCTGAAGAGTGTTCTGACTTAAGTGGTGTTGAGTTTGTTTCTGTTGCTGCTATTATGGATGAGAATTCCAGAGAGATTACAAGTGGTGTTAAAGATGAAAA
>CAYOFN010000017.1:5071-15295 GCA_964403535.1 Candidatus Woesearchaeota archaeon
CTCAAGAAGAGAATTTTGAAGTTGATGGATGTTCTGAAATAAGCAATGAGATTAAAGAGAAGATTTTTGAATTACAATTGGAGGGACATAAGGTAATATTAAAAGAAGGTGAGAGAGGAAATGTTAGTGAGCATGTTGTTGTTCCTGGGCATTTATTGGAAGTGAGAACTATTGATAATTCCAGTTTTGGATTTGCTTCAGATGAAGTTGAATTCAGAGATGTGCTTAGTGGAAATAATTATGGTGCAACTTTAACTGCAAATGGAACTGGTTCAGTAATTATTGATGGGAGAGTCTATTGGTTGAAGTATGCTGCTGAACCTAGTGAAGATGAATCTTCATATTATATTACTTTGGATTTTCCACAGACAAGTGGAGATATAAAGATGACATTTTATTGTGAGTATGAAGAGTGTGTTAATTGCCCAAGAGGAAATGCTTGGTGTGTTGGTTCTGATATTACAAGAGATGGAAAAGTAGATGCAAATGATTATGATGTTCTTGATAGATTATATCTGCTTCATAAAAATGAACCTAATGCTTGTTCAGCACAGAATAGTTGGTGTAATAATTCAGATATAAATAGAGATAGAAGAATAGATGCAAATGATTATGATATCATTGATAAGTGGAGTTTGTTTCATAAAAATGAAAATTGTTCTGTTGGTTTGAATTATTGTGTAGATAGTCAGTGTGTTGAATGCTTAAATAATTCAGATTGTTTGAATGGACAGGAATGCGTAGATAGTCAGTGTGTTGAAGAGCCTGTTCCAAGCATCTGCACTGATACAGATGGCGGAAAAAACTATTATGTGAAAGGGGCAGCAATATCATCAACTGTTAATGGCAAGATTTTTGAAAATCTTGTAGATAATTGTTCTGGGACAACCCTACAAGAAGGATATTGCTATGATGATGTGCCAGAAGCAGATTATGAGTATTATCTCTGTCCTAATGGATGTTATGATGGGGCTTGTATCCTTCCACCAACAAATCAAACTTGCACTGATTCTGATGGCGGGTTGAATTATTATGTTAAAGGAACAACAAAAGATTCAAAGACAACAAAAACAGACAATTGCTGGTATAATAAAACCTTGATTGAATATTACTGCTTGAATAATACTGCAGAACAATTTAATTTTAATTGTTCAGGTAGATGTGTTAATGGAGCTTGTTTGGCTGGGGGATTAAGACAACTTCTTATTGTGAATTTTAGAGAATGGGAATTTGAAGAGGACCTATATGGGGCTGTTGATGACAATGGATATAATATTCTTTATGATGTTGGAGGAGATAGGCGAGGAATTGGATTTGTAGGATTTTTAAATGAGGCAGAAATAGATTATTCTAAAGATTATGTTTTAGTTCAACCTAGAGATGACGATGATTTGATTTTGAAGTTTAATGATTCTCATAGTAATAATGTTGATTTTAGATTTGTTCATTTAAAAAATGAAAAAATATTTTTGGCAGATGATTTTGGAGATGAAATTCATGTAAGAGAAGGAGAGAGAGTAAATGTTAGTGAGTATGTTATTGTTGGTGCGCAGGATAGAGGCGATGAGAGTTATATTTTAGAATTAATTCTTGTTGATAATTCCACTTCTGGATATTGGAGTGATGAAGTTAGGTTTTTAGATGTGCTTAGTGGAAATAATTATAATGCCTGGTTAACTGCAAATGGAACTGGTGAAGTAACTATTGGTGGAAGAGTATACGGTTTGAAGTATGCTGCTAATCCTCATGAAGATTCTTCTTCGTATTATGTTGCTCTAGATTATCCTCAGAGTTCAGGAGATGAGAAAATTATTTCTCCGCCAATTGAATTAGCAAATGGAAATTCTATTGCAATTGGAACTCTTGATGATTTTAGAGAAGCTTATAATCTTGATGTAAATGGAACAACTCCGGGAGTTTTGTTTATAGAAAAAGACTCTCCTGGAAGTGGAATTAAAGAAAAAGATGTTGTTTTAATTAAAGCAAGAATTCAGAGTGGGGTTTTTTCAGCTGTTAAAGAGCCTTTGTCAACAGCAGAGAGTGGGGGTATTGAAGGAGGAGATCTTTATCTAATTGAAGAAGACATTGGGGATTTAGAGTATAGTGAAACTATTATAGAGAATACTTGTGAAGTTCTTGGAGCTAATTGCGAGAGTCATAAGGCAATTTATTATCCAAATATGCCTGGAATAGAGTCTGTTGAGGCAATTGTTGAAGTTCCAGAGAATGACTTTAGTGATGAAGAATTTAAAAGTCTTATTTTGAAGAGTTTTGTGAATTGGTCAGATACATATTTTTTGGGTGCAATCCTGGATAGTCCTGTTTATTTATTCTCTAAAGCAGAGAATAATTTTTCTCAAAACATGAGTTATGTGATTGCTTGGCATAGTGATAATAAAATCATCTTAAATAAATTAAATAATTGGGATCCTAATGAATTTGATGATAATCCTTTAGAATTGTTTATTGAGAAGTATGTATTAAAACATCCTTCTGATTTGACTGTAGAGGAAAATAGATGCGTTCAACTAAACAATGAGGTTATTTCTAAACTTAATGAACTTAAATCAGAGAATGAAACTGTTGTTTTAAAAGAAGGAGATAAGGTTTATGAAGATGAATTTTTTGTAGTGTCAAATAATGGTGGAAAAGTTTTGGAAGTTACAAGTATAGAGAATGAAGAGGGTTATTATAATGATGATGTTGTACTTGAAGATGCAATTTCTGGAGAGGGTTATGGGGCAAATGTCTATGCTGAAGGATTTGCTGAAGTAATTATTGATGGATTTATTTATCATCTTAAATATTTTGGTAATTATTCTGATGAGAGTTATATTGAAGTTACATGGGAGCCTGCAAATAAAATAGAAACTTTTTATGATTGTGGGTTTAATAGAGAATCAGTTTATATTGTACTTAATGATGGTGCAACAGATGAGGAGTGGAACCTTGCTAAAAATTTATCTAATTGGATATATCAGAATACTCTATTTTTTTCTGCAGATATTATCAAGAACCAGTATCTGACAAAGGATATTTTTGATTATTATCCTAATGTTGCTATTAATAAAGATAGAGCAATGATTGTTAATGGGGTTTTTGCTTCTGAAGACTCTCAGGCATTTGCACTTGAGTTAAATAATCATCTGAATGATTTAGTTGTATCTGGAGAGTTAGCGAGTGTTTGTCCTATGATTTCAAGTGAAGATGTTGAAACTGATATTATGGGATCTTTTTGTTCTGGAGAAGGAAGGTGTGATAGTTGTGGGATTATTGGTCCTTTCTTTTGCAGTAGAGAATCATGTTTGAGTTTAAGTGAAGGATGTTATTTTATAGATGTTCCTTTTGGTCCTAATGAGTGCAATTCTTGTTCAGGATTTACTTGTTCAGATTTTTTAGAAGAGGGAGATTGTTACTCAGGAACCTGTAACTTAGATTGTAGATGGCAAGAAGGACAATGTACTGAAAAAGTTTCTCTCAATGTTTTATTATCTCTTGCAACTGAAAAAGATAGTTATGATTTGAATGAGTTAATTAAATTAACTTCGTAAGTTCAATAAAAATGGATAAAAGAGTAAATGAGTTTGAAGGAAATACAAGTAAAAGAAAATACTTGGTAATTGCAGCAGGGTCAGTTGCAGTACTCTTTATTGTTTTGATTGTTCTAGCAGGGGTTATTGCTTCTCCTGATGTTGATGCAGGAAAAAATGCAGATGTTCTAAATTTAGATAGCCCCCCTTTAGGTTATGTAAATTCAAATAGTTATATTTATGATTCTCAAGGAAATATTAGGGAGGTTAATAGGGAAATTCAAAAAGAAACTGTTGGTGTCCGAGGTTCTAGTCTTCAGACTCCAAAATCAAATGGTTATATTATTCAGTTTGAAGATAAACCGATTCTTGAAGAGAAGAATGAACTAGATAAACAAGCAGAATTAAACAAAGAGTATATTGCAAACTCTGCATTTTATAATCCTGTTAGATATTACAAGCAATTATTTTCAGTTATGCCAGAAGATGTAAATAAAGATGTTGAAGATTATTCTAAAAATTTAGAAAAAGGTAATGAGAAAGTTAAACAAAAAATTCTGGAAAAAATCAATGCTAATAGAAAATCAATAACTGGAAATGCTGTTCTTGAAAGTGAAGAAGAATTAAAAATAGAAAATGAATTTAAAAATACTTTTAATGGAATTTCTTTAAATGTTTCAGATGAAGAAGCAAAAGAAATTGAGAAAATTTCAGGAGTGAAAAAAGTTTATCCTAACCTAGAAGTTCAGGCCACATTAATGGATTCTGTGCCTTTGATTAATGCAGATGATGTTTGGCAATTAGATGAAGATGGAAATAATTGTTCTGTTAGTGAAAAAGATTGTTTAACAGGGAAAAATGTTACAATTGCTATTATTGATACTGGGATTGATTATACTCATGAGGATTTAGGAGGGTGCTTTGGGAATGACTGTAAGGTTATAGGCGGCTATGATTTTGTAAATAATGATGAAGATCCAATGGATGATCTGGGGCATGGAACACATTGTGCAGGGATTGCTGCTGGAAACGGTGTTCTGAAAGGAGTTGCTCCTGATGCTAAATTATATGCTTATAAGGTTTTGGATTTAGAAGGGAGTGGTTGGGAGGATGACATTATTGCTGCAATTGACAGAGCAGTTGATTTAAATGGAAATAATATTTCTTGTGAAAATAATGATGATTATGTTGATGTTATCAGTCTAAGTTTAGGGGGATTGGGAAATCCTGATGATGCTATGTCAACTGCTATTGATAATGCTGCCTTATGCACTGTTCCTGTTATTGCTGCAGGCAATTCTGGTCCTTATAAGCAGAGTATAGGCAGTCCAGGAACAGCTAGAAAAGCAATAACTGTTGGAGCTATCTATAAAAGTGAATTTGATAAATTATCTTATGGGAATTGCGAAGATGAAAATACTCAAATTGATGATATTGCATGCTTTAGCTCAAGAGGTCCTGTTTTCTGGGAAGATTCAGAAGGGGTATATACTTATCTGATGAAACCAGATATAATTGCTCCGGGTGTAGAAATATGTTCTGCACAGTGGGATACTGCTTTTGGTATAGATGAATATTATGAGGATTCATATAGGCCAGATGTTCATAGATGCGTTGATGGAGAGCATATGGCAATTTCAGGAACATCTATGGCAACACCAATTGTAGCAGGTGCTGCTGCTTTACTTAGACAAATGCATTCTGACTGGACTTCTGAGGAAGTGAAATATTCTCTTATGGAAAATGCAGTTGATTTAGAGTACTCTCAGAACGAGCAAGGGAAAGGGAGACTTAATTTAAGATATACAGATAAAAAGCCGAATATTGTTAGGCTTGACGAATTAAAATTGAGAATACCTTTTGAGATTAAAGGAAAGATTGATGTAGAAAATTTCTCGAATTATAAAATTTACTTAAAGAAAATATGGGAAGATGACTGGGTTGAAATTTTTTCTAGTGATATTTTGCTAGGGGCAGATGTTTTAGGAACTTATGATATAGGAATTTTAGAAGATGAAGAATATCAATTAAAATTAGAGGTTAGAGATATATTTAACAATGTATACACTGATGAAGGCGAGTTTGTATTAAAGAAATTTGATTTTATTTTTCCCAGAGAAAATGCTTTATTGAATAATAAAGATCCTTATCCAATAATAATTAAAAATAATATTCCTGGGTTGGTTGTTGATGATTATGAAATAAAGACTGCAAAATTGGAATATGAGGGATTTTATGTTCCTTTAGAAAACGAGTCAGACTTGGGTATAATATTAGAGCAGGAAGGAGAGAAGATTGGAGAGTGGGATACTTCGCTTTATGAAGAAGGATTGTATGGGCTGATAGTAAGGCTAAATTACAAAGGCATATCTAGCTCTTTCTTGAATAACATATTTTTGGATAAGAATCTTCGCTCTGGCTGGCCCAGACCTATTCAGGATACGAGTGGATTATGGGGGATATATGATTCAGCATTGGGTTTGATGAACCAACCAACAATATATGATTTGAATAATGATGGGATTAAGGAGATTATAATTGCTTATGGTGAAGGCGAAGGAAATGAAAAAGTTTATGCTTTTGAGCCTGATGGCAGCAGTTTGGAAGGATTCCCTGTAACGCTGCCTGGAGAGGGCATTCAAAGAGGGCCGGTTGTAATTGATTCTGATGATAATGGATATGGGGAGATTTTTGTAGTTGGAGAGCATATCAATGAGTCCATGCCATTTAACTCTTGGAGCAGAGCTATATACAGAATAAAGCATGATGGCTCATTTATATTCTCAAGAAACAATGATGTTAATCCTATTTTTTCTGATGATTTAAATCTGGATGGCATACCAGAAATATTTGGAACACAATATGTTGATGCAGACATCATTTATATATTTAAACCTGATTTGGAATATTTCAATGAAAACTGGCCATTGGATTTAAGGGATTATGGTGTTAAATCCAGAGTAAGTTTGGTTAATGGTTCATTAGAGGATATTCCTTTAGAGTTTTTAATTTCAATAGATGTTGATGGTGATGGAATTAAGGAGATTATTTCGCAGATTATCCATGGAGTTCGGATACAAGAAGGAGATTGGTTTTATTTTTATCCTTTAAACACTTCTTTTTATGCATTTGACTTGCAAGGAAATTTAGTTTCTGGCTGGCCCAAGAATTTTGATGAGGTCATTTTTTGCCAACAAAAAGCTGATTTTGATATGGATGATGAGTTAGAATTTCTTTGCATGGGAAACAAAATTGAGGGTGAAAAGCAGGATTTGACTGTGTCCATCCTTTCATCCAGCGGAGAAGTCGAAGACAGGTTTGAATATGAATTTGAACATACAAATGAATCAAGATTTGAGTTCTTTTCTATGAATGTGGGTGACATTGATGGTAAGAGGAGCATAGTAATAACAGGAAGGAAAATTCACAAGTATTATTGGGGTGGTGGGGGGGCTATAGCAATCCTCATTGACAATGATGGAAATAAAAAAGAGATTAATATAAATGAGAATGGATTCTGGAATTCTGGGTTTTATCCTATAGGGAAAATTACTTTATCTGACAATACAGAATTTAGCATGGGATTCCGGCAGGGGATTATCGATGATTCTGAGGGAACTATAAGGTGGGGCGGCTCTACTGAATATTTTTCTGATGTGCTAGGCAATAGATACAAAATTTATATGGGGGAAATCCCTTTGGGTGATGGGAATATTATTTCAGACCTTGATGGTGATGGCAAGAACGAGATAATTGCTGTAGGATGGGGAGGAGATCTTTATGTTTGGAATACAGAAGGACAGGATTATGAAGATGAATGGAATGAGATTTTTTATGATGCTCAGCATAGTATTTGCTATAAATGCCCAGAATCTAGGCTTCAGTCAAAAATAGTGAATAATGAGAATTTTGATATTAAGGGAAGTTTGAATCTTAAACTTCAAAAAAAGATAAATGAGAGTTGGAGCACTGAGAGAGTTGTTGGAAGCGAGGTTCTAAGTATTCCTGCAACAAGTTCAGTTAGTATTGCTGAGTATTGGAATAATAAGAATATTAGTGTTAGTAGTGAAGGAGAGTATAGGGTATATGGAACATTTATTGTTGATGAGGAGATTAAAGAGAGTAGTTGGGAATTTGTTGTTTCTGGTTCTGGTGGAAATGAAAGTATTTGCGGTAATGGGATTTGTGAATTTGATGAAACAAGTATAACTTGTCCTGAAGATTGCAATTTTTCTGAAATAATTTGTTATAGTGATAATGATTGTCCTGATGCAACTGAGAATTATTGTTCTGGAAATTTTAGTCGTTTTTCTTTAACTACTTATGAATGCGTTAATGATGGAACTGTAAACTCAGAGTGTATTGTGAATGGAGGAGGGAGCTCTTGGACGTTTTGTTCAGAAGGGTGCAATATAAATACTGGGAAGTGTGTAAATGCTTCTAGTTCATTTCTTTTAGATGTTTTAAGACAAGAAGATTAGGTAGGATTATAAATTAGTTTTTTCTTTAAAGACTAAGGTGGAAAATGGCTGAGATGAAAAGAATTGGGAGAGAGTTTTTTGAGAGAGATGCTGAACAAGTTGCGCGAGAACTTTTGGGGATGATTTTAGTCAGGAAATTGAAAGATGGAAGAGAGTTAAGAGCGAGAATTGTTGAGACAGAGGCATATTTTGGAGAAGAAGACCCTGCTTCTCGTGCGTGCAAGAAAGGGGATTTAAGAGAGACAATGAAATTAGAAGGAGGAAGGATTTTGGTTTATGGGGTTCATAATAACTGGCTGATTAATTTTGTTACTGGCAAGAAAGGAGATGCAGAGGCAGTTTTGTTGAGAGCTTTAGAGCCTCTGAATTTTCAGGAAAAGACAAAAGGACCTGGTTTATTGACAAGAGCATTAGAAATAGACAAAATGTTTCATAAAAAAATCATTATTGATTGTGAAGAGATTTTTGTTTTAGATGATGGAAGTCAGAAGGAGATTGAGGTTATAGAGAGGTTTAGGATAGGGGTGAAGAGAGATTTAAAAAAGCCAATGAGATTTTATATAAAAGACAGTAAATATGTGAGTAAAAAATAAGAAACATATAAAAATTAGATATCCTGTAGAAGATTAGGGAGAGTATAGAAATGCAGAAGTGTTTAAAAGACAAAAATGAAGAAAAAAGAGTTTAATTTTGATGAAGAGGAGATAAGAAGAGAGTTTGAAAAGCATAAATTGGATTACTGGGATTTTAGAGTGGGAGAAAAAAAAGTGAGAGAGATTATAGGATGGAATAAGGAAGTGAGAAGAAATGCTGTAAATTTGAGCAAAGGATTTTGCGCAAGAGTTTTTATTGATGGAAATTGGGGGTTTGCAGCTTCTAGTAATTTTGTTAGTATTAAAGAAATTATACAAAAAGCAGTTAAACTAGCAAGATTAAAGAAACAAAAAAATAAAATTAGTTTAACTATTCCTAAATCAATTAAAGACAAGAAAAAAACACCTCAAAAAATTAATTTTGAAGATGTTAGTGATGAAGAGAAAATTAATTTTATAAAAAGTTTATCTGAAAAAGGAATAAAATTCAATAATAAAATCAAGAGTGTGATGGTAAGATATCTTGAAATTCTCGAGAAAAAGAAATTTCTTTCTCAGAATTCTTTTATTGAGCAGGATATTTCAAGAGGGAGCATAAGGTCCTTGGTAAGCGCTAAATCTTCTTTAGGAGATGAAGAGAAATTTATAGGAGTCGGAAAAAGCGGGGGATATGAGTTTACTGAAAAAATAGAGGAAAAACTTAGTGAAGCTTGTAAGAGGGCAGTAAAGTTTCTGGATGCGAAAAAAGGCAAACCTGGAGAATTTCCTGTTTTAATTGATGGAATCTTAACAGGATTGCTTGTTCATGAAGCTCTTGGGCATGCTGCTGAAGCTGACCATATTATGCAGGGTTCATGTTGTTTAGTTGGAAAACTTGGAGAAAAACTATCGAATGAAAATGTAAATGTTTGCGATGATGCTACTGAAAATAATTTCAAAAGCTGGGGGAGTTATTATTATGATGAGGAGGGGGTGTCTGGTTCTAAAACTTATCTTATTAAAGAAGGTGTTTTGAATTCATACCTCCATAACATGGAGTCTGCTGGAATTTTAAAGAATAAATTAACAGGCAATGCAAGAGCAGAGAGTGTCTTTAGTATGCCTGTAATAAGAATGAGCAATACTTATGTTGAAAAAAAAGATGCAGATTTTAATGAAATGTTAAAAGAGATCAAAAATGGGTATTATATGAGCGGAAGCAAAGGCGGAGAGGTTGATCCAAGTTCAGGAAATTTTCAGTTTTCAGCTGAGGATGTTTATCTTATTAAAAATGGGGAAATTGTTGTACCTCTTAAGAGCATGAGTTTTGGAGGAAATCTTTTAGAAGTTTTGAAGAGTATTTCTTTAGTTGGAAAAGAGTATGAATCTGAATTTCCTGGAATGTGCGGAAAAATGGGGCAGTCTGTTCCTGTTAGTGGAACTTGTCCAAATATAACTTTAAAAAAAGCAAGTATAAGTTAAAAATGTTTGATGAATTAAAAAAATTAGTGAGGTATGGAAAGCAGAAAGCAGAGTTTGTAGAGATAAGTTTATCTGATTCAAGAAAAACTGTTTTTAATGTTGAGAAGAATGAGTTAAAGGCAGGCACTTTTGCTGATATAAAATCAGTTTTTGTGAGAG
>CAYOFN010000017.1:15395-16703 GCA_964403535.1 Candidatus Woesearchaeota archaeon
GGTATTGAAGCTTATGATAAAATGAGTTTTATGGATTTAGGAGTAAGTTGTGTTGCAAAAGACAAAAATATCTCAAGTATTTATGATTCTCTAAGTTCCAGAAAGATTTTTTCAATTGATGAAGTTAGAAGATTTGCAAAAGCAATTGCAGATGAGGCAGAGCTTTTTTTAAAAGCAAAAAAACTCAAAGAGTTTAAGATTCCAGAGAATGTTATTTTGGAGGGATATGGATTGTTTGAATTAATGGAAAATGCTTTTCTTCCTAATTTTAATGCAGAAAATGTTCTTAAAGGAAAAAGTATCTTTAAAGGAAAACTTGGAGAGAAATTGTTTTCTGAAAAATTTAGCCTTGATGATAATGGATTACTTGAAGGAGGATTGGGTTCAAGAAAATTTGATGATGAAGGAAGTGCTTCTAAATCAAAGAAGATTATTGAAAATGGAGTTTTGAATGATTTTATTTATGATTATAATTCTGCGGTTCATATGAAAAAAGATACTGGAGGAAATGCTTGTTCTGATTCTATTGATTTTAGCAATCTTGTTGTGGGGAACGGAAAAGAAACAATAGAGAGTCAGATTGATGAAGGATTGATTATTAAGTTAATTTTAGGGGGGCACACTTCTAATCCATTTACAACTAATTTTTCAGTTAATCCTATTTTGAGTTATTATCTTAAAAATGGGGAGAAAACTCCTATAAAGGATTTTTTAATTTCAGGAAATCTTTTAGATATGCTTAAAAAAATTGTGGCAGTAGGGAATGTTCCTATTCATAAAGGGAATTTTTATTCTCCGCCGATTGCTTTTAAAAACTTAAGAGTGAGTGTTTTTTAAAATAAAAAGAAAAAAAATAAAAAAATTTATTTTTGGTTTGTTTCTACTATAGCTTTTATTGAAACTACTAGTGCTGCTGCGAGTACAAATGCTATAAAGTTATTGACTATCGCAGTTATGTACTGACTTATCATCCCTAAGAAAGAGATGAAACTTAAGCTTGCTGCTGCTGCTAGTAAAGCAATAGTTGCTACAAGGAACTTAACCTTGTTCTTTTCACTTATATTAAGAAATC
The DNA here is from genome assembly GCA_964403535.1 of Candidatus Woesearchaeota archaeon. Taxonomy (GTDB): domain Archaea; phylum Nanobdellota; class Nanobdellia; order Pacearchaeales; family GW2011-AR1; genus CAYOFN01. The sequence goes on from CAYOFN010000017.1 coordinate 16,468, forward strand.
CTACTATAAGCCCAAGTAAAAACAAGATAGGCAGTATTACATTTAAGTAAGTTACCCAGAAACTAGCTATTAGAGCAATAACCAGTCCTATGATAAAAGCCCATTTTCCTATGACGTTGTCTTTCATTTAAACCTCCTTTTTTCTAATTTTATAAAGAAACACGCATTTAAATATATTTTTATTTTTTGAATAAGTAGATTTTTAAAGTTAGTTTAAACAGATTGAATATGAGAAT
>CAYOFN010000018.1:0-15246 GCA_964403535.1 Candidatus Woesearchaeota archaeon
TAGGATTTGAACCTACGACCCCAAGGTTAGGAACCTTGTGCTCTATCCAGCTGAGCTACCCGGGCATGAGTATGCATAATTTTAAAAAGCAGGTGGGTTTTTAAAAATCTATGTTAGTTAAGATTTTAGGAGTTGTGGATTTGCTTGCTGCTATTTTAATTTTTTTAATTTCATGGAGTGTGAGTCTTCCATCAACATTAGTGTGGGTGTTTATAATAATCTTATTATTAAAAGGTTTGTTTATTTTAGGAGGAGATATAGCAAGTGGTTTTGATTTGATTACAGGAGTTATTCTTATACTATGCTTGTATTTTACTATCCCTCGAGTAATCCTTCTGATTTTAGGATTTTTTATATTTCAAAAAGGATTTTTAAGTGTACTAGCTTAGAGAAAAAATGGAACCTCAAAACCCTGGAAGAATTTTAGTAATGCTGGATTTTATTTCAGAAGGAGATCTCAGGGGACTGAGATATTTAGAGAGACTTCTAGAAGATAGAAGAGTTAGTAAGAGAGATGCAAGAGCTGCTCTAAAAATTTATTTAGAGAATGTAATCCCCAGGTATGAGAAGATTGTTGGAGGGGGAACTCCTAAAATCTGGGAAGAGGAGTTAAGAGAAGCAAGAGAAACTCTTGATTTATTAAATAAGTTTGACAGAGTTGATAGATACAAATTTTTAAAAATAGACTGTGGAACTTACGAAGATTAGTGGGGGATATCCTTCCTAAAAAAAGAGAAAAAAGATTTCTTTTTTTCTTGAATCTTGGGACGAAGAAATAAAACTTTCAGACCATATGCTTGTGCGGATTTTGCCTGAACTAAATCTGCTGTAATAAGAGTTGCTCTGTTTTTAGAAGCAAGATTTCTTATCATTGCATCTATTTCTCCTGATTTTGCGTATTTTATCTGCTTGTCATCTGGACGAGAACCCTGAAAGATTAAATTGATTGGATGCTTTCTCTTTTGTTTTTGCAAAAGAGAGAGTTCATCTAATCCAAGAAATCCTGCTTCTTTTCCTTTATTTGCAAGGTTTTCAAGTTCAGCCATGACTGCATTAGGAATAATTATCCTTCCTGTTAATCCTTTTAAAACTAAATCAGAAAGGAATTTATTTACAATTGTGCTTGTATCAACTACATATGTTTTCTTTTTTTTATCAAAATTAGAAGAAAGATTTTTTCTTGCTTCTTGTTTGATTTTCTGGCTTATTGTTTGTTTTTTCTTGAACATTTTTTATGCGGGAGATAGGATTCGAACCTACGAAGGCACTAAGCCAACAGATATCTCAATTATTCTTGAGTCTGTCCCGTTTGACCACTCCGGCACCCCCGCGTGGGTGTTACATTGAGTAGGACAAGAGGATTATTAAAGTTTTTCATTAAATTTTAGAGATAAATATGAGGACAGCTTCATGGTTTTACCTCTGTTAAGAGACTAGTACCACGAACATAATAAGCTTAACTTCTGTGTTCGGAAAGGGAACAGGTGTTTCCTTATTATTATGGCTGTCTTCAGAAAAGGAGGGAGATAAGGGTTTTTAAATATTTGCTAAGAATCAAGAATCTTTTAAAGGTTCAATAAACTAAATTAATCAGAATTTTTTAAATTTGTTTACTAATTCAAGATTGTCTACTTGTCCTAAAAACACAGCTCTGCAACAGTATCTTTCTACTCCAAGTTCATCAAGAACTTTTCCTGGATTTTCTCCTGCTTCTGTTCTTTTCTTATACTCTTCCCATAAATGTGCTATTGGTTTTCCGCAGGAAAAGCATCTTATTGGAATAATCATATAAGAAAGGAAATAATAAGCTTTATAAAGCTTTTCGTCTATTCTTTTTTAAGAGGTGTCAGTACCTCAGAGCTGCTAATTCTGAGAAATTTGAAAATGGTAAAAGCACTTGAAAAGATAGCAAAAGGAATACTACCAATAACTGTGGGTACCGCTATATCTATTAGTGAACCTGGAGTATTAATTTCTTCTGTGGTTAAACCTATAATCTCCTCGGAATCTTTTAGAGATTGGTTAAAAAATAAAAATGAAGATATAAAAAGGGTAAGAGAGATGGTAAGAGAATCCAATATTTCCATTAAATCAAGATATTTTGCAGGAAGAATTTTTGGATATGTTACATATGGGATTTTAGGATACGGGGTATTTAAAATAATTAATGAATTTGGAAATTAAGATGAAACAAGAAATAATTATCGAACTTAAAGATGTATGCAAGAACTACCAAATGGGAGATTCTGTAGTCAAAGCTGTTTGTGATGTTGATTTAGCAATTAAAAAAGGAGATTTTGTTGCGATTATTGGGCCTTCTGGGAGTGGAAAATCAACAATGATGAATCTTGTTGGAGCTTTAGATTTGGCAAGCAAAGGAAATATTTTTCTTGATAATGTGAATATAGAGCACTTGCATGAGTCTGAACTTGCCCAGATAAGAGGAAAGAAAATTGGTTTTGTTTTTCAGACATTTAATCTAATTCCTACTCTGACTGCTCTGGAGAATGTAATGCTTCCAATGACTTTTCAGGGTATAGAAAAAGAAGAAAGATTAGAGCGAGCTACTGAATTATTAAACAAGGTTAAACTCAGTCATAGGATTTATCATCTTCCAAGTGAACTTTCTGGAGGAGAGAGACAGAGAGTAGCTATTGCAAGAGCACTTGCAAATGATCCAGAAGTTATTTTAGCAGATGAACCAACTGGAAATCTAGACAGCAAGACAGGAGAAGAGATTATACAAATGTTTATAAAACTCAATAAAGAAGGTAAAACTATTATCATGGTTACACATGATTTAGACATGGCAAAACATGCTAATCATGTTATAAGATTAAGAGATGGAATGGTTGTTGGAGGAAGAAAATGAAAACACAAACTAAAATTTTAGGAATAAGCGTAGGGATTTTAATTTTACTAATTGTAAACCTGGTTTTCGTCTCAGCTGTGAGTGTAGAATCTGTAAACATTATTCCTAAAGAAGTTGAGCCTGGAAAAATCTCAGATATAGAACTTATTATGGAAAATAGTTTAAACGAGGATGTAGAAGAAATAAGAGTTAGTTTAGATTTTACTAATCTTCCTTTTGCTCCGTATGGTTCTAGTGAAAAAACAATTGATGAACTCAATGAAGGAAAAAGAAAAACTCTTGAATTCCAGGTAATAGCTTTGTCTGATGCTAAATCAGGAATTTATAAAATTCCTGTTGAGATAGAATATAAGGACAAAGAGGGAATTATTCTGTATCAAAAGTCCCTAATAAGCCTCACTATAAATTCTAAACCTCTTATTGATGTAGTCTCTGAAGAAGGTTTGTTTTTAAGAGGAACTGAAAATGTCCTTACAATAAAGGTGATTAACAAAGGATTAAGTGATGTTAAATTTTTAGAAATAGGAGTTGGAAAGTCTACATATTACTCTTTGACATCACAGGACAGAGAGTATATCGGAGACATCTCAAGTGATGACTTTGATAGTGCTGATTTTAAGATTTTTATTAAAGAAAATGCTGCAAGTTTAATAAAAATTCCAGTGACTGTGGAGTATAAAGATGTTCTTAATCGTGAATATTCTGAAGAATTTTATATTCCAATAAAAAGTTACACCCAAAAACAAGCAATTCAATTAGGATTGCTTAACAAAGGGTACACTAGTTTAGTTATTGAGATAATCGCAGGAGTTATAATTATGTATATTATTTATAGAATTATCAAAAGTAGAAGAAAGAAGAAATTAATGAAGAATTGATTTTTGTTTATAAAAATGATAAAAGACTTTTTTTTCTTAGCTCTGAATAATTTAAGAAGAAGACAACTGAGAAGCTGGCTTACAATGATTGGAATTTTCATAGGAATTGCTGCTGTTGTTTCTCTAATAAGTTTGGGGCAGGGGCTTCAGGATTTTATAACTGTCCAGTTTGAACAATTAGGAGGGGATAAGATAATAATACAAAGTAAGACTCTTGGACCTCCTGGTTCAGCAACTTCAGAGAGTTTGATTTTGACAAAAGAGGATTTAGATCTCATAAAAAATGTAAATGATGTGGAGAGTGCAGAGGGAGTTTTAATTAAAACTGGTCCTGTTAAATTTAAAGATGAAGTTAAAGTGGGTTTGGTTATGGGGGTGAGTCAGGAGTATCTTGATCTTTTTGGGGACATAGATTCTCTAAAGACTATAGAAGGAAGGCAATTAAAAGATTCAGATAAATCAAAAGTTGTTGTGGGTTATAATCATGTTTTTGGGGATTTATGGGAAAAAAAAGCAAAAGTTGGAGATACTCTTGAGATTGAAGGAGAAGGATTTAAAATTGTTGGGGTTCTAAAAAAACAGGGAAATCCTTATGATGACAACTCTGTCTGGATGCAAAAGGATGTGCTTGGTGAACTGCTTAGTGTGCAGAATGAAGAGAGCCAGATAATTGCAAAAACAAAGAAAAATACTGATCCTGAAAAAGTTGCAGAAGAAATAAAAAGAAAGCTAAGGAAGTTTAGAGGAGAAAAAGAGGGGCAGGAGACATTCAGTGTTCAAACTGCTGGACAATTGCTTGAAAGTTTTCAGAGTATTTTTGGAGTTGTTCAGGCAGTATTAGTTGGAATTGCTGGAATTTCTTTACTTGTTGGAGGAATAGGAATTATGAATACAATGTACACCAGTGTTTTAGAGAGGACAAAGGAGATTGGGACAATGAAAGCAATTGGAGCTAAGAATAGCCATATAATGTTAATTTTCTTGTTTGAGTCAGGATTACTTGGGTTAATAGGAGGGGTTATTGGAGTGGGAATAGGACTTGGGCTTGCAAAAAGTGCACAGTATATTGCTGCTGCTGCTCTTGGTACAGATTTGTTACAAGCAAGTTTAAATCCAATGATTTTTATTGGAGCTTTAAGTTTTTCATTTGTTATTGGAAGTTTAAGCGGACTGCTTCCTGCAATACAGGCATCAAAACTAAGACCTGTTGATGCTCTGAGATATGAATAGCCAGACAAAAAACACAAATATTTAAAAACTAATTATACTAGAAAATAAAGAGAGAGATAAAAAGAGGGAAAAATGAAAAAATGTCTTTATTGTGGATGTGAACTTCATGAAGATAGTGTTATAGACTTTTGTGAAAAATGTGGACACGGAGTTTTCGGACCGAAAATGTTCAAGACAATTGTAAACAATATGGAAAATGCACGAGAAAATGGAGATTTAGAACAAGGAAGAGTAGAATAAGATAATTCTGTAACTCAGTAAATTGTTAAATAGTAATAACTAATGGAGTTTGCCAACTTAATTTAGATAGACAAAGAAAACAAGTTGAATTAGAATAAATTAATAAAGTAGTTTGATAAATCAAAAAGGTCTTATTGTTATTGAGATTATTCTAAATTATGATGTTTTGAACAGGGCTTAGCATAAAGAAAAGCTTTTTAAACAAGGTATTTTTAGGAAAAATACTAATTAACATGTTAAAGAGAAAAAGTGTCCGTACAGGTGGTAAAATCAAACTTAGTGAGTACTTTAAAGAACTTAAAGATGGAGATAGAGTTGCAATTGTAAGAGAACATGCATTACAACCGAGATTCCCAAAAAGGATTCAGGGAAGGACAGGTGTAGTTATTGGGAAGAGAGGAGAGGCATACATCATCAGATTAAAGGATGGAAATAAAGAAAAGATTCATATAATCAAAGCAGTACATTTAAAAAAACTAAAAGCCTAAGATAAAAATGATAAGAGAAAGAGAATCAAAAAGTTTAATTGAAGTGAAAGAGATACTTGCAGGTATGGAAAAAAGTGAGAAAGTAAAAGAGTTAGAAGTTTTTATTAAGAAGTTTATAAAGATGGATAAAAAAAGCGGTGAAGAAATAAAAAAAGAATTAGAGGGATTGGGACTTTTAAAACTCAAGCGAGAACACATTGTAAAAATAATGGATCTTCTTCCTGAAGACGCTGAGGACTTAAACAAAATTTTTACAGACATTAGTTTAGATACAAATGAGACCCAAAAAATACTTGAAACTATTAAAAAATACAAATAAGAAAAATGACAATAAGAGAAGAACACGCACTGATACTAGACTACCTGCCTTATGGCTATCCTCTAGAAAAGAAAATGATGCCAATAGCCCAGGCAATAGGACTTCAGGGGTTCACTTTACTTCATCTTGTTCCGAGAAGGGGTATTAAACTAGAATTAAAGGAAAAAGTGTATATTGGAGAAGGAAAAAGGGACAAGATTTATTATATTCTTGGAAGACTACCTCGTGAAAAATTGACAGAGACTGCAAAAGCACAGCTCATGGAGTTTGTACAAGAAGATGTTGAGCAAAATGAAAAGAAATTTGTTGATTTTTTCAACAAGGCAGAAGCGATTAACACAAGACTACATCAATTTGAATTGCTTCCAGGGTTTGGTAAAAAACATACAATTGCAATCCTTGAGGAAAGGAAGAAAAAACCCTTTGAAAACTTTGAGGATATAAAAAAAAGAATTCATAATCTTCCAGACCCAAAAAAAGCAATTGAGAGGAGAGTTATCCAAGAACTTGAAATTTTAGAGAGGTACAATTTATTTGTAAGATAAAATGCCACAAGAACAAAAACTCAGCGAAAAAGAAATTAACGAGAAAATTGTGAGAATCATGCAGGCAGATATTCCTGGAAATAAACAAGTTTATGTTGGATTAACTAAAATTAAAGGTGTTTCTTTTCCTTTTTCAAATGCTATATGTCACTCAATCAATCTCGACAAAAGCAAAAAGATTGGTTCATTAAATGAAGAGGAGATAAAACAAATAACTGAATTTATTCGAAACCCACAGGTTCCGGCTTTTTTACTTAACAGAAGAAAAGACCTTGAAACAGGAAAAGATGTTCATTTGAGTGGAACTGACCTTGACCTTGCAAAAGAATTGGATATAAAAAGACTCAAAAAGATAAGGACATATAGAGGGCTTAGACACGCGACAGGACAACCTACAAGGGGACAGAGAACTAAAAGCCACTTTAGAACAAAAGGAAGTAAAAAAGCAATTGGAGTTAAAAGAAAAAAATAATTAATTTAAAATGCCAAAAAGAAAAAGAAAACAATACTCAAGACCAAAAAACCCTTATAATAAAGTAAGGATAAAAGAAGAAGCAGAGATTATTAAGAAGTATGGACTAAAAAACAAAAAGGAGATTTGGAAAGCTGACACTGCTATTGGAAAAATAAGAAAACAAGCTAAAAAACTAATCACCGCAAATGAAGAGAAAAAGCAGACATTTCTTGCTAAGCTTAAAAAAATTGGGTTTAAAGTAAATGATATTGCTGAGGTTCTATCACTAAAGAAAGAAGATTGGTTAACTAGAAGACTTCAAACAGTTATCTTTAACCTTGGACTTGCTACAACTCCTAAACAAGCAAGGCAGTTTATTACTCATAAATTAATTTCTGTAAATGGAAAAACAATGAATATCCCCTCATACATGGTTAAATTTGGTGAAGAAAAAGAAATAAGCCTTGATAAGAGCATTAAAATTGCCAAGAAAAAAGAAAAGAAGGTGGAAGGAGAAAAAGATGAAGAGTGAAGAGGACCAGATTAACACTGAGGAAAAGAAAGAAAAAAGGAGAGTAGGAATCGCCTACATTTACACATCTTTTAATAATACAATCATCCATGTAACTGATTTGGCAGGAAATACTATTGCTAGGTATAGTGGAGGACAGTCAACAAAACAAAGCAGATTAAAAGCAAACCCTACAGTTGCTATGTTTGTAGCACAGAGAATTTCTGAGGAGATTAAGGAGAGTGGAATAACTGATTTGTATGTAAGAGTAAAAGCCCAAACAGGAAATACTGCTCCAGGACCAGGAGCTCACGCAGCAATTAAATCTCTCTCAAGAGATGGTTTTAAAATAATAAGTATTATTGATTCTACAAAAATCCCGCGTGGAGGACCTAAAAAGAAGGGAGGTAGAAGAGGAAGAAGGCCATAAATTGGATGTAGAAGGATTTAAAAATAAAAAATTTAACTTAATAATATGATAGAAATAATAAATTCAGAAGAAGACAAGATAAGTTTTATTACAGACATGAGCCCTACTCTTGCTAATGCTATCAGAAGAAGCTCTCTTGAAATACCAATTTTAGCTATAGACGAAGTGGAGTTTATAAAAAATGATTCTGCTCTTTATGATGAAATAATCGCGCATCGCCTGGGATTAACTCCATTAAAAACAGAAAAATTAAATGAAATTGAGAAGTGTATCTGTAAGGGAAAGGGATGCTCAAAATGCACAAGTTCATTTAAATTAAGTGCAAAGGGGCCAGGTACAGTTTATTCAGATGGATTAAAACCAAAATCAAGTGTTTTGTATAAAATGCCTTTAACTCTTCTTGAGGAAAATCAGGAAATTGAATTTGTTGCAAAAGCTAGAGTAGGAAGAGCAGTAGACCACTCAAAATACTCTCCAGGCTTGGTTTTTTACAGAGATTATGCTGAGATTAAGATTAATGGAGGAGATGAAGAAATTGCAAAAGCATGTCCTACTCATGCAATAGAGCTCACTGAAGGAAAATTGAGAATTAGTGATTTAAATAAATGTGATTTATGCATGGCTTGTGTTGAGGTTAGTAAAAAATCAGGAGGAGACTCAATTGAAGTTAAACCTTCTGGAAAATTGATTTTTTTTATAGAATCCTGGAAACAAATAAGTGCAAAAGAAATACTTGAGGAATCAATAAATAGTCTGAATAAAAACCTTAAAGAATTAAGCAAGCAAATGAAGTAGTTTTATTATATGCGTACTTAAGTTTTAAAACTCCGCGTAGCATATTATAATATGCGGAGATGCCGGAGTGGTCAAACGGGCATGGCTAAGGCTAAGCAGTGCAGAAAAAATCCTGTAGGCTTAGAAGATACCATGTGGCTTAGTGCCTACCTGGGTTCGAATCCTAGTCTCCGCATGAGGGGATAAGTCTCTCTCATAAATAAACAGTAAAAAAATGACAGTAAGTAAAACACAGATAAATAAGAGAATGAAAAGAAAAACAAACCCCGAACTAGCTGAAGCTTTATTTCTTGCTAAAAAAAATAATATGATAGAACTTGGAGAGAGTTTGTCTCTTCCTAACAGAAAACAAATAAAGTTAAATCTAGAAAAAATCGAGAAAGAAACAAAAAATGGAGAAAGAGTTTTAGTGCCTGGAAAAATTTTAGGACAGGGGGAACTGACAAAAAAAATAAAGATTTTTGCATTAGGATTTTCAAAACAAGCTGAAGAAAAATTAAAAAAAGCAGGATGTGAAACTGGAAGTGTACTTGACGCAATTAAAAATAAAGAGAAGGTGAGGATTATAACATGAGCAAGATAATCATTGATGCTACAAATGCAACTCTTGGAAGATTAGCCAGTTATGCTGCTAAAAAAGCTCTTCAGGGAAATGAGATTATTATAGTTAATTCAGAGAGTGCGGTCATTACTGGAAACCGAGAGAGTATAATAGAAAGGTATGATACTTTGAGGAAAAAGGGAGGGAGCTCTCAGAAAGGACCCCATATTATAAGGAAAAGTGAAAGAATTCTTAAGAGATCAATAAGAGGAATGCTTGGGGACCATAGGGAAGGGAGAGGAAGAGAAGCATGGAAAAGAATAAGATGTTATGACTCTGTTCCTGAAGAATTTAAAAATGAGAAAATGATTAAATCCGGCAAGGTCCTTTTACATAAAAAGTATATCACTTTAAAACATCTTGTGGAGAGATTATAATGAGCAAAGAAGAACAAGTTATTGTGTCTGGAAAGAGAAAATCAGCAATAGCAAAAGCAAGTATTAAGAAAGGTAAAGGAATTGTTAAGATAAACAAAATTCCTTATGAAAATTATCCTTTTTTAAGAAAACTTTCTATAAGCGAGCCAATAGAAATAACAAAAGACTTTTTTCCATTTGAATTTGATATAAATGTTTCAGTCAGAGGTGGAGGACAAGAGAGCCAGATAAGAGCTGCGAGGCTGGCGATTGCAAAAGCAATTGTTAAGTTTACTAAATCAGAAAAACTAAGAAGAGCTTTTTTGAGTTATGATAAAAACCTGCTTGTCGCAGATGTAAGAAGAAAAGAAGCATACAAGCCAGGGGATAGTAAGGCTAGAAGAAGAAGGCAAAAGTCATATAGATGATTAGAAAAGTTTTAATAATACTTCCCCTTTCTTAAAAAAAGAGGGAGAACATATGAAAAAAAGAGGATTAGGAAGAAAGAATTTATTTTTTCTTTCAATTGTAGGAGGAATGTTTACTAACTTTTTAGTTAGTCGTGTAACCAACATAATTAATCTAATTCAGGAGAAGGGAGTAGTGGGGATTTTTTCTGCAGTCACTTATCTTGATTTTGTGATGATTGTTTTTGCAGGATTTTTAATATACTATACTATAAAAAAAGTCCAGTGAAGGAGGATATTTAAAATATGAATTTAAACAAAAGAGGACTAATTGGGGGAGTATTGATTTTAATTATTCTGATTATTATCGTGCTTATTGCACTTGCAAGTTACTTTTATTTTTTTCATGTTTTTTATGAAACAAAAGTGTGTATCACTGATAAGATTATGGATTTAAATTTGTCGTGTTCTAGTGACGATCAGTGCATAGATTCTATTGAAGCAGGAGTTGGACAAATAAGTAAAATTGGAAAAACTCCTGAGTTTATTAGAAAAAATGTTGAAGTCATCCTTGAAAGCACTGTTTATTGTAATGAAGAATGCAAGATAAATGAGAGTTATGGGGAGATTTTTGGGGAGGGGAAAGTTGAGAGTTGCGAGGATAATGAAAAAGAGGTTCTTGTTCAAGTTAGGGGAAGTGAGGGATTAGAGCTAATTAATTACTTTAGGGGTACTAAAAAATAATTATCTTGAAATGTTCTCTATTTTTTTCTGCACTTGATTAAAAAGTTCTGAGGAAACTAAAGGAGGGTGAGTTCCAGAGCTTATCTCTCCTGCAAACTTTATTTTTCCAAGATAAGTGAAGTTTGTGAGGATTTTTTTAAGCCCGTTCACACTAAGATTATTTTTTTTAGCAAGTTGAGTTAAAGAGATGTCTGGTTTTAAAAACTCTTCAAATAAATCTCGGATCATATTTGAATTGTCTTCAGGAATTAGTTCCTTGTTTTCAACTTTATATCCTAATGGGGCACGAGTTACTAATTTTCCTTGTTTTGCTTTTTGGTTCATCGAGTCTTTGATAGTCTTAAGATGTTTTTTTGCTTTTCTGAAGGTTTCTAGAGTCTGCCAGTCTACTCTTTCATTTAGATATTCTTTTAGCTCAGGGTAGGTGTTTGGTGCAAATGATTTGCATACTTGACAGAGAGTGAAAAAATTAGAGAGTTGTTTTGGATATGGCTGGTTTTTTATCTGATGAATTTCTAAATCTTTTGATAACCCCCTGTACCCGCATTTATGACATTTGAATTTATCTCTTTCAAAAATCTGCTTTTTTAAGGTTTCATCCATTTTTACAAACTGTCTAAAGGTGAGGGAATTTTTTTTAGTTCTTCTCTTGAGATATGTGTATAAATCTGAGTTGTTGAAAGATCTGCGTGTCCGAGGAGTTCCTGAATTTTCCTTATATCGACGTGATTCTCAAGCAAATGTGTAGCAAAACTATGTCTTAGAGTATGACAGTGAGTATCTTTTAAGTCTGCTTTTTTTGCTGATTTTTGGACTATCTTCTGAAGGTTTCTTGAGGAGAGTCTTCCTTTTTTACCAGTAAATAAATACTCCTGATTTTTCAGTTTTTGGTTTTCAACTTGTTTTTCCAGAGATTTTAATAAAGAGAGGGGAATATTAAAAATTCTGTCTTTTTTGCCTTTTGCCTGTCTAAGATATCCTGTTTTTTCCTGAAAGTGCAAGTCATTAATTTTTATACTGAGCAGTTCACTTACCCTCAACCCTGCTGCATACATAAGAGAAACCATTAATTTGGATTTTTTAGAGGAGATTAAAGAGATTAGTTTCTTGACTTCTTGTTTTGTTAAGACTGTTGGTAGTTTTTTTTCTTTTTTTGGTCGTTTAATCCCAAGAGTGATATCTTTATGTAGGAGTGTGGAGAAAGAGTATTTTATAGCTGAGAGAAAAACTATTGTTGAAGAAGAGGACATTTCTGAAAGTTTTTCAGCCATAAATGATTTTATATCATCCTCTGTTATTTGCTCTGGGCTTTTGTTTAAGAAATTAAGGAGTTTGGAAACAGCATGAAGATAATTTCTTAGAGTATATTCAGAATTTTTGGATATTTTGAGTTCAACCTCTAATTTTTTAAGAAAATCCTCTTTATTCATATAAAGAATTGTGCGAACTTCTTTATAAATTTGTGGTTTTAGAAAGAAAGTGGTTTTAAACTTTTACTATTTTATAATTGTATTGTATATAAACTAAATTGTTCTTGAAAAGTTATTTTTTGGTGTAGGTTTATATTTAAAGAAAAATGTTTTAAAGAAAAATAAGAGGTAAAAATGAGTCAAGAAGTTTTACTTGTTGCAAGAGTTTCAAATAAGATTACTACTAGAAGTAGGAATATTCTGCTAGAAGTAGAGAATGAAAAAAATAAAGAAGTTGTTGTGATTAATTTTAAAAAAAAGAGTTTGCTCAAAAAGGCAAAAGAATTATTAGTTAATGATGTGATTAAGATTATAGGAGTCATGAGTTTTGGATTAATCATGGCAAAGGATCTTTCTCCTGTTTAATAAGAGGATAGATTTTTAAACAGCAAATTTGTTTTGAGTTGATAATGATTTGGAAAAGAAAAGATAAAGAGCCTCCTAAAGGGCTACTAGTAAAACCTGGGCTAATGCAAGCAATGAGAGAGAGTAGGCTTACTCTTAATTTGAGAGAGCTTAAAATTGATTCTAAAGGAAGAAGAGAATTGATTGAGATGTCTTACTCTTGTTTAGGAGAGAGGGTAGGTTTTCCTTATTTCCTAAAACAGCGAGTAGAAGATTTAAGAACTGGGGCGATTACAGGAGAGAAAGGAGAGAGGATTAGGGGGATAGATGCGCTTAATGATCTTGTTACGTATCTCAAGAATGAGAATCAGTGGTATTGGTGTTATCATCCTCAAATTGGTTAGAGTATCTCTTTGGTTATATATTCTTTAAAACATATTTGTTTTTAAATGAAATAAGAATAATGAGTAGATGAAAGCAAGTGGATTAGAGAAGAGAATAATCATTGTTTCTGGAAGAAGAAATGGGAGAGCAAGTTGGGAGTTTTTAATGGAGGAGGTTGGAAGAGAAAAAGTAGATTTTTTTGCTTTTCCCTCTGCTTTTTTATATGCAATCAGACATAGTGAAGGGTACTCTCTTGTTTTTTTAGAAGCTTCTGTGGATACAGAAGTTAAAGGAAATGGAAAGAAAAGAAAAGTAAAATTAGTTTGTCCTGAAATTGAGTATGTTAAACAAACTAGATTAAGAAAATATAATCCTCTAAATGCAAATATTCCTATCTGTGTTGTTGGGCATAAAATGTATAGAGATTCTTTCTTGAAAGCAGGTGCTTCAAAGTATATATGCACTAGTGGGGATACCTGGGTTTTTTGGCAAAAAGATATAAGGGAGATTTTAGCGAAGTATGGAGTATCTTTTAAAAAGAAAGTTAGGAGAAAAGTCGGGCTAGCTAACAGAAGTGAATCATTAATTTAATAAAAATAAGTTAGGGTAAAATGTTAAAGTTTAGGGTAGCAAGATTAGCAGGTGTAACTGAACATTCTTTAAGAGTTTCAGGCTGAGTTAAAAAAAGAGAGTGTAACGCAAGAACCCTGGCAGAGAGTGCTTTTCTATTTCCATTACAATGAGGATTACTGCGAATTCCCTCAAACTCTTGACTAATCTTTTCATATTCTCTTTCTACATACTTTGAAAGAGGAGAGGAGTTAGAAGCAAAGGGAGTTGATACCGGGGAGTTAGAACTATACGAGGGAGGCTCTTCTGTGCAACTGGGAGAAGGCTCTAGAGTCATTTTAGTAAGAGTGATTTTTGCCTTAAAAAGCTTGTGATTTTGGAGAGTTATTTTAAAAATAAAAATAATTAAAAACCTTTGCTTCTTGAGAGAAGATAGGAAAATTTGAGCAGTCAAGTGAGGGAAAGATAGAGAGAACCTGGATTGAGAGGTATGTTCCGAAGATGTTTATTAGTTTTGGGGTTACTGCACTTGCGATAACTGGAGTGTGGTTTGGGTATACTCATTCTGAAACATTTAGAGATTATGGGGGGTTTGCTGTCCAGTATGCTCTGGATTTAAAAGATGTGATGACTGGAAAGTAATCAAGATCTCAAATAATTGGGTTGGGAAAATTTAGTAAAGTTTATAAACCCTCCAGTACCCACTCATTTTAATGGAAGAGAGAAAAATGTATAAAGCAAAGTGCTCTGATTGTGGACAGGAGTGTGAAGTTCCTTTTAAACCAAGTGGAGATAAACCTGTTAGATGCAGAGAGTGTTTTAGGAAAAGCATGCCTAGAAAAAGCTTCGGAGGAGGAAGAAGTTTCGGAGGCAGAGGCGGAGGATTTAACAGAGGAGGCGGAGGAAGAAGTTTCGGAGGCGGAGGATTTAACAGAGGAGAAGACAGAGGACCAAGAGAGATGCATAAAGCAAAGTGCTCTGATTGTGGACAGGAGTGTGAAGTTCCTTTTAAACCAAGTGGAGATAAACCTGTTAGATGCAGAGAGTGTTTTGCTAAGTATAAAGAAGGGGAAGTTGGGAAGTTTGATTAGTTCTAAATCTTGATTTTTATTAAAAATATTTAAGGTATACTACCCCTAAATTAAATTATGGATTTAACTGTATTAACAAAACAGATAATTAAAGAATCATTTCCAGAATTAAGAGGTAGAGAAATCAGGGCAGGGATTTCAAATAGCCTTCCTAATTCAAGGGGGGGATGCAACTCCTAAAATTTAAGAGATGAAACATAACAATCTTTAAAAGTAATTCTGGGGTTCTATTGAGATATTAAATGTTTATCAAATTTAAAATGTGGAGTTTATATTCAAACTATCCTACTGAGTCAAGATATCTCGAGCCTCTTAGTTTTTCTAATGGCAAAACCCAACAGGACATTGTTGAAGAGGTTATAAAAACAATTAATGAGGGTTATAAAATTATTTTTATTAAGGGAGTTTGCGGAACAGGAAAATCAGCGATTGCATTAAATCTTTCAAAAGACACTGGAAAAGCAAGTATTGTTGTTCCTGTTAAGAATCTTCAAAAACAGTATGAAGAAGACTACAC
>CAYOFN010000019.1:0-15021 GCA_964403535.1 Candidatus Woesearchaeota archaeon
TAGTAAATTTCAAAACAAATGAAAATTCCAATAACCTTTTTAGGAACATCACAGGCAATTCCAACAGCAAAAAGAAATCATACAGCTGTGCTTCTGCAATACAAAACAGAAAATATTCTTATTGACTGTGGAGAAGGAACTCAGAGACAATTTAGAAAAGCAAAGCTTAATCCATGCAAATTAACACGAATTCTTATTACTCACTGGCACGGAGACCATATTCTAGGACTTCCTGGGCTACTTCAAACACTTGCTCTAAATGGATATAATAAAACTCTTCATATCTACATACCAAAAGCTACAAAAAAATTCATAGATTTAATTTACAATTTATTTGTATTTCAGGGAAAAATTAAACTTCAGATTCACGAGGTAAGTTCAGGAAAAATTTTAGAAACTCCTGACTTTTTCATAGAGTCTTTTAAGATGGATCATGGCACTCCAACAAATTCCTACTCATTTACAGAAAAAGAAAAAATTCGGCTTGATAAAAATAAAATTGAAAAGTTGAAAATTAAAGGAAAAATTCTCGGCGAACTTGCAAAAGGAAAAAACATAACCCACAATAACAAAACAATAAAAGCCTCTTCTATAACTTATACAGAACCTGGAAGAAAAATAGCATTTATTTTTGATACAAAAATAAATGAAAACTGCTATAAAACAGCTAAGGACTCTGATTTACTAATCTGTGAATCAACTTATACAGAAAAAGAAAAAGAACTTGCTTCTGAAAGAAAACACCTGACAGCAAAACAAGCAGCAGAAATAGCAAAAAAATCAAATTCAAAAAAACTCATCCTCTCTCACATCTCCCAGAGATACCAGGCAAATGACAAGCCAATTTTAAAAGAAGCTCAATCAGTATTTAAAAACACAATTATTGCTGAAGACTTGATGAAAATTGAGGTTTAAGAAAAGACTAAAAAAGTTTTGTTAATTCACAAATAACAACTATATAATTTAAAATCGTTTTATGAACATGTTTCCCAATTATTAAAGTGTTTCAACCAGTCCTAAATTAAAACTCCCCCTAATTCCTAAAATTCAAAGCCCAGGCTACCCAATAATATCTTTAGAATCCTGCCTAGTGAAAATTTAACAGGCAAAACACTAAATCTACGCTTTCTTCTCAGTTTCAGCTGTACTTGCAGGAGATATAAAAATAATTGTATCTCCTCTCAAAAAAGTAAGCCCTATACTTCTTCTAACTTCTCCTCCAACAACTTCTTTCGCATTGTCTAAAACAATGTTGATGTGTATGTCAAAGGCGAGAAGTTTTCCAACTAGTTGCTTATCGTTCTTAAGCTGAACCAAAATCTCTTTCCCTTTTGAACTATTTAACAAGTCTAAAGGTCGCTCAATACCATTAACCATAGATACCCCTTGCTTATGGAGTTTTTAAAACTTTCTTTTCACTCAAAACTGACAAAAACAACAAATTTTTAAACCCCCCTTATCTCTAAATCACATGAAAACAGGAAGAAAAATATCTGGTGGAAGGTATAAAAAATCAAGAAAGAAAAAATTATACGAAAAACCAGGAGTAGAAAGAAAAGTTAAATTAGGGAAAGTAAAGATAAAAAGAGAAAGAAAAATTGGGGGAAAAGAAAAAGTAGTTCTGCTCTCCTGCAATGAAGCAAATATTATAGACCCTAAAACAAAAAAAGCAAGAAAAGTTAAGATAAAAAACGTAGTAGAAACTCCAAGCAATAGATTCCTTGCCAGACAAAATGTCCTGACAAAAGGAGCAATAATTGAAACAGAAGTAGGAAAAGCAAAAATAACTAATCGTCCAAGTCAAGAAGGCTCTATCCAAGCAGTCCTGATTGAATAAATTCTTTTAAAATCATAATGAAGACTCCCTCACTTGTACTAAGAGCTCATCATCTACAAAGTGCAAAACTCCTGCACAGAGTTCCAAGAGAATTAATAGTGAGAGCATTAATTGCAAGAGAATATATCCACGATGGAACAGATGCTTTTGTAGACTTTGTATACAGAACTCTAAAAAAAGGGTTCTCAGACTTATCAAAAGAAGTTCAATTACAAGTTGGGGGGCTAGATATTATATGCACAGAATGTCCAAAACATAAAACAAGAACATGCACTCCTGAATCTCCTCAAACTAACCGAATTGTAGGGGAAGTATTTTTAAGAGATTATGCCCCTGGAAAACTAGACACTGAAACTATTTTAAAATATAATCTTAATCCAAAAAGAATTTACACTATCGGAGAACTAAGAGAAATCATGAGTTTCTGAACCGGCTTTGTGTAAGAAGTAATTTCTGTGTAAAAAGTAATCCTCCTCGAGGACTTTATACACAAAGCCTTCTGAACCAAAAGATTTAAAAACCTAAAAGCACCCAAACATTTATAAATCTTACTATAAAATAAAAAATAAAATGGCATACATTAAAAGATGTCCAGAGTGCAACAGTATAAACCTTGTTTATGATAGTCAAAAAGGAGAAGTAATTTGTCAGGACTGTGGGTTAGTTGTCGAGGAGAAGATGGTAGACACAACCCAGGAACTGCAGGGAAGTTTTGATAAAGGAGATAAAAAAGGCAGAGGAGGAGCTCCACTTTCTATGCAAAAATTCGACCAAGGACTAACTACAAATGTAGGAGAAATTTCAGATATCTATAAATTAGAAGCAGGACAAACACGAAAATTCTTAAGACTTAAAAAATGGCAAGAAAGAGTCTCTACCTCAATAGAAAGAAACCTAAGACTTGCTATGGCTGAATTGCGTCGTGTAGCTTCTTTCTTAAATCTTCCTACAGTAGTAAGAGATGAAGCAGCAAGAATTTATAATTTTGTTCTCCAGAGAGGTTTAGTTCGTGGAAGAAGCATGGAATCAGTTATCGCAGCGTGCATCTACTCATCCTGCCGTTCATATGATATCCCGAGAACTCTTGATGAAATCTCAAATGCCTCTGATGTAGAAAGAAAAGAAATAGGCAGAACCTACAGATTCATAATAAGAAAATTAGGAATTAAAGTCACTCCTGCATCTCCAAAAGATTATATCTCAAGATTTGCCTCAATCCTTCATCTCTCTCCAAAAACTCAAAATGAAGCTCTTAAAATCCTGAAAAAAGCTGAAATCTCTGAACTCACCTCGGGAAGAGGACCAGCAGGAATAGCTGCTGCAGGACTCTATGTAGCTGCTCTTCTTAATAATGAGAAAAAAACACAAAGAGAAGTTGCAGATGTAGCAGGAATTACAGAAGTCACAATCAGAAATAGATATAAAGAACTTCTCGAAAGACTCGGGTTAGAAGACAAACTAAAAATCAAAGAAGCTGAAGCAAAATTAGGAAAGCTAAAGAAAAAGAAATAATCTCAATTTTCTCTTTCTTAAATAATAAAGAAAACTTTAATAATCCTCTTTTTTCTTATATAACTAAGCGGGAGTGCCGGAGTGGTCAAACGGAACACGTTTAGGCCGTGTTGGCTTAGTGCCTACATAGGTTCGAACCCTATCTCCCGCATAATATTTATTAGATTCAGATAAAGAATAAATTTTAAATTAAACAAGATACTGTTCAGGTTCAGAATCTTCAACAGGCTCAGGAGGTTCTTCACTGATTTTATAACCATACTTACTAAGAGTATCTTCATCAGGATTATCAATTCTTACTACAGGAAGATCACTACTATTTTCTAAATTTTTCAGTAACATTGAATGCCTACTCCCCCCAATAACCATTATCTCATATTTTTTATGAGTAGTCAAACTCTCTAAGATTTCACTTCCTATAAGAGAAGATATTTTTACTTCTGTCTCTTCTCCTGAATTCACCCCACTATCCTCTTCAGGAACAATCATCGAATCATCTGTGTTTGATGAACTGCTTCCTCCTTCACTTGCCCAAGTAGAAGAATCAATATTATCATTAGAAACAATAACAATCTTCTCAGCATTATAATCAACTCTAATATTATTCAAAAAATTATAAACCTGAACACCTGACTCTTTATATACTTCCTTATCCCTAAAATTACTTTTAAAATCATCTTCAAGTTTCCCTACTCCTGTGTTCATATCAAAGCTCGCAACAGAATTATCATAACCAGTCTCACCCTTAAGTAACTCCCTTTTATCGTTTTTCCTAACTATAACTCTATCTCCACTCGGAGTATTTTCAAAATAATACTCTGTAGCTTTTCCATTTAATTTTATTCCATACTTATAAGTAGTAGAACCTTCTGAAAATGAAAAAAACTCCCAACTATACTCTCCAACTTTTCCAGAGCGAAAATCAGTATTCTGATAATTTGAAACCTGCGCCTGCTCTTCAGGATTTCTTGCTGCAGGAGCAACACCTAGATTATAATACAACCATAAAGCAATCTCCTTATTCAAACTTCCTTTAATATACAAAGCCTCAGCTCTGTCAGGATTACTAAATCCAACCTTAGCAACCTCATCAAGAACATCAAAAGATGTTTTAAATGCAGTATTTATCTTCTCCTTGTTAATTGGTTTTAAGTTCTTAAGAATCTCTCTAAAACTCTGAATTTGAGTTTTAGCTGTCCCAATTTTAGAACGAGTATCTTCTTGAGTCAGTCTCTCTACACTATCAAGAACATCTTTCATATGACTCTGATTAATTGCATCCAGAGTTTCATTTAATAATCCTTTATTTCCAGCAGTAATAGCATCACTAATACTCTGAGTATCAACCCAGCACTTTATATCAGGAGTATCACAATACCCTACTTCTTTCCATCTATCAGAACTTAATTTTTCTGTCTCTACCTCTCCACTAAAATCAACTTGTTTTCCTGGATTTTCAGAACTGCAAACTCTTATAATCCCCCTATTGTAAATTTCAGGCATAGCTGCCTCTTCAGCTCCTGCCTGTAAATTAGGATTAATCAAAGGATATAAAGAAGGAGTTCCAGCAACACAATCCTCTTGTTTTGTAATCTCCTCTGTAGCCTGTTCTTTAATATACTCATCCTTAATATAATTCAATGCAAATGAAGTAGTAACTCTCTGGAAATCACAATTCTCCTGAGCATTCACATTAACACAAAGTTTCTTGTAACCTGCAGGTCCAATCATGTCTCTTGCCTCATCAACTTCCTGTCCTTTTGCAACATAATTTGAATCTACTAAAAGATACTCTGGACTAATATACCCTGACTCCTGAGGCTCTCTGAGATAAATCTGATAATACGCTCCCTCATCCTTGCCTGCATAAATATGATAATAAACTTTATACTGAGAAGTGGCAGGCACAGTTGCTGTAGTCATAGGAATTTCATCAAACCAAGCAGTATACTGAACAGGAGAATCTGGCTCTAATAAAGTATCAAAAAAATCCTTAGATGAAGGATATTTTGCACTTACAAACATTCTGCAAACCTCTCCACCAACATCATCAGTAGCTCTTGCATTAAATGCCTTCATTGCATTCACAGCATAACTCTGAGTAAAATAATCAGTAGATTTTTCCATAACTTTCCATGACTCAGTTACAGTAAGATACTCTCCTCCGCCTCTCACTCCCTGCCCATAAGCAGACTCTATCATCTTAGGAATCAAAACATTCAACAAAGGCCCAATCTCTCTCCAAAAAAATTCACAAATATAAATACTCTTAATCTCATCACAAATTCCTACATTTCTTCCAGTATCTAAACTCTCCTGCAAACAATTTCTTGCAGATTTTAAAATAGAAACATATGAATCAATTCCTGCTTTAACACCTGTCAAACAAATTGGAATCATAATTCCTTCTTTTATATTTGGAAAGCATAAAGCAAGACTTCCAACTATCCCTGACTGCACAACATTGCTAACCTGATACTTTCCTCCAAGATTGCACCTTGAAGGAGGGCAAATCACAGGATCACAAACATTAAACATCAAATAACAATCTTCAGGACTCATAAAGTCCTGGCAATTGCTTCCAGAAGCCATCACAGGAATATCCTCTACATCAAAGAGCTTTCCTAAAATTGAAACTGTCTTCTGTCCAGACTTTCTATTTCTCGCTGCATCTTCCAAAGCTGCCTTTGCTTTCTCATATATCTTATTTGAATCACTTACACTTAAACCAGGAAAAGCCTTATCAGCATTAGTACCCACATTATATTGTCTGCAAATATCATCACCTGATTTCTTAAACTCCTCTACTCCATTTTTCCCAACATTGCAAACCCAGAAATTCATCACTCTTCCAGAATCTTCAAATGGTTTTCCAAAACCAAGCAAAATCGGTTCAGTAGCAGCATACCATCCATTTTCTCTGTCAAATGGAACAAGATGAGGCAAGTCCTTATAAGGAGCTCCATCATAAAACTCAACTTTAGGATTTTTATACTGATTCTTATACAACCCTTGATTTGCTTCAACAAATCTTTGCATATTTTTATCACCAAAATAATCTAGAGCAACACTAGTAACATCCTTATCAATTACATACTCTCCTCCTACCTCTTTAAGTGAATAAACCTTCTTTATATCATAAGTTCCTCTTGTTCCTCCTTGCATAAGCATGACAACTTTTTCTCCATTAATACTCTCCCAAGTATTACTGCCATCAACTACCTTTCCATCTTTATCTTTCTCTCTTTTAATAGCAGTGCTTGGAATATTGTAAAAAACACTATTTACTTTTTCCTGAGTTTTAAAACCAGCTGAATCTTTGTCTATCCCTAATTTATCTAATTGTTGTGTACTAAGAGAATTAAATTCAGTTGCAATTACTCCATTCTGCCCAGAATCAAGATAAGCAGGATTAGAAACAACATTTTTTAATCCAGCACTAAATCCTGTCTGCTCTTGCTTTGTCTGCTGTCTTGAGTAAACATCTTCAATAAATGAAGTATACTTCTGACTTGTAATTGCAGACAGCACAGAATCTTGTTCACTCACAGAAGTAAATTCTCTATTAAACATTATTTCTCTCATCTGTGGAATTGAATATAGAGGTTTGTTGTCTGAATCAAGCCATAATCCCTGTGAGTTTGGCTCTCCAAAAATCTTGCTAAACTCAACTGTATCATCTCCAACTTTCTGGCTCTTTCCTTCAAAATTACCTTTATAATAAGGATAAAAAACAGTTTTCATGTAATCAAGAGTTGCTTTTTCAGTATCAACACTCTGGGATAATCCTAAAAATGTATCCTGAGTATAAGGCTCTTGTACACTTATTATTTTATCATTATATTCCTGGATTTTTCCTGCATAAGCACTTACATCAGCATTGATTTTATCTTTCTCTCCAAAAAAACAAGCAGAGAGAGTATCATAAGTTCCTTTTTTAACTAATTCAGCACATCTCTCATCCCATCCTCCACTAGAAGTCATTACAGCCTGTCTTGCAAGAGAAGTTCCAGAAGATCCCTCAATTAAATTTTTTATATTCAAAAAAGCAGAAGTTGCAAAACACGCTCCCTTAAGTCCAGTTACAGCTTTTCCGAGATTATCAGAAAATTTCTCCCACTGCTCAATGCTCTGATTAAGATTCTCTATTAAACTCTTTGTTTTATCAGTGCTTAGTTCTATTCCTCGTTTCTCAATTCCAATTTTAAAATTAAAAGTTGACTCA
Organism: Candidatus Woesearchaeota archaeon; assembly: GCA_964403535.1. Classification (GTDB taxonomy): domain Archaea; phylum Nanobdellota; class Nanobdellia; order Pacearchaeales; family GW2011-AR1; genus CAYOFN01. The sequence continues at coordinate 7,575 of CAYOFN010000019.1, forward strand.
GTCCTCGGTCCAAATGCTTTTGGTTCAATCACAACTCTTACCTCTTTATTAGCATTTACTTCAACTAATTTTACTCTTATTCCTCCTGATTCAGATAAAACTCTCTCTTCATTTACTTTAAGGGTCTTATCCCATGTATTAATTCCCGCCTCTACCTCAAGTGTATTAATCTTAATTGAACTCTCTCTACTATACTCTATTTTTGCACTATCTCCACCTAATTCAATTAGTTTAACATAGTATTTTTGCTTAACAGCATCTGTCAAATCAGCATAAGGATAATAAGCATCATTTAAAGCTAATTTAACCTGCTTGTTATTAATTAAAAAAGTAGCACTTAATTCTTCTTCACTAGGTTTTTTAAAATCAACTAAATCCATATAATGAGCAATTCCATTTATAATCACAATTGCCTTTGAATTATCTGTCTGATAATTCATTAAATTTTCCAAATCTTTCATTGCTTTTGAAGTAAGCCCAGAATCAGGATATTTCTCTTTAAGTTTCTCTAAGAAATCTCTCTGCTGTTCATATAATCCAACTCTTCCTGAAAGTTCAGCAGCATCATATAAAGCTCTCTCTGCAAAAGTCCCGATTTTATCATCTCTTGGTTCAACTGATTTTTCAAGAGGATAAAAATCAAAAACATCATTATAATTATCAATAGCATTATCATAGTAATACTTTACAAGAGACTCACTCTCCTTTCCCAAGTCATACTCCCTATCTTTTGAAGTAGAAGATTCAATAAACTTAATAGAATTCTCTCCGACAATTTCCCTCTCACTATTTAAAACAAGTGTATCTTTCAAATCTTCCTGATCCCAGAATTTCAACTCAAGTCTTACTCCTACATACTTTCTTCCAATTAATGAGATAATTCCTTTCTCATAAGCCTCATATTTCTTTTGAACAGGGGGCACTGAAATTTTTCCTAAAATTCCAGAAGTAAAAGCATCAACTACATCTGTAAACTGTTTCTTTACTTCATATTGTTTAGCTCTTTTCTCCATAAAAACCTGGATCTCATCAGAAAAACCTCTTGCTGCAAAAACCTCCTCTGTATCTCGTGTAGCAACAACAACTACAAAATCTGCATTTGTCTCTGGATTCTTTCCAACATAAGCAACATAATAATTCCATATCTGTCCGTCAGCAGCTGTCTCTGTCTTAATTTTCTGATTAACTGTAAACTCTCTCTCAGTTCCATCTACTTCTAACTTAACTTTTCCAGAATCCAGACTTAAATCAAAATTACTGCTTCCAGAACATTTTATAGTAACACTTCCTCCTCCAGTTTTTCTTGATTGAATATTCTGAACAGAACATTTGTCATCTAAAAACTTGTCCCCTTTTCTCACCCAAACCTCATCATCATCAACTCTTAATTTTACTCTATCAGAAGGAAATCCTATATCCTCAACTTTTATATTCATTCCAGCAGCGCAGTAATATCCATCAAGATAAATGTCATTTGAAGTCGCTCCTTTATTCAAAGTAATTCTCTCAACTTTATGAGATGAATCTTTATAAAGAGCAAGAGTAGCACTACCCTCATCAACAGCCTCAGCTCTAATATATCCTTTTCCCTCCCAAAAACTATAATCAGGATAATTAAATTCCCACTCTTCATCAGTAATTACTGGAAGATAAAAAACACTTCTCCCAATACCTAAAGCTCCTTTAACATCATAATCAACAGTAGCAGTAATATTTCCCTCAATCCAGTCAGGCATATCTTTCTCAGCCTCAATTCTTTTCAGAGAAATAACAGCATACCCTACATTATTCATCAAAGGAGAATTTAACAAACCTTTTTCATCTCTAACAGCAACTCTTGAAGGATAATATGTAACTCCTGCTACTCCTGCAGGATAATTTCCTGTAAAGTGCAGGCTCTTAATCTTAGAAACATCAATTAAAGGGTTTACCTGAATCATAGAAACTCTGCAAAAAACAGGAACATTTTGTTCTTCAAGCAAATCACTTCTGACAACAGCAGGACTGCACCCACCTGGCTCTATCTGCATAATAAAATCCTGTCTCTCAAGACAATCCTCTCTATTAAAACTACTCCAATACATTGAGGGGTTTGAAAGAGTATTTGAAAAACTAGGATTATAATACTGAGTTCCATAACTTCCAATAATCTGAGTTCCGCCACTAAAACTTGCACTCCCTCCTGAAAATGTAGCAGCATTAACTACACCAGATAAAATTACAATTAAACACAGAGTTAAGATTACTCCTTTTCCTATCTCTCTCTTTTTAGTTTTATTCATTTTATTTTCTACTCAAAATCAATAGATAAAGATTTATCTTTTAGAGCATCATAATTCTTCTGAAGTTCCTCTATACTTTGAGGAACAGGCAATCCCTCTCCACTAATTATTATTTTCTTTGAACTCTCTAATTCAGATTCAGAAATATACCAAGTATTATCTCCTCCACCTGCAACAGCCTGACTTATTATCTGTCCAGGAACTTCTAAATTAAAGCATTTTTCCTCGCTTCCTCCAAAAATTCCAAAAATTCCTGAAGTCGGAACATTTATGCACTCTCTTGTTGAAAAACCACTCAAAGACAAACTAGTGTTTCTATACACAACAACCTCAATATTATAATCTCCAGCACTTAATTGAATTTCTCTTTGTTCAGGATAAGCAAGAGTTACTGAATTATCATCAGACTTAAAAGAAATAATAGCTCTATTGTTTCCAAGATCTCTTCCATCAATTTTTAAGTCTAAATCAAGAGTGTATAGTTTATCTAAAACAAGATTCGCAGTCTCTGCACTTGTTCCTCCAATCATGTATTTCTTACTTGAATAATTCTCTGCACTTGCAATAATAAAAGCATTAGCGCACTGAGGCGCAGCAGCATTAAGAACAGCATCCTCTCCATCTAATTCAGTATTCCCTAAATCACATGAAGTAGCAAAACACTTGAATTTTATTTTTGCTGGAACAGGTTCAAGTTTAGTATTATAAGTATACACCCTAACCTCATTATTTTTATATTTGCATAATTCAGGCTCAGCATCAGGCAATCCCTCAACATTCAAAGCTTCTCGAGGCATATTCTTATCAATTACAACAGCTACAGGAAACTGAAAAATTGTGTCTGAATCATAAATCTGAACAAGAACAGGATAAGCAATATCATAAACATAATGATAAGGAATGTAGCAAAATCCCAACATTCCCATTCCTTCCTGCAATCCAACTGGTTCTGCAATTAACATTCCATTCTCTCTTGGTTCAACATCAAACTTAAATGGAAATTCATCTTTAAGATAAACAAAATTTACAGCCTCTCCCTGACTTCCTACATCCTCTCCAATGTCCTGAACAAAATAATTATGTTCTGGATTGCTCAAACCATAATACTCTCCTGCAATCTTTATCATCTGAGTGTTTACCTGAACAGCTTCCTGCAAATCAGTCCTTACTTCATTTAACATCCATACTTTTGGTGAACAGGAGATATCAACACCATCAACAGGAGCATATAATCTTAGATTATCAATAGCATAATTTTCAAGAAAACTTTCCTGAAGTTCCTTATCATAAATTTTCTTTGCAAGATTATAAAATTTTCCTAAACTAGAACTCACTTCAACAGTATGAGAACTCTGCCTGTATGAAATCTCTGAAAAGTTTATTCCAATCTCCTGATTAACAGAAACATCAATAAGAGTATCCTGAATTACAACACTTACCTCAGCCTCTCCAATCTCAACTCCAAATCCCTTCTCACTAAAACTAGAAAAATCACACTCCTGTAATCTCTCTGCAACATACTCTGACAATTGCTCTTCCATTGTCTCCTTAGTTGGAACCTGCTCTTTCTGAATATTATTACCAGAAACATAATACCAATAAGGAATGCCTGTTCCTAAGAAACTTAATTGAGAAGAAAAAGGCATGTAATTACTTCCAGCTTCAAATTCAGGCACTTTAATATAACCTGCCTGTGTCCCCATTAAACCAATCCCCTCTATTGTAGCCTGCTCAATACAAGAAGTATAATAAGAATAAACAGGTTCTAATTCCTGAGGAATTTGTACACTAAAAACTCTATCCCTTAATAAAAAGACTGAGATAATCAACACTACAATAACTATTGCAACAATAATAAAAATTGTCACCTGACTTTTTTTACTCATTTTTTCCTCTTTTGATTTTCTTTCTGATTAATTCAATAATCTCTGTATTAATATCTCTAGCTATTAGTTTTTTAAATTCTTCCCATATCTTCTCATCCTCGATTAAAAGCAGATACTTTTTCATTTTCACACTCTTTTTAGTATAATTTCTAAAATCTCACTTATATTTAAAGCTTTCTTATTAACTTACTAAGTAAGTTAGTAAGAATAAACCAACAATGAAAATACAAAAAATTATTTAAAAAATCTAAAGAAAAATAAAATTCTCTTACTCAACATCATTATTTCCAGAGTCACCACCAGAATCATCTGTTTTAACTTCAGGACTTAATCCATTATCTCCTCCACTACTTCCTCCACCTGCAACATCTGTTACTACTTCAGGACTTAATCCATCATCGCCAGAAACAGAATCATCTCCTTCTACTACAATATTCTGAATATCATTTGTGGAATTTCCAGTATCATGAGTTCCTGGTGCAAAAGTTCTCTCGACAATTTGGTTTTTAATCTCATTCATTTCTTCTTTTATTTCTTGGGATTTGATTTGTACCTGATTTTGCCCTACAGTCCCATTAATATCAATAGTAGTTTGTTTTGATTTATTTTCAATTTCTCCTAAAATACCATTAATCTCAGTTTCAATAATATAATTTATTAAGCCTTCTTCGTTTTCAACCATTGTAATCTCTCCGCATTTTTCTTCTAAAAAAGTATCATTTTCATCAAAACATTGAGGAATTGATTCTCTCATTGTTGGTGTTGACCCTTCTTTTCCACACTTATTCCTTGTTCCTATGAAATTCCCATATTCATCCCAATCCTCTTTTGTTTCTTTAAACTTATCATATTGCCTACATTCTGGTTTGTCATTTTCATTCCAACATTCTTCAGGAACACAATCTGAAGGAGTTTCCCCCCATAACATCTGCGCCTCTTTTGCTCTGAACAAATTCATTAAAAAATCAGGAACAAAACTTTCTGCTTTCAGAGCCTCCAAAGAGTTTAATTCATCACAAGAGGTTTCATCGTCCTGATATTCACACTTAATAGCAAGAGCAACCATTTTTTCACACTTTACTTTCTCTTCATTGTCAAAATTATTCTCACAATTACAAGTTCCAGGGTCATCTATACAACTTCTAATCTCTAACATTAATTGAACAAACATTCTTTCTTGAAGGTCTTTTAATTTTGCCAAATCATCCTTAAGTGGCTCCGGAGCAGTTTTAGGATTACACTCTTCTTCTTTTAACATTAAAGAAAAATCTTCTTTAGCAAGCTCTTTGCAATACTCATAAGTTTTTTCAGTAAGAACTGCTGTAAGATGTGTTTTTTCTTCTTCTAAAAGATACTCTTCAAACTCATTTGAGAGATTTTCTTCTTGATTTAGTTTATTTTTTATTTCGATTACACTTGCTTTTATTTCCTCAGAAGTATTAAGTGAAACTTTTTCTTGAATAAGTTTAAGATTATCCTGTGCACCCTCAAGGTTTTTAGTAACCTCTTCCTTATTTTCATTTTGAAAATTTTCTAGAGCAGAGTTTACTTCTTTTTCTCTAATCTCCAGAGCTAATCTCACCTTTTTATCTCCTGAAGAAAAAAACATTTTAACACTGTCACTAAACTTATTAAATCCAGAATAAGTCTGCGCCTGTACTAAAGGTAAAATTAACAGAATTCCTAAAAGTAACAATAACATCACTTCTTTTTTCATAAATTAGCTAAGAAAAGAATATATAAAAACTTATCTAAAAAATGGTCCTGCCAGGAATTGAACCTGGATTTTATCCACGTCAAGGATATGTCTTAGCCACTGGACGACAGGACCTTAACCTTCTATGCAAAAAACACCCTCATTAATAAACTTTTTCCAAGAACAACATTTAAAAACCCAGTTCTTTTTTTGTTTTAATGAAACTTCCTAAGACTACAAAAAGATACTGCCCAAAGTGCAAGAAAAGGACAGAACATAAAATTGGCTTAGTTAGCACAGGACATAAAAGAGGCTCTCTAAAATGGGGGGCATTAGGAAGAGCCAGGAAAAGAGGAAAAAGCAGAGGAAAAGGAAATAAAGGAAAATACAGCAGAAAAGCAATAAAATCCTGGAAGAAAAAAACAAAGACTACAACAAAGAAAGTTTTAATATACACCTGCAAAACATGCAAAAAATCAAGACACTCAAAAAAAGGAAGAAGAGTAAGCAGAATACAATTTGAGGAGAAAAAATAAAATGCCTGTAATAAAAAGAAAATTTTTTGAAGTTGAAATACCTCTTATAGATATGAAGCAAGAATTAATCGGGAAGAGTATCAACTCTCTGAATAATAAAACAATAAAAATAGATTTAACAAGACAGTTAAAAGGAAAATCTACAGAGATGAAATTCATAGTGAAAGTAGATAAAGAAAAAGCAATAGCCTATCCAAAAAGCCTGAAACTAATGCCTTATTTTATTAGAAGAATGCTAAGAAAAAATATCAGTTATGTAGAAGACTCGATTAATGCAGAATCTCAGGACTCTAAGTTAAAAATAAAACCTTTTTTAATCACAAGAAAAAGAGTTTCAAGAGCAGTCAGAAGAACACTAAGAAACTCAGCAAGAAACTGGATAATGGATTATGTTAAAGACAGAACTAATGATGACATTGTTTCTGAAATTCTCTCAAATAAATTACAGAAACAACTCTCTTTAAAACTCAAAAAAATATATCCTCTTTCTCTTTGTGAAATAAGAATTCTCGAAGTAAGAGCACCTTTAGAGAAAAAAGAGGAAATAAAAAAGAGTCCTAAAAAAGAAATAAAAACAGAATAAAATGGCAAATGAACACTGTCTTATTCTAATAAAACCCGATGGATTAGTAAAATCTCTGACAGGAAACATTATTACTGCACTCTCTGAAACAAAATTAAAGATTATTGGAGCAAAGGTTGTAAAAGTTTCAAAAGAACTTGCTGAAAAGCATTACCATGAACTAAAAACAAAAAAACCTCAGGTTTTTGAAAATACAATTCAGTACATCATGGGCAAGTTTCATACAGACAGAGTTCTTGCTCTTGTATATGCTGGAGAAGAAGCAACAAAAAAAATAAGAGAGATAGTTGGTCCAACTAATCCTGAAGAAGCATCTCCAATCTCAATAAGAGGAAAATACGGAAGAATCAATAGCAAAACAGGAGTTTTAGAAAACTGCATTCATGCTTCAGATAGTATAGAAAATACAGAAAAAGAAATCAAACTCTGGTTCAAGCCTGAAGAGCTTGTAGAAATAATTTTCC
>CAYOFN010000020.1:0-14956 GCA_964403535.1 Candidatus Woesearchaeota archaeon
GAAGAGCTTGTAGAAATAATTTTCCCTGTAAAAAAAACAATTAAAGAAAACATAGAAGTTTTAGAATGGCAGTAAAATGCTGGAAAAAATTCAGGCACTTTACCATAGAACAACAAGAGTAGCACAAAGAATCTCTACATTAATACAATTACTAAATTAAGATAATTTTTTAAACTGACTTTTTCTAATTCTTTTATGCCTCTGTAGCTCAGTGGTAGAGCATCGGTTTTGTAAACCGGGGGTCGGGGGTTCAAATCCCTCCGGAGGCTTTCTTTTCACTACTCTTCAACAGCCTCAGCTCTCCCATCTACAATAAGAATATTTGCAATCTCCTGAGGAATATTAATAATCTCTCCCTTCTTAAAAGGTCCGAGTTTACTTCCTTTTAAGTCTAAAAACTCATCTGTATCTTTAATAAAAACAATCAGTTTATTTTTACTGACTTCCCCTTTCCTGCCCTTTAGTTCCTCTCCTACCTCCTTATCTCCTTGTTCAAGAGCATGCATAATCTTATCAAAAACACCTTTCTCAAAACTAAGCATATTATCAAAATCTCTCTTAGAAATCCCTGTCTGAGCAGCGATAAATGCAAGTTCAAGTAATTTCTTCTTCCTTCTCAGCATTAATTCTCTAAAAACAGAGTGTGCATTCTCAAATTGTTTTTTAGTTTTAATAACAGCATCTGAAAACAAATCTGTCTCTTTATTAGCAATATTCCTTTTATCCTTAAGATACTCAAAAACCTCTTTAATAAAACTTTTAGGTAGAGGCTGCAATTGTTCACTATATCTCTCTTTTCTTAAAGCCTCATAAAGTTCATTGTAGGTAATCATTTTCTTACAGATTAAAAGAGAAAATCGTTTAAAAGTATTGTTATGTTCCAATGAAATCAAACAAAACCAACCTTTTTTAAATATAAAAAGAGTAGAATACCTATGTTCAAATTCCTTAAAGAAAAACTAAGCTCCTGGATAAAAGGTACAAAAAACAAAGTAAAGACAGCAGAACCAGAAATAAGAGAAGAAAAACTCAAAAAACAAAAAACAGAGGAGGAGAAAACAAAAGTAAAAACAGAGGATCTCCTTACTGAGAGAACAGCCCCAACAATAACTGAGATTAAACAAGAAAAAGAGCAGAAGAAAAGCATTTTTGCAAAAATAAAAGAAAAAATCTCCTATAAGCTAACTCAAGAGGATTTTGAAGAGATTTTCTCAGAACTCGAAACTCTCCTACTTGAGAGCAATGTTGCTCTTGAAGTAGTAGACAAAATAAAAGAAAAGCTTTCTAAAGAACTTCTAAACCAAACAATAAAAAAACAAGAAATAGAAGAAAAAATAAAACAATCTCTAAAATCTATTTTAAATGAAATACTCATTGAACCAGACGATATTCTTGAGATAATTAAATCAAACTCAGGCGAAGAACCATTTAAGATACTATTTTTCGGGATAAATGGAACAGGTAAAACAACCTCAATAGCAAAAATCGCATATCTTTTGAAAAAAAATAACATCTCATGCGTTCTTGCAGCTGCAGACACATTCCGTGCTGCTTCAATAGAACAAATTCAGCAGCATGCTGACACCTTAGGAATAAAACTAATAAAACATGACTATAATGCAGACCCCAGTGCAGTTGCTTTTGACGCAATAAAACACGCAAAAGCCCATAAAATAAAAGTAGTTTTAATAGATACTGCAGGTAGAATCCACACAAAAGAAAATCTAATAAAAGAAATGGAAAAAATATCAAGAGTTACAAATCCAGACTTGAAAATTTTTGTTGCTGAATCAATAGCAGGAAACGATGCAGTTGAGCAGGCACGTGTTTTTAATGAAGCAATAGAAATTGATGGAAGCATTCTAAGCAAAACAGATGTAGATGAAAAAGGAGGAACAATTCTCTCTATTTCTTACATTACAAAAAAACCAATTTTCTATCTTGGAACAGGACAAAATTACGAAGATTTAGAACTTTTTAACAAAGAAAAATTCATAAAACAACTTGGATTAGAATAAAAAAATTTAAAATCTCTTATTCTTTACTCTCTCTATGATAAAAAAAGAAATAATCCTCCTGAGTATAATCCTCTTAATAACCATATTCTTAATTTATTTCTTCAGCAGTTTATCTGGTTATGCGATAATTGAAGAAGATTTATTTTCAAATATAAAAAGTTTGCACTGGACTCACATGCCCTTAACATATAGCGTAGACAAAACCTGTGAAAACAATATAAATTCTATAAAAAAAGCATTTTTAATACTTGAAAATTCAGCAGATAATTCAATTCAGTTTAAAGAAATAGAAAATAACGCAGATATAATTCTCACCTGTCCTGAACTTGAAAACTGCTACGAAAAAAAAGAAGAAAGAAAATGGTTTTGGATAATCACAACAGAAGCAATCTGCGAGCATGAAGCAGGAACAGCACAGATGACAAAAATCAGAGGCAATAAAATAATAAATGCAAAAATAAATCTTTTTTCAGTTTCAGAACAAGAAAGCAATTGCTCTGAAACAATAATTCACGAAATTCTCCATACTCTCGGCTACGAACATTCTGAAAATCCAGAAAGCATAATGTATGCTGAAAAATCAAGCAGTTGCAATGAAGTCATAGACAAAGAAATAATTGATGATTTAATTAAGAAATACAAGTTAAATTTAAACTGATTATAATTCAAAAAGAAGGAAATGATAAATAATTAACCTTCTCAGTATATCAAATAATAAACAAGATTTATTCTGAAAATTTATTAATATCCTAAATAAACCTATTTTTTCTTTCTTATTTCTTTCCTCAGTTCCTGAATTCTTCTGTTTTTAATTCTTCTTAATATCAAAATTACTAAAACCAGTGCAGCAACAATAACAATTGCTAAAATAATGAGAACTAATTTTAGATTAATTCTGCTTGTAATATTTGTAAGTGCATTTGTTGTTTTAGGTTTTTCTTCTCCAATTATATCCTGCTCACAAGTTTCAGAAATTGCTGGCTTAATATTCTCTGTTCCACATACATTCTTATCTTCGCAGGTTCTTGTTTTTAATCCAGAACTGCAATCACTCCAAGAACTGCAAGTCCAGTTTTCTGCACATCCAGGTGTAGATGAAATAAAAGTTCCTCCACTACCAGAACTACCCCCACTGCCTCCATTATTATTTCCACTAGGACAATTTCCACAATCAGAAGGACAATTAGAACAAGTTTCTCCTGCATCACAACTCAAGTTTCCGCATGAATTATATCCTTCAACAACTTCATAAGATGTAAAATGAGGGACACTAAACTCAAGTCTGCTCAAATTCTTATTCCATAAAATAATCTGACAATCAGTGCAATTTTCTCTATTTCTCAAAATCTTAGGAGAAATAAAACTTATATTAAAGAAAATTATTTCAGCAGATTTATTCATCTGAGGTAAATTACTCGAGTCTAATTCAATTTTATACTGAGAGATATTAATAGTTGAATCAAAATCTATTCTACTATAATTAGAGCCATTATAACTCCCTCCGCCCCCAAAACCTCCTCCACCTCCCCCAGTTGGAGGAGGAATTAAAGAAATGTTCTTTCTGCTATACCTAATTTCCCCATAATTTCTTATTCCAATCTCAAAATTAGAAATATTTCCTAAATCAATATTAGTTAAATTAGTAATTATATCAAACTTAGTATACACTGGAAGAGGACATCCAAATTTGTCTACAGCTGAAATAATATTTAAAGGAGTTCCAGGACACTTGTCAAACTCATCTGGAACACCATCTCCATCTTCATCATCCCCCTCATTAACAATAATACTATGACTGCAGTTTTTAGCTGTCTCATTGCATAAATCAAAAGTTGTTGAATTTCCATCATCGCAATCTCTTGCTGGATGAGAACACCCATCATAACTCAATATTCCAACACACAAATCAATTGTGCAATACTTTCCATCATCACAAACCGAGTTATCTGCAACATGTGAAATATTCTTTCCAGCTTCATTACAAAAATCAATTGTACATGAAACTCCATCATCTTTTGGTGGTGGAATTCCTGGCTGGCAATCAGCTAAAACATCACATCTCTCAGTCCCATCACAATACAACCCATTATCACAAAAAGAACTATCTTCAACATGTGAAATATTCTTGCCAACTTCATTACAAGAATCAATTGTGCAAGATACTCCATCACTTACATCTTTCAAAGTTCCTGCGCAATTTCCAAGAGCACAAACATCATTTTCAGTGCAAAATAAATTATCATCACAAGAGTTTATATTAAATGTTTTCTGGCAAGTTAATTGCCCAGTGCAAGAATTATCTGTACAAACATTATTATCATCACAATCTAAATTTTTTGTACAAGCGCAATTAGATGTATCAACAACACAGCTTCCAAGATTATCAAATAAATTAGCTCCTTCACTACACAAATCAAGAGTACATAAAATTCCATCATCACAAATTTGAGGATTTATCTGTTCACATTTTTTAAGAGCAACATTGCAATATCCTGTTCCATCACAATATAAACCATTATCACATACTGAATCATCAGGAATATGATTAAAACCCTCTTTTGTTTCATTACAACTTTCAAGTGTACATAAAATTCCATCATCTTCTGTTGGTGAAATTCCTGAACCGCATATTCCATTAACATTACAAACCTCCTGTCCATCACAATATAAATTATTTGAACATTGAGCATCATTCACACACTCAACACATCTTCCTCCTGAACAAATTGCTGTTTTTCCAGAACACTCTCCATTTGTTTCATCAGCCCCATTTACACAATTATCATCAACACCATTGCATAATTCAAAAGCACCTGGATGTACATTTGCATTAGTATCATCACAATCTACTAAACTTCCACAAATTCCTCTTGCAGTAACATTATATCCATCTTCATCAGCATCAACACACGGACTTGTTGCAGGAGAAACACTCATCAGTTCAGATGTTCTTGTTTTTCCTTCTGTTGATGCAATAAAATAATATTCTGGATCAGGATCAAAAAATGGGTCTGCATCATACTCTACTGCCCATATTGTTTCTGCTTTTCCAGAAACAAAAATAGAATTTGCTGGTTGGAAGTTAGCTAAATCATCTCCAATAAAATCATTTTCCCAAACCTGAAAACTTGTTTCTTGTCCATCACAGTTTACACCTTCAACAATCAGAGTCATTTGATCACCTTCAACAGAAGAATTTTTGCTCCAATAAGCATTTGTCAATTCACACTCTAAAGAGCATTCACTTGTATCAAAACCAGAACAATCTTCTGAACAACTTAGTGTTCCTGAATCAAATCCCTGACTCTCACAAGTTTCTTCATCAAGAGAATTTCCATCACAAACTTCATCTCCATTAATAATATTGTCTCCACAAAAAGATTCTTCAACAGAAGAATAAACTTCCAAAAGGTGTTCTGAACTAGAAATCAAAGTTAAGGTAATTTCCCCATTGCTCTGGGAGTTTAAGGTACATTTTTCACTAATTAAACAAGAAACATTGTCATAAGAAACATTATAAGAAATGTTTGAATTTGGCATAGAGATAACAATATCTACAATTCCCTCGCCACTTAAAACTATATCCGCAGAACTCACAGAGTTCATAGTTGCGGAAAGCAGTTCTATATTCTCATTAGAAATTTCCTTAATCAGTGGTTTTGCAAGGTAAACATAACTGATATTAACAAAAGCCTTATCTGAATTATTTGTCAATAAAACAGGGCTGCCCCCATATATCTTCAAGAATAAATTTTTCCATTCTAAAGGCTCATAAATCCACATAGAAGGATACAAATTAACAGAACTCTTAATATAATTAAAAGAAGAAGGCAGATATTTTCTCTGATCAAGTCTTGTGCCTCCAGACCTCTCACTGCCAAAATAAACTGTGTTACCCTGATACCAAAAAGATGCATTTACATCAGTTATTCTTGAGATGCCATTAACACCAGGGATCTCATCTGGATTGAATTGAATCCATTGAGCACACCATATTATCTCTTCATTAACTGGAGGTTCAAATGATAAATAACCTATATCATGACTATACTCCCCACCCCTAAAGTAATAACCAACAGATGACTGTTCTCCAAAGTAAAACCGGTTTATGATTGTGTTGCCCAAGTCATCTGTTAAATTCACAAACATTGAATACATCCCTTCCCTTAAAGGAATAAATCTTGTTATGACCTTGTTTCCATCCAACTCATATGAAATGCTTTCATAAGGGCTCAAGGTGATGTTGTTCACTTCGACACCTGAACATGGAATCTCATTTGGGTAAACAACAGAAATATTAAAACTAATTGACCTGTTCTTAACTAAAGACAGATCTCTTGTAGGAATTAACATCGCGTAATCTTTGTTATCAAAATAATTGTCTGAATAGTAATTATTTTCTCCAAGCACATCAATAAGCCCCATATCGTTGTCAACAATAAAATTGCCCTGGATTAAATTATTTAAACTGTATTCTATATGAACTCCAATATCATTCAAATAAACCTTATTATTTATTAAACTATTACCTGAACCCGACCTAATATGAACTCCATGATAATAATTTTCTTTCACAATATTGTCAATCAAAATGTTGCCTGAACTGGATGCAAGGTGTATTCCTGCGCAGTTATTTGGTCCTGTGCATCCATTTGCAGTGTTATTAATCAAAAGATTATTTGCGCTTGAAATAATATGTATTCCTGCACAATCCATGTTTTTGCATGAGCTTGCTTTGTTATCTCTAATCGTGTTATTCGAGCCATATTCAACATTAATTCCATACGCCAAATTAGAATCGAAGTTATTTCCAACAATTTTGTTGTTTGAGCTTGATTTAAGATAAATACCATAAGATTGCTTTGTTCTTGTTATGTTTATTATCTCGCTATTTTGACTGTTTTCTAGATATACTCCAAAAGCAAAACCCCTAATTTCTCCATTCTTAACAGTTGTCCCATTATATTCATTTACATAAACACCAGAGTAAGCTAAACTCCCTGCAATAGTGTGCCCATTTAAATCAAGTGTAACATCATTTGCCAAAACAGTAAAACAGTTTCCATTTAGATATTCTATATCTCCAGCAAGTATGTATTCCTGTCCTTCTCTGCTTAAATTCTGACAAGAATTAATAAGTTGTGGTTCAATTTCTCCACAACTTCCATTTTCTAAACAATTTCCACTCGCGCATCCACAAACAGAACAATCATCAATCAGTGTTCCATTGCTACAGAATTTTGGTTTTGTCAACGAGCAAGAATTATAAACAGTTCCATCAGAACAAGTTTCTTCTGGCTGGGGAATTCCACTCTCACTTAAAACTTCAATTTTCAAATCCTGAGTTACTATATCCTGAGCTGAAACAGAAACTTGAAAATTATAAATTCCTTCTGTTGTAGGAACTCCTATAATCTGCCCGGTATTTGAATTCAAACTTAACCCAGAAGGCAGATTTCCAGAAACTAAACTCCATGTTGCCTTGCTTGTATTTCCCCCAACATAAACATAATCAGAATATGCTTGATTTACTCTTCCATCTCGCAACATTGTTGTTGTCATTAAGAAATATGGGAATTTCCCGTCAAGAGAACGTATTACAAGTATATCCGCAGAACCTGTGCCTTTTGTGCCAATATCATCATATGCATAAAATTCTATTTCCAAGGTTTTATTTGGTGTGCCACACACTCCAGTATTGCAAGTTACTTCATTATATTGAGCATCATTGGGGTCACAATAGTTTTTGCATACATATGCTATTCCAAGAAAAACTCCCCCATTGCACAACCAAGGTGTAGATAAATTAAATCCAAGCCCGCATCCGGTAAATCCAAGCAAAGATGTCGGCCATTTTCCATACTCTGTTATGTTTCCATCAGAATCATAAACAACTGCATTAAGGAAAACATTTGGCACAGACGGCCAAACAAATCCTGGAACAATAGTTGGATTTGCATAAACTTTAACAACAGGAACTTTGTTTTCAGAATTAAATCTCTTATATTTCAATTCAAGCTTAGGCCTTTTTAATATTCCATTATTAACTTCAGAAGTATTAAAATAATCAGAACTATACACATCAACATAACTAGAATCAATTTCAAACAAGAAACCATTATTATTCTCAGGAGTTATCCCATTAAACAGATTTTTCACATCAAAAGTGTCAACATAATTATTGACAATTACACCAGCCCATCCAACTTTTCTTGTACCAATCATGCTGAAATTAACAAATAAATCAGACCTGTCCACATCAGTTTCAGAAGCGCCAGGCATTTCCCACGATTCATTAAATCTCGTGCTGTTCCAGGTTACAAGATTTTCATCCCATTCCCTCAACAAAGTATAAACCTTTCCTTTTCTCGTCGCAGCAGTTGTCTTAGTCAATGTCAATTGAGCACTTGTAATAATAGCATCATCAGGAACAGGTCCTCCTTCACTCTGAAATATCCTAAATCTTATTAAAGCCCTTTGATTCACACTAGGTTGGTACAATGACAAAACACTCTTGTTTCCAAAATTTGTATTAACATATGCAGAATGAGCGTAGATATACGAATCCTCGCATCCAGAATAATTTTCATTGTCTTGTAATGTAATTGTAAACTCTTTTGAATCAGGCAATATCTTTAGATTAAATTCTTTTTCATCTGAATTTTCCTGAGCATCTGAAACTCTAATTGTAAATGTAAAGTCACCTGATTCTGTCGGAGTTCCAATAAGCATTGAATTATAACTCTCATCGTCATTGATTAAACTTAATCCACTAGGCAGTTTCCCAGAAACAAGTTCCCAATTAAAAGGCCACTGCCCTTCTTTAACCTTAAAGACTGCTTTGTAAGTAATCCCCATGTTGTAATTATAAGAAATATATTCTGTATTTTGTAGCCCCGCAGGAAGTTCTGTTTCTTGATTTACAATCTCTAATTGAGTATATTTTTGTTCTAATGCATAAATCTTTCCATGTTCTCCTGAAACAAAAACCATGTTATCAACAATCGCCAATCCAGTAAGCCTATCCCAATCATCTGATTTAAATGTCCAAACAATCTCTCCAGTATTTTTATCAAAAACAAAAAGGCTATCTGAAAAATGCTCCAACCCAAAGATATAATCTCCAGAAAGTGCAATATCTCCTATATCAGTAGGGTCGTCTTCAATATCATAATTTCCTCTAGAATCCAATTTTACAGGCCTATTGTATTCCCATATTTTTTGTTTAGAAAGTGTATTTATTGCCACAATTTGCTCAATAGTTGAAATATAAGCAATATTATTTTCAATAATTGTCTGGAATGTCCTTCCTTTAGAATACATGTTTGCAGGATTTAAATATGAAGACATATCAAAGCAAATTTCTCCGAGCCTTTCACCTGTTAATGCATCATATGAATAAAGGCAGGGCACACTCCAGTTAGTACAAGTAGTCTCATTAACAGTTATTATTGTAAATCCAGACAGAGTAGTAGTAATCTGGTTAGTTATTGCATTGCACACTTTTCCGAAAACATAAACCTTTTCATCTGAATAAGTCACTTCTGAAAAATGAGATACATCCCCTACACGAAGCAGTTCTAAGGGATTAGAGCTAGGACTAAATCTTACAATCGGCCAGCTACCGTTCTTCCATATAACCTCGCCAGTTGAAGTGTTCCTTGCTGATAAAATCCCGTCAGGCAGATAAATTATTCCATCATGTAATGCCAACTGCCCAAGTCCTCCATCTCCACCATACCAAGAAGAAGGAACACCAGTATAAGTGCTACTGATTGAATAGCTCCAAGGAGCATAAAAATTAACATGCCCATTGTAAAAAGCATTGTTCTCATTCTCAGAATAATCATAGAAAAATTCATCATTCTCACCATATGCAGAATCATTGTTAAAATGCAGTAATACTTGGGTTGAAGAATCAGGAGTTATTTCAGAATTCATTTTTTCCTGAATTTCTTCTTCAGACAATGCCAGGTTAAACATTGCAAACTCATCAATCACTCCGCCAAAACTATTAGTCTCTTTAAATCCTCCGATATAAATATTTTTTTCATTGCTTCCAATATCCCCTGTCCGATTCTGTTCAAAGACAAGCTCTCCATTTTTATACATTCTCTGATACTCGTGGTCATAGGTTAAAGCAAAATGACACCACTCATTTTTTGAGCAATTAAAGCTACCTGAACCATATTTTTTGCCTTGAGAGTAGGGCTCATCAGACTTCAGAGTATAGTACACTTTTCCGCCGAGGATGCCTGCCCTATAAATAGTACTATAATAATCAGAAGTTTCTCCCTTGACAAACAAAGTATTATCCCCATCAGAACCATCCCACTTAAACCATAACATAATTGTCAAATCATCACTACCAGGATTAAGATTATTCCCAACATTCAAATAATCTCTTGACTGGAAATTATATCCAGGATAAGGCGGGAACCTAACAGCATTTCCAAACATGCTGTCATTAACAACCTTATATCTTGGTTTAAAAATTGGAACCAATGGCTCTAATTTTATTGTTGAACAGTCAGTGCAAGGAATTCCATTTGAATAAACACCAGATTCATCTGCATTTGCATAACTATCTCTTGCCCCACCTCCTACTGATTCACCTGTTTCCACACTAGCAGATAATTGTCCATTATGATCAAGTCCTCCCCAAACATATCCATTACTCAAAACAAACAAACCAATATTTCCCTTTACTCCACCTGCTTGTCTGTTCCACAACAAACTCCCTGTTGTCGCATTATAAGCTGTAACCCCATTCCCCTTATTAGAAGATTGATGTCTTGCCATAACAACAAATAATCTTCCATCCTGGTAAAGAAGTCTTGTAAGATGAAGATAGTGATTTGTTTCAGAACCAGGATACAATGCACTCCACTTCACACTAAAAGGAGGCACAACAGAATCATCAGCAATTCTCGAATTACTTGAATCTTTAGCCCATGAATACCATCCCTCATCCTTAAAACCAATTGCAGGTTGTTTAGAAACTTCTCCCTGCAAAACAATAAGATTA
Source organism: Candidatus Woesearchaeota archaeon (assembly GCA_964403535.1). Classification (GTDB taxonomy): domain Archaea; phylum Nanobdellota; class Nanobdellia; order Pacearchaeales; family GW2011-AR1; genus CAYOFN01. The sequence continues at coordinate 11,047 of CAYOFN010000020.1, forward strand.
TTCTCACTTTCAATTTCAGGATTAACTTTCACTTTAAAATAATATTCAGGATTTCCAAAAAGTAAATTTGAAAACTTAGCATTCCACGAAACAATTGTTTTCTCTGAATTAATTAAAGTAGAGATATTCTCAATAAAATTATCAAAAATCCAATCATTTCTATAAATAGAAAAAACAGCTTCCTTACCTTCACAATTTTCACTCTCTAAAATAAGATTAACATTCTCAGAATTACTTGCTTCTTCTCTCTCCCAGTAAGCTCTTTTCAAAAAACAATCTTCAATTATTTCTCCTTCAAAAACAACCTTAAACTCTTTCTTTACATAAGAATCAGAATCATAATCAAACACCGCAACATAATAATCGCCAAAATATGAATCATTAATAAAAACTTGAGTTTCTTTTTTCTCCTTGCAAATATCCTCACAATCAAATGAAAAAACTTGTTTTAAATTATCTTCAGAATCATAAACATAAGCAAATTTATAAATCCCCTGGCTTTTTGGATTTATTGAAACTTGTAAATTAGAATTTTGAGCAACTTGAGAAGAAATCTCAACAAGTTCTGAACTTAAAATTGCATTTCCTGAAATACTTCCTCTTTGCTGATTTACAAAATTTAAAATAGAAGAAGCATAATTCTGATTAATTGAAAATAAAAAAAAGAAAACTCCTAGAATAAGAATAATCAAAAAAATGCTCCACCCTCGAGTTATTAAAGACTCTAAAGCCATTTGTCCTCTTTTTTTCATAAATACATTATGAATTTCAAACTTATAAGTTTTGTTATACTAACAGGAAACAGGATAAAATGAAATTGCCTGCCCATAACAATATCCTCCCTCCTGCTTTATTTTAGGAATAAATATTGCTTCCTCAATCTCCTCAGGATTATCAACAACTGCAATAAACTCCTTTTGTTCAAAACTGTTTAAAGTATAATGCCAGTTTGTAGGAACTTCAAATGTACTCCCACTTCGAATTACTGTAAGAATAAAAAATTCAGTATCATAATCAAACTCATTATTATTCCTTAATATGAATTTTACATTATTTCCAGTGTAACAAGAGCTCACAACTGACAAATCAACATTCTGAATGCAGGTTATTTGTTCTTCTGCATGACCTTCAGATTCTTTTATGTATCCTTTGAAAATAACTGCAAAAATAATAACAAGAGTTATGCAAAGCAAAATTAAAAGAAGAACTACAATTAAACTAGATACTCCTCTTTTTCCCATTAAAACTAATAGAATAAAGAATATTTAATTATTGCTATTTTCTAAAAATTCAATTAAAGCAAAGTTTAATAAATAAAATCCAACTAAGGAGAACATGTTAAACTCACTCGGAAATACTTTAAAAAAAACATTTGATAGAATAACTGGAAGTATATTTCTTGATAAAAAAACAATAGACTTAATAGTAAAAGAACTACAAAGAGCCCTAATCTCTGCAGATGTGAACATAAAACTTGTAGTTGAATTAAGTGAGAAAATAAGAAAAGAGGCAAGTGAAGAAAAAATCAAAGGAACAGGAATTGATAGAAAAGAGCATTTAATCAAACTCTTACACGATGAACTACTTCAAATGCTTGGCGGAGAGAAAAAAGAACTTGTTCTTGGGAAAAAACAAACAAAAATACTCCTACTAGGATTATATGGAAGTGGAAAAACAACAACCACTGCAAAACTCGCATCATATTACAGCAAAAGAGGGAAAAAACCAGTGATGATTGGGCTTGACGTTCATCGCCCAGCAGCTGCAGATCAACTCGAACAATTAGGTAAAACAATAAAACTTCCTACATTCACAAACAAAAAAGAAAAAAACCCTATAAAAATATACGAAGAAAATGAATCTAAGTTAAAAGAATATGATTTAGTTATTGTTGATACAGCAGGAAGGCATAGTCTTGATAAAGATTTAATAACTGAAATAAAAGATCTTGGAAAAAAGATAAAGCCAGACTATGTTCTTCTTGTGATTCCTGCAGATATTGGACAAGCAGCTAAAAACCAGGCTGCAGAATTTCAAAAAGCTCTGAATATAAATGGAGTAATCGTAACAAGAATGGACTCTACTGCAAAAGGTGGAGGTGCTTTAACAGCATGTAATGAAACAAAAGCACCAGTTTACTTCATAGGAACAGGGGAAAAAATAACAGATATTGAAACATTCAATCCTCTTTCATTTATCTCAAGAATTCTTGGATTAGGAGATTTAGACTCACTTATAGAAAAAGTAAAAACAGCAACAGATTTTGATGAGAAAAAACAGAAAAAGTTAAAAGAAAAGATGGAAAAAGGGGAATTTAATTTAAGAGATTTTCAGGAACAAATAAAAAACATGTCAAAGCTCGGCCCTCTTGATAAAATAGCTGAGATGATACCAGGGCTTGGAAAAGCTAAGCTTCCAGAAGGAATTTTTGGGGCGCAGGAAGATAAGCTAAAAAAATGGCAGCATGCAATTGACTCAATGACTGAAAAAGAAATAGAAACTCCAGAGATTCTAGAAAAACAAACACAAAGACTCTCAAGAATAGCAAAAGGTTCTGGAACATCAACCTCAGATATCAGACAACTAATAAAACAATACAAGCTTCTTAAAGAATTCTCGCAAGGCGGAATGCCTGATGATCTATCTCAGGGCTTAAGCCAAAAACAGCTTCAAAAACTTGCAAAGAAGTTTGGAAGAAAAATCAGGATGTAATTCTAAGATGATAATAACAATTATTGGGAGCATGGTATTTTATTCCAAATATAAAGAACTAAAAAAAGAACTTGAAAAACAAAATCATGAGGTTATAATCCCTCTCCCTGATAAAGAATACGACAAAGAAAAAAATATAAAATTAAAAGCAATGTTAGACTTTAACAAAAATCTTGAAAAATCTGAGGCTATATTGGTTGGTAACTATGATAAAAATAAAAAAGAGGGTTATATAGGGGTTAATGCATTAATGGAAATAGGAATGGCTTTTAACAGAAACAAAAAAATATTTATCTTAAATAAAATTCCTGAAAATTTCAGAGAGGAGTTAAATGCAATAGGATGTATTGAACTTAAAGGAGAAATAAAAAATTTAAATTAAGATGAAACCTCAAATCATCGCCCGTGGCGCAGAAGCAATCTTAATTAAAGAAGGAGAGTTTCTCATAAAAGACAGGATAAAAAAATCTTATAGAATAGAAGAATTAGACAAAAAGCTCAGAAAATCAAGAACAAAATCAGAAGCAAAAATTCTCAATAAAGTTTCAGAATTAATTAAAGTTCCAAGAGTCATAGAAACAGATGATAAAGAAAAAATAAAAATGCAGTTTATTAAAGGTAAAAAACTCAGCGAACATCTTAACTCACTAAACTCAAACCAAACAACTGAAGTCTGCAAGCAAATTGGACAGCAAATCGCAAGATTACATGATAATAACATCATTCACGGAGATTTAACAACCTCAAATATGATTTTATCAGAAAAAGAGAATAAAGTGTTCTTCATTGATTTTGGATTAGGTTTTCATTCAAAAAGAATTGAAGACAAAGCAGTTGACTTACATTTAATAAAACAAGCTTTAGAAGCAAAACACTTTCAAAACTGGGAAAAACTCTTCAACTCAATTCTCAAAGCATACAACTCCCAAGATAAAATAAAAATCCTCGAGCAATTGAAAAAAGTCGAAGCAAGAGGGAGATACAAACATCAAGGTTAAAATTTGTCGTGAGGAAAATGTCCGTAAGTTAATCCTAAATTATAAACCAAAACATTTAAATATACATATGTATACAATTGTATATGGAAACAACAATCAGATTAAATCCTGAAACAAAAATAAAACTTGATGAATTCAGACAATACAAAAGTGAAAGCTATGATGAGTTAGTAAGAAAACTAATTTATCTTGCAAAAATG
>CAYOFN010000021.1:0-11264 GCA_964403535.1 Candidatus Woesearchaeota archaeon
TAAACAACTATCTCCTAATCTCAAACTTGTTCTTATACCTTCATCAGCAGCAACTTCAGTAGTAGTCTTCAATAAAGCACTTCTTACTTTCATCCCAAGAATATCATAATTTAATTTTCTCAAAGCAGAAATAGGCAATTCCTGAGTATCCTCTAAAACAATAATCCTATATTTAGACATAATCTCCAGCATCAAAGCTCCAAGCATAGAAGTTTTTCCAGAACTTCTTGTCCCTGCAACAAGCAAAGTCCTCGAACCATCAATTAGAAAACTAAGTATTCCTGCAGCAAAAGGATTAATCATTTTATTCTTAATAAATAAAGGAAGAGTCCAGGGCTGTTCTCTATGTCTTCTAAATGCATAAGAGATTCCCTGATTAGAAAGAGGCCTCTGTACAATTGCAACTCTTGCTCTTATTTTTCCTAAAGTCAAATCAGTGTCAAGAATAGGGTTTGACTCATCTAAAGGCCTACCTGAAACCATTCTAAATTTGCTAGCCCAGGACTCAGCATCCTCCTGACTCGGAATAATATTAGTATAGCACTCATCATATTTTGAATGTCTTAAAAAAATAGGATTAAGAGTTACAGGAGCATTTAAAACAATATCTTGCAAATTTTTATCTTGCAACAACACTTCAATTAAACCAAACCCAATAGTATGCCTAACAAGAATTGTAGCAAGCTTGTTTAATTCAGAATAAGACAATTTTATTTTTTTATTATCAGCCAACTCTTGCAGCAAATCTCTTGAAACATTGAAAAAAACAGATCTTGTTCTCTCAGGATCAGTAAACTCTTCAGCTTTTGGCTGATGTTCAATCAATACCCCTCTGGCAAGATTCAAAAGAAGATGATGCTCCTCGTCTAAACTATACTCTGGAGGCATTAAATGATAGGAATACTTCACCTCATTTGCTTTTTTCAAAATAGTTACTGTGCTCTTGTCATAACCTGAAGCAATTTCATATTGATCAATTATCTCTGAGTCTTTAGGCAAAGTAGCAACAAGTCTTGTAAATGTAAAATTAGGAATAATATCAGGCCTGAAAATCCTTGAATAAATCTCTCTATTCCCAAATTCATACTCAGAGAAGTAAGGTTTAGCCTGCCTAATCAAAGTAAGATTTTTTAATAAAGAGAAAAACTTTTCAAGCAAACGAAGATAAGACATCTCATCAGTTTTTAATTCAGGAGGAATTTCTTCTAAAATTTTCTTTTCCTTTAAAATCATTTTCTCTAATTCAAAATAGCATGCAAAAGGATCTGCCTTAAGTAAACCAAGTAAAAAAGTAATTTCATTATACCTCTTAGCAACTGCGCCCCTGTTCCCAATAGAAAGTCTCGCAGGAGAAAGTATTTTCTCTTGTTTTGTTAAAAAAACATGCAAATTTCCTAGCTCCTGCAGCATTAAAACCTGAGAAAAATCATAATTATAATTTCTCTGCTGAACAAAAATAATTCTAGAAACATTTGGGGACATAATCACAAAATCAACTGTTCTGGACATTACCTCTGGGCTATCAGCTATGCTCGGAACACTGGAGCTTCCCAAATAATTAACATACAAAACATCCTGCCCCTCTTCTCTCGCAATCTCATAAGAGTACAATGCACTCCCTGGTTTAAACATCATCTTCCTCTTTTACCTCACTAGAAAATAATAAATCAAGTATTAAAATTTTTGTATACTCTAAAAAGATAACAATTTTAAACCCTTCATACCTATTAAGTTTAATAAAAAGAGAGAAAATGCCTGAACAACAACCTTTAGAAAATCCAGTAACAGAACTTTTATCTGAGTTTAACACTAAACTGCGGGAAATTGAAGAAAAGCAAAAGCTAATCAAGGATAGAGTCCTGTTAATCGGAGAGAATCTTGTAGATATAAGAGAGGATACACTAGATGAGATTGCAGAGTTAAAAAGAAAAACAGAGGGAGTTGAAGAAGAAATCAAAAGTATAAGAACAACTCTTCAAAGGATTATTGATTTAAGTAATGATTTCGCAAGAAAGTCTGAACTAGCTATACTTGAAAAACAAATAGATTTATTCTCTCCACTTGAATTCGCAAGAATACAGGATGTAGAAAGAATAATTGAAAAAATGATGAAAAAATAATACAAAAGATATTAAAACTATAAATTACTTGATAAACAAAAAGGAAAAATGGCTCTACTTGAAAGAATTCAACAAATGAAAAAAGCTGGTCAGAATGATGCACAGATAGTTCGCCAACTAAAAGAAGAAGGAGTCTCTCCAAGAGAAATAAATGAAACAATCTCTCAATCAAGAATAAAATCTGCAATAGCTCCTCCTGAAACACAGGAAATGCCTCAATCTCCTGAGATGAGCCAGGAAGAAGAAGGAATGTCAAGCATGCAACCAAGTATGATGCAACAATCTCCTCAACAACCAAATTATCCAGAACAAACAATACAGATGCAGCAGTATCCTGAATCTCAAATGCAGGGAGGTGACGCTTATCCTCAACAATCTCCGCAGTATGAATCCTATGAACCATACTACCAACAGGAAATAGACACAGAAACAATAAGCGAAATTGCTTCACAGATAATTGATGAGAAAGTAAGTGCACTGAAAAAACAAATATCTGAAATAAACAGAACAAAAACAGAAATAAATTTTCAGATACAAAGAATAGAAAATCGGCTGAATAAAATAGAAACAGCAATAGAAAATCTTCAAACATCAGTAATAAGAAGTGTCGGAGAGTATGGAGAGAATATAAGAACAATCTCCAGAGAAATGCAAAAAACCCAGGATTCATTTAAAAAAGTTCTAAATCCTCTTACTGACCAGATAAGAACTTTCCAGGAGATTACAGGAAAAGCACCAGAAGAAGAAAAATCATCTAAAACACAGAAGAAATCAAAAAAAGAAGTTTCAGAAGAAGAAAAAGAAACAATAGAAGAACTAAAACAAATCTCAGATTCTAAAAAACCTAAAAAGTCTCTCAGCTTTGAGGATTATCTAAGATAATTATCCCGCTTTCTAATCTAACTTCTCTCTTATAACAATAAAACCAAGTTAACTTAACATTTCACTACAACAGATTTTACTTTTAAACATTAACAATTAATCTCTTCAAAAGATATACCTACTATAAAGTTACAACAAACAGAAAGATTTAAATATTAATTCTTGCTCAAAGAAAAATGATAGACACATCAATTTTAACATACCTAATGCCTTTACTGGCATTTTTATTTATAGTCATCTTAGTTTACTCTCTCTTGCTAAAAACAGCGCTATTAGGGGCAAGTAAATACATAATGATAACTCTCGCCCTGATTATAGGACTTGTTTTTATCTCTTTCTCAAAATTAAGAGATTATCTTATGAATGTTATCCCTTACTTTATAATTCTCCTAGTAGTCTGCTTTTTCCTCTTAATCATGCTTATATTCATAACAAAAGACTGGGAGAAAGTAATGAAACCTCTTACATGGGTCTTTGTAGTTATCTTTGCATTAATCATTATTGTCCTTGCATTTAAATTCTTTCCAACACTCTATCATCTTCTTCCAAAAACAAGCAATTATACTCTCAACTCCCCCCTGACCTCATTTAAACTCTGGCTCTACTCAAAAAGAATTATTAACACAATAATTTTTACATTAGCAACAGCAATAGTAGCAGTAGTCATAACAAGAAAATAAATTTTCTAATTCTCCAATACTTTTCTCACATTCTACACTTCTACTAATAATCTACTTATGATTCTTATTTTTTTAATTAAGCAATCCTTTTTCAAAAGTTTCTAAATCTTATCACTTAGAACCATCTTCTTTCTTCTTAACCCCAACAACAGCTAAAACAATCAACCCAACAATAACTAAACCTGCAATAATGGCTTCCCAGTATTGATTCCACCACCATCCTCCAAACCATTCATAAGAAGACAAAGAACTTAAAACAACTATAAGAAATATTAACCCCCCTATCCCAAAAAATACCATTTTCAACCACTTGGTTTTCTCATCCTCCCAATCAAAAGCAGCTCCCATTAAAATCATGCCCATAAGCAAAATTACTAACCCTATTCCTGCCCACGGAAAAAATACTTCAAAAAAACTAGTTACATAATCAAACTGTAAAGAAAGAAGTCCTGCAGCAAGAGCAATAACCATTGCAACTCCCTTATTATCTCCAAACATCTTTGTCTTCATGATAATTGCAAAGATAATTGCAAATATCAGCAAAAAAGGAAGAGCATAAGCAAACACACCCATCTCAGCCCAAGAATTCAAAACCCCAGTTATAGTATTCCCAAACACTGAAAATCCAGTTAAGAGCCCCATTTTTATTAACATAAAAAAGAAAACCTATATTTAAATATGTTTCTTTTTCTCGCTCACTAAAAATCCAAGGATAAAATACATTATTATCAATAAAAACTATATTTGTTCCTTAGAGTTCATTACAAGTTAAAAAAAGAGCCAGGTTAAATTCTCTTTAGTAAAACTATTTAATATACCCACCTTTTTGAAGATTCCATAACTTTTGATACTCTCCTGGAACTTTAATCAAATGATTATGAACCCCCTGCTGAACTATTTTTCCTTTTTTCATCACAACAATTTTATCAGCTTTCATAATCGTAGAAAGCCTATGAGCAATAATAATGCTTGTTCGCCCTTCCATTAACTTTCCCAAATCTTTCTGTATCTCATACTCTGTCTCAGAATCAAGAGAGGAAGTTGCTTCGTCTAATACAAGAATTTTTTTATCAGATAAAATCGCTCTTGCGATTGAAACTCTCTGTCTCTCTCCTCCACTTAACTTAACTCCCCTCTCTCCAACAATTGTATTTTCTTTTTTTGAAAACTGACTTACAATCTTATCTAATTGAGCAAATTTCATAGCCCTCCGAACCTCTTTTCTTGAAGCTGTTGGATTTGAAAATGCAACATTATTATAAACACTATCATCAAACAAAATACACTCTTGAGGAACAATGCTCATCTCGCTTCTAAGAGACTCCTGCTTCACTTCCCTTATATTCTTACCATCCACAAGTATCTTACCAGAATTAGTATCAAAAAGCCTATAAAGCAGCTTAATCAAAGTTGTCTTACCGCATCCAGAATGCCCCACTAAAGCGATTTTTTTATTCTGAGAAATTTTTAAATTAAAATTTTCAAAAATCTTTCTCTTGCCATAACTAAAATGAATATTTTTAAACTCAATCTCCCCCCGCCTTATATGTAAATCCTTTGCTCCAGGAATATCTCTAACCTCTTTTTCAATTTTTCCGTACGCAAAAAGTTCCTGAAAATCAGCCATTGATCTATAAAAATCTCTAATCCCATTAATAAAACTAAACAAAGGTCCGAGCAGAGTTGCAAAAACAGTATAAATAAATACAACACTCCCAAGAGTGATATCCCCCCTTAAAAACGAGAGTATTGGAAATAAAACTAAAAAGAAAGTTCCGGTTCCAAGTATAAATGTTTGCCCAGAATCAAACCACCTAAAATAATCCCAATGTCTGATCATAGCTAACTTTGTTTGTTCAGTAAGTTTTGCAAATTTCTTCTTAATGCCTCCCTCTTTACCAAAATACTTAATTGAGTCTATATTTGTGAAAATGTCAGCAACATTCCCCTTCTCAATATCCTCAGTCTTATTTACAATAATATTTGCATTCTGTTGAATCTTCTGCAAAAAAAGTCCATAGGCCACAAAAGTAACTACAGTTAAAAGAACAACAATTGCAGAAAGAAAATCAAAATAAATAATAGAGAGAAAAACAACAATTAATTCAAAAATAAGAGGAGCTATATTAAATGTGATTATATCAGTCATTCTCTCAATAGCTCTCGCTCCTCTGCTTAACCTTGAAATCAAACTCCCTGTTTTATGGGTTACGTGAAAACTATGATCCAAACTAAGAATATGATTAAAAAATTTTCTTTTTAAGTCAAGGATTAGTCTCGCATCTAATCGATTTATAAGATGAAGATAAATCCATCTAAAAACAACTCCAATCAAAACAAGACAAACAAACCCCATAGCAACTCCTAAAAGGATTTTTACAAAACTCTCAACTAATAAAGAACCTGCTGTAAACTCAGTTCCCTTATCAACAATTACCTTAAATAATAACTTCTCTAAAACATGTCTTGACTCAAGAACTAAAACAAAAAACAAAGTTAAAAAAAGTAGTCCCTTGTATTTTCTCAAAAATCCCAAGTATACCCCAAGATTATACCTAAAATTGATTTTCTCTTTTTTGTTTTTTTCTTTAACTGCCATTTTCTAAATAATTAAGTTTATATATCTAATAAGCGTTTTCTTAACATAAAAATGCCTGATATTAATACCCTCTTTCCTCAATTCTCTTCGCTCAACATTCTCAAAAATGAGGATGAAGAAGATGAAGAAGATCCATTAGATGCGGAGTAATCCTCTTTTATTTTTATTCTAAAATGCAAATGCATTTATAAAACTGTAGGTTTATTTAGTAAATTCTAAAAACACAATCCAATGCTCTCTTAATTAAATAATCCCTCCATCAATAAGAACTACTCCCCTTGTCACACTCAAAACTTCCTTATTTTAAGAAATCCTACTCATCCTTCTTATTTCCACTTGACATAACAACAGCAACAACCCCTCCAATGATAGCAAGGAATAACAGATTAACCCAGATACTTGCAGCATTACTTCCCTTTGTCATCGCATCATAGAGAGTATCCCACGCCCCAGTAACCCACAACACCGCAACAACAACTGCTAATCCGATAATAATCCCTATAGTAATTTTAAGTCCTTTGTTTAAAACATCTCCCTCTTTCTTCCCAGAAGCAAACCCCCACAAAAGCATGAATACAAATAAAATAACAGCAGCAACAGCCAAAAAAGGAACAAGCCTTACAACAATATCTCTAGAAGCTTCAAAAGAAATAAATATCAAACCAATAACTAAACTAATAATCGCATTTATCTGCCTCTTATCTTCACCAAGTAATTTTGACTTATCAAGAAGTGCAAAAATCAAAACAAAAATTAAGATAAACGGAAGTATATAATTTGTAAAAAGTGAATTTATAAAAACAGGTTCAGCAGCCATTTTAGATTATCGATCCTTCTGATAAATCAACTGACTCTTCACTGCTTATTTCTCCGCCTCTCTCAGGTAAACTTGCGCGGTTAACAACCACAATGTCTCCAACAGCCTTAACAAACTGGTGCGGAATAATCACTCCTCTTGCTCCTCCAAAAAACTCACCAATTCCTCTTGCTGTTCTTATTCTCCATCCATCAACCTTGTTTTCTACTAAGTTAACCTCTTCTATTTCCCCGAAAAAGTCTCCATCATCAGTGTACACTCTCTTTCCAAGGACCTCATTTATTTTTTTTATCCTTAACATTTCAAAAAAAGAGGGATTTAGTTTATATACTTTTCTATACTACAAACACACATGAGTTTTAGAAGAATGACAACCTTTTTATATTTCCATCTCCTTGCTTTTTCATGTTTACTAAAAAAGAAGTAGCCTGGATGCTTATTGCAACAATTCTCATGGCCCTGGTTATAAGTTTCTTTAAAGATTTTAACACTTTCCTCTACTCCCTGCTATACTCCTTTCTTATTATTTTCATAAGCATATTTATCAAAAAATTAGTGGCGAGTTACATTCAAGTGAAAATAGAACATAAACTTCTCTGGTGGAAAAGATTTTTTATATATGAACGATCCTATTTTAAAAATCCAATTCCAATAGGGCTTCTTCTTCCTATTTTTGTATCACTCATCTCAGGAGGAATAATTAAAATATTTACTTTTTTGAAGTATGAGGTTACTCCAAAAAAATCAAGAGTGACTAAAAAAAGAACCTATCCTAGATTCACTGAACTAACTGAATGGGACATTGGACTCATGGGAATCTGGGGGATTGGAACAACTCTTTTTCTCTCACTGTTTGGTTTGATTATCGGACAAGTAGAATTTGCACAAATTTCTGCACTATACAGCCTCTGGAACCTCATCCCACTATTTGAAATGGATGGAACAAAAATTCTTTTTGGAAGCAAACTCGCATGGGTAATTGAAGCAATCCTCTCAGTAATAATGATTATTTTAGTTTATCTTATTCCTGCCTTCTAAATCTTTAAATAACCAAGCTTCTTTAAAGCAAAATGCCAGAAAAAATTCTAAAAACAATTAAACCCCGAGAGTATCAGCAGGAGATATATGAAACATGCAAAAACAAAAATTGCCTAGTTATCTTGCCAACAGGAATAGGAAAAACTCTTATTGCACTAATGCTCACAATAAACAGACAAAAAGAAGTTCCTGGTTCAAAAGCTCTCTTCCTAGCTCCAACTCGCCCGCTTGCAGAACAGCATCTCTCTTATTTTAAAAAACATCTTCCTGAATTATTTGCAGAAATGTCTCTGTTTACTGGAAAAGTCTCTGCAAAAGACAGGAAAAAAATCTGGCAAACTTCAGATATTATTTTTTCAACTCCCCAATGCATCTCCAATGATTTAAAAAATAATCTCTATGATTTATCTGAAGTAAATTTATTAATTGAAGATGAATGTCATCGCTGTCTGAAAAACTACGCTTATACCCTTGTTGTTAAAAAATACAAAGAGCAGTCTCTTAATCAAAGAATTTTAGGACTGACAGCATCTCCCGGAGCTGAAAAATCAAAAATAAAAGAAATAGCAGAAAACCTAGGGATTGAAGCAATAGAAACAAGAACCAGAGAAAGTGTAGATGTAAAGCCATACATCCAGGAATTAAAATTCGAAGCAATAAACTTAGAGTTTCCTCCAAAGTTTGAAGAAATAAGATTCTTGCTAAAAGAAATGTTTGACAAAAAAGCAGAAGAACTTAAATCAAGAAAACTTCTTTTTACTCCTCCAACTAAAACTTTTCTCTTAGAAACTCAATCAAGAATAATGAGAGCAATCTCAACAGGCAATAAAAATTTCAACCTGCTTTTAGGCGCAAGTGCATGTGCACAGGCAATAAAAATCCAGCATGCAATAGAACTTCTGGAAACCCAGACACTTTACTCTTTCTCAGAGTATATGCACGACTTGTTTGACCAGGCAAAAAACAAAAAATCCAAAGCAGTTCAGCAAATAGTAAAAAATCCTGCATTTAACAAAGCATATATTCTTTTAACAGAGCTTCTTACAAGAAAAGAAGAACATCCAAAACTTGCAAAAATAAAAGAAATCGTGAGTTCTGAGTTTTCAAACAATCCAAAAACAAAAATAATTGTATTTTCGCAATACCGTTCCACAGTAACAAGAATCTCCAAAGAACTAAATTCAATTCCAGAGGTTAGAGCAAGGGTATTTGTGGGGCAGACAAAAAAAGTACATGGAAAAGACTCAAAAGGAAAAGATGAGTGTAGTGGACTAACACAAAAAGAGCAACAACAAATTATTGAAGAATTCTCAATAGGAAAAATAAATGTTCTCTGTGCTACATCAATTGGAGAAGAAGGACTGGATATCCCTGAAGTAAATGCAGTCATATTCTACGAACCAATTCCCTCAGCAATACGCCAGATTCAAAGAAGAGGAAGAACTGCAAGATTAATGGAAGGAAAACTAATAATCCTCATAACAAAAAACACGAGGGATGAAGCATACTACTGGGCTGCATTTAACAAAGAAAAAAAGATGCATCGGGCTATTGAATCAATTAAAGAAGAACTTGAGAATGGAACTTACAATCCTTCAGAAAAGAAAAAACAAAGAACATTATTTGAACAATGAAAAAAAGACTCAATTGCATATATCTTGAAATTCTCTCTATTCCGACAATTTTAATGAGTAAAAAGAAAAGTGCAATTTATCACTTAAAGAATATATGCCCAAAATGCCCAGATTGGAGAAGAAAACTAAGAGCAACTAACAAAAAAGATTGTTTTTGGTTTAATAAATGGAAAGCTAAAGATTATTCTATTTCAAGAAGCATGGGGCTTAAAAACAAAATCTCACAGATATTATTTTTAAAAACAAATCTTAAAAACTCAAAACAGATTAAAAAAACAAAATGATAAAAATCCTCATAGACAATCATGAAAAAAACTCTCTGGTAGCATCAGAACTTGTCTCTCTAGGAGTAGAAATAGAATTTCAAGACCTTAAAGTTGCAGATTATATAATCGGAGAAACAGCCATAGAAAGAAAAACAGTTTCTGATTTTATCTCTTCAATGATAAATAAAAGATTAATGAGACAACTAGAAGAAATAAAACAATACCCCAAACAACTTCTTTTAATAGAGGGAATTAAAGAACAGGAACTTTATACAGACTCCGAAAAAGAAGGGGGAATTCATGCAAATGCAATCAGGGGTTTTCTCCTATCTATCTTACTTGATTTTCAGGTTCCAATTATTTTTACAAAAGATTATCAGGATACAGCAAAATTTCTCTCCATACTCTCAAGAAAACAACAAAAAAACAACATCTCAATTAGGGCAAAGAAAAAATCACTAAATCCAAAAGAGCAAATGCAGTATATTCTAGAAGGATTTCCAGGAATAGGGCCCTCAGCAGCAAAAAAACTCTTAGAAAAATACAAATCAATTAAAAATATAATCAACACTCCAGTTGAAGACTTAAAAAAACAAATAGGTAAAAAAGCAGGAATATTTAGGATTGTTGAAGAACTTTAATTTTAATTATTAAAATAATTAGTATTACTTCTAATCCACAAGATGTCCAAGCCCTTTTTCAGAAGGTAAAGGAGTTCTAGCATCTCTCTCTAAATAATCATCAGGATTACCTATTGAAGAATGTGCTTTCTTAGAACCAGAAGGAAGTTTAGTTCTTCTAGAACCATATCCCACTCTCCCAGCAATTTCTGCCTGGGCTACAGGACAATCAGAATGACCCATGTATGCATCAGGCCCTAAACCCTCTCTAAAACCAGATTTTTTAATGTTTCCCATTAAAATAACTTCAACAAAGCTGTATTTAAAAACAAATCTGTACTCTAAAATATATAATCAAAACAGAAAATATAAAAGTACCCCAAACCTACTAATTAGGGTTCATATTTTTATTACTCTTTTAAATTATAGGTTATTTAAGATTAACTAACCTCTGCCTCTTTTATATTTATCAAACCTTGCTTCTCACTTATTCAGCAAAACTACCCTAACTTTTTAACAAGAATATCTTCATAAACAGGTCCTTTTTCTCTAAGTGTAGACTTCTTTAACTTTATCTCACTAACACTAAACTCTTTTTCAGGAACAGT
>CAYOFN010000021.1:11364-13404 GCA_964403535.1 Candidatus Woesearchaeota archaeon
TTCAGAGTTAAATGCAAATTTTCAGATTCAGTAAATTTTCCCTGGAAAAGATTTTTCTTCTCTAACTCATTTTGAATCTTTCTTATATCTTTTTTTAATTTTTCAGGAATATCCATCGAAATAAATGATCTCATATTACTCTATACCCCTTAACCCTTAAAATTTTTGTAACACTCTCATCAATTTTTTTCTCATCAATCTCTCCTCTTTTCACTTGATTTTCTATATCTAAAAGAAGTTGGTAAGTTGATTTTGGAGTGAGTGAAAAGTCTAAAATAACATTCCCCCCTGCATTAATAATATCTCTGTACATCCCCCTTTTATTAAGAAAATAAAACTTCTTTAGTCCTTTCATGTTTACTTCATCAATTATTACCAACCCTGAAAAATTACCTAATGAAGAAATAACCTCTTTAGAAACTGTAGAAGGCCTCCCTTTTGAGTCTAACTCACCTGAAACAATCTGATGCCCAACCATTATAGAAGAAATATTATTTTTAATGCAGACATCGAACAAACCAGTATCCTTCTCACTAATAACCTGTTCATCACTCTCTTCATGCAAATTATTTATCATTCCTCTTCCAGGATAGTGTTTGCATGTTCCTAAAACATTTTTCTGCAATCCTCTAAGATAATACTCTACTTTTTCCTTTACTTCTCCTTCTGTCCCCTTAAAAACCCTCCCACCATAACTCTTGTCATAAAACTCAGCAACAGGGGAAAAATCCAAATTAAACCCAATTTTTTTAAGAATCCTTCCTTGCTCCAATCCTAAGTCATATGCTTTTGTCTTACTCTCTATTTCAGAAAAACTCTGAAATGATTCAAAAGAAGAAAAAGGATTGTAAAATCCCTCTAGATCTGTAGTAATAAATAAATTAATCTCAGATCCCTCTCTATATCTCTCAATTATCTCTGTATAATCCTGCTCTGATTCCTGCCTGTCAAAAAACACTCCCCCAATATTAAATTTGTTTAATTTCAAGTTCTTAGTATTATCTCCTCTCACTACAATCATCTGAGCAATTTTTTGCCTTAGTGTTAAAGAATCTAAAACAATTGTATTGTTCTCTATAAGGATGTTATTCTCTCTGTCCATGCTGATTTGATAAATAAACAAGAGATAATCCAAAACAAACATTGTAATTACAAATAAAACAAAAACAAATGCAATTGCCACCACTTTTTTTCTAGTTAACATTTAAATCATTTCAGCAAGGATTCTTGCACCTAATTTAACAGTACTCTCATTTACATCTAAAGAAGGGTTTACCTCAACAACATCTGCAGCAGTAAAATTTTTTAATAAGCAGAGTCTCTGTAAAAAATAAATCATCTCTCTGCTGGAAATACCTCCATGTTCTAAATATCCTGTTCCAGGAGCACTTGAAGGATCTAGAGCATCTATGTCTACACTTATATACAAAGCATCATGTTTTCTTGCTTTTTCCATGAGTAAATCACACACTCCTTCAATATCCTCTTTTATAGATTGCATCCTTATTATTTTAACTCCTTTGTCCTTTAAGAATTTTACCTCTTCAGGCCAGATATTTCTTGCTCCAACAAGAATAATGCTCTCTGCTGGAAATCCCTCTTCAATCAGCTTTCTCATCCACTCTTCATGAGTAGGCTCTTTTCCAGGAGTCATACAATCAGCATGAGCATCAAAAACAATAAGAAAGGGGTTTTCAAAAACTTCTTTAAATGCACTTAAAATAGGAAAGCTTATAGAATGATCTCCGCCAACAAAAACAATTCTGTCTTTGGTTTTAAACTCCTCTTTTGCATTTTCAAAAATTAAGTTCTGAGTTTCCTCAAGGTTAGAATTATCCACATGGATTTCTTCTAAATCCAGAAGACTAAAATCAATTTCTTTTCTTGTATTTTCTTTTAAATCCTTTAAACATTCAAGTATTTTCACTGGAGCACTTTCACACCCATCAGTCTTTCCTAAAGCATTTATTCCCTTAACTCTTATCATTCTCATATTCAATCTGTTTAAACTAACTTTAAAAATCTACTTATTCAAAAAAT
>CAYOFN010000022.1:0-5168 GCA_964403535.1 Candidatus Woesearchaeota archaeon
GCAGAGGAGGTGATATATATTATTTTATAATATAAGATAGTGATACACCTGTTTTGCTTATTTTTTTTTCAATTTGCCTGTTTAATTTTTCTAAGATCATCTCAATTCTAAGCAATCTTGGACTTCCTCTTAGCCTTTCTCTGCATAATTCTGCAATTGAGATGCATCTTTCTTTTGATTCCTTTTCAAGCAGTTGTTTTAAGGAAGTTTCAATCATGAAGTGAATTTGGGAGTTCTTTTTTTCCATTTTTCTTTTCTAAAATTTTATCAAGTCTATCATTAATTTCCTTTAATTTATCTTTGATTTCTTCAAGACTAATTCTCTCTATCTGAATTTCCATTTTTCTTTAAAATTGGATGTATTTTTAAGGATTATTTTAGGAGGATATAGTGTTTAGCAATAAAATAAATCCTATCTCTTAATTTTCCTTTTTGGGTATTTATGTCAAATTGTTGTTTTTTGCATTTTGTAAGAAGAAGGATGTGTTCTGGATTTTAGAACACTTTCCCTTTTAATGTGTTCTTGGTTTGAGAACAAAACAGCATAAATACTTATAAGGTTGAGAAACTACTAAACGCTGAAGGCGTTTAGTACTTGCTTGCTAAGACTCTTTAATAATCTCCCAATATCCTGCACTTGTTTTACCAATTCTTTTTATAGATCCTTTAGACTTTAGTTTATTGAGGTATTCTTTTACTGTATCTGGACTAATAGTTAATTTCTTAGCTAATTCTGCTCTTGATATTTTAGGGTTTTCTTTTATTTGTGCAACTATCTTTTTTTCAAGATCAGTAAGTTCAACTTGGGGGGTAACTTGGGGGGTAACTTGGGGGGTAGTTTTCTTAAGCTTAAATTTAGCAATAAAATATCCATTGGTTTCAATTTCAAATTTAACATTGCCATGTTTTTTACATTCTTCTCTGATTCTTTTTATTCCTGTTCCCATTTTTTCAACAAAATGGATTCTATGAAATAAATCTGCAATAAGGGGATTTCTTCTTACAGCTAAGGTTCCTAATTTTTCTTTAGTTAAAGGTTTGATTAAACCTCCAATATTAGTAATAGTCAATCTATCATCAAAAATATCTACTTGAACATTAGCTCCTTCTTCAAAATAATTTCTATGCATAACCGCATTTAATATTGCTTCTCTTACAGCTTCAATAGGATATTCTGGGATTTCTTTTCTGCGTAATTCTTTAATCTCATATTCAAGTCTTGTATTTCTTTTAATAAATTCAACAGATTGTTCAATTTGTGTGACTAAGTCTTCTTCAAAATCTTTTCTATCAATTACATTAACTTTTTCTATTCCTTTATATCTTGCACAAGTGATATAAGCATTAATGAGGTGTTGTTTAGGGTGTTGAGTAAAAAATAATATCCCTGTTTTGTTAAGAAATCCTTCTTTATTTGCAACACCTAAATTAAATAGAGTATCTTTATTTGCTTTTTGTTTAATTCCTGCTTTGTTTAAATATTCAGAAACAAGTTTAGAATCATATTTATTGATATTTGTTATACTTTTATCAAATTTTAATTTTCCTTCTTCACTAATAAAATCAATAATTTCATCCCTTTCCATTTTTTGAGAGCTGGCTCCTTGTCTTATGAAAAATCCTTGAGAGCATTTGTAGGGTTTATCTTTTCCTTCTTCTACTTCAATAATTAAAATATTTTCATGCTGTTCAAGAGAGATTTTTATTTTAGGATCACAATTTCTAGCTATGTCTTGAATTTGAGATTTTAGTTTATTGCTTATCCCAATTCCTTTAATCTTTCCATTATCTTTAACTCCTAAAATAATTTTTCCACCTTCAGAATTAGCAAATGCTACAATTTCTTTAGATAATCCTTTAGAATCAAAGGATTCTTTAAATTCTATTTTATATCCTTCACCTTCTTGTAAAATAAATTCTAATTCTTTTTTATCCATAGTAACTTTAAGTTTTAGTGATTTTTAAGTTTATTTGAAATGATTAGCCCCTTTTTCTTTTCTTAATTTTAACTTCTATCTTTTCTTTAATCTCTTCCTTATCTTTTTCATCCACCTTAACTTCCTTTATATAATCTTGGCGGAGTTTTAAAAGTCTGAGTTTGTTTGCAAACTCAATATCTGAAATCTCTCCTCTTGCAAATCTTTCTTCTAAAATTTCAATTGGGTTCTTTTCTCTTTTTGCTATTTGGGGGATATTATAGTTTAATGCATTCACTGGATTTTCCTCAAAGAGTTTGGTTTTCATTGGGGTGTTGAATGCAAAATCAACACTTTCTTTTTTTGTTTTATCTGAAACTTTTGCATAAATTTGTGTGGTTGTGACTTGGTTATGCCCGAGCAGATTGGCAACTGCATAAAGGTCTCTTGTTTTTTCATAAACATATTGAGCATAAAAATGTCTTAGATGATGGAATCTATATTTGTAGATTGTTGTTTCTTTTCTGTATTTTGTTGGCTTTTTGTATTGGATTATTTGATCTGGAATATCTAAGTTAGCTCTTTTTCTTGCTTCTGCAAACCATTCGTGAAGAGATTTCTTCATTAGATGCGAA
This sequence comes from Candidatus Woesearchaeota archaeon, assembly GCA_964403535.1. Taxonomy (GTDB): domain Archaea; phylum Nanobdellota; class Nanobdellia; order Pacearchaeales; family GW2011-AR1; genus CAYOFN01. The sequence continues at coordinate 2,552 of CAYOFN010000022.1, forward strand.
TCTGGAGATTTTTCAGATGGCAAAAACCATTTTCCACCTTCAATTATTGAAAGCCATTTTTTAATTGGACTTATTGCCATTATTGGGATTGGTATAATTCTATCTTTTCCATAACCTTGTTTTGATCTATTTGGGTTTTTGCTGTTTCTGATTTTGATTACTCTTTTTTCTAAATCAATATCATTAATCTGAAGAGTGCAAATTTCATTAACTCTTAATCCACACATTAAAGAAACAAAACAGGCAATTGAAAGTTTTGGGATAAACATGCTTTCAAATAACTTCATAAGTTGTTCTTTTGTCAGCATATCAGGAAGTTTATTTTTGTTTGACATTTTACAAGCTTGAAACTAAATTGTTTATTTCTTCAATCATGAGCAGTCCTGTGCTTGACATTTTTGATTTCTTTCTGTTGTCTGCAATTAGGAAAGCTTTTCTAAAACTTATTTTTCCTTTTTGGAGTTTTTCTTTAATATCTGAAGGCATTCTGCATGCAATAAACCAGCGATAAGTTGTTGAAGGATTAAGATGATTTTTTAATAGATAATCAAGAACTATTTTTTCATTTGCTGTTAATTTTCTTTTTTTCTTGTTTGGCGAGTTTCTTCTTCCATAATAAAGATTGCCATAAAAGAAATTTCTTACATGGCTCATCATTAATAGAAATTTATCTTCCTCGATTTCAGGAAGAAGTTCTATTAAATCATTTTTTATTCTGTTAATTCTATCAAAGATTAGAATCTTCTTGCCTTTGTATCGAACCTTTGTGTTGATAAAAACTTTGTCTTTATTTTTAGCCATATACATTTTAAGTTTTTGTTTTTAAATTCTCTTGCGCCTAGGGTGTAGGTCTTACTTAAAAGAAGTAGAATTCCTCGCTGTTCGGTAGTTTACTTGCCTGTAAGAGTCCCGGCGAGAAGTCTGAGGGTGAGTGCGATGATAAGTTGTGTTAACATTAATTTTAAAAGTTTTGGAAATATTTATATTTATATGTCTATATTTTCTATGTAGTTTTATGAAACAAAGGTTAGGTTGGAGAAGTTTATTTTTTTAACAACATTTCTAAGGAATCATAGCTTAATTTTTTTGATATTAAAGAGGCATGAAAGGAGGTTAAAATGGTAAAAAAAAGTGCTATTGCTTGGATTGCATCAATCTTAGTAGTTATTGGAGCATTAAATTGGGGTCTTGTAGGATTAACTAGTTTTAGTAGTATAACTTATGATTGGGATTTAGTAGCTCTCTTGCTTGGAAGTATTCCTTGGTTAGCAGCTATTGTTTATCTCCTTGTTGCATTATCAGGGATTTGGCTTTTAATAAACTTGTTTAAGTAAGATTATTTTATTTTATTTTATTTTATTTTTTCATAATATGCTTTCTTAAGAACTATATACTATATATTGAGAAATTTTATATAGGCTTATTTTCTTGTAATGCTATGACAAAAGAATATCTCTTGTTTTTATTTTCTCTATTAATTTTTATTTTCTGTATTTTATTTTTTTCTGTAGGAGTTTTTGCTGAAAATGTAAAACCCATAGGCACAGGGGATGTGAAGGTTATTGGAAGAGATTTATTTGTAAATAATGAAAAATTTGTTGTTAAAGGTGTTGGATATGCTCCTGTTCCAATTGGACAAAGTGCTGGATGGAGTTATGATGTTACTGCTCATTCTACTCTTTGGTATCGAGATTTTCCTTTATTAAGGGATATGAATGCAAATACAATTAGAACTTGGGGAAATGTTGCAACTATGATTTTTTTAGATAATGCTTGGAATCAAGGGGATAGACCTCTTAGGGTTGTAATGGGTTATTGGATGGGAACCCAAGATTATCAAGATGAAGAAGTTAGAACAGAAATTATTGAGGATTTTAAAGAATATGTTTTAAAATATAAGGACCACCCTGCTGTTTTAGTCTGGGCAATTGGAAATGAAGAAAATTATTTTTATGGAAATACTGCTGAAAAACATGCTGCTTATTTTTCTTTAGTTAATGAAATGGCTAAACAGGCTTATTTAATTGAAGGAGATTCTTATCATCCTGTTGTTGCAATTTGTCTTGAAATGCCAAGAGAATTTAAAACTATTGGAAATTCTGTTAAGGGAAGTAGTGATGAAGATATCCCTTATGTGGATATTTGGGGGATTAATAATTATCCCGGAGAAAGTTTTGGAAGTTGGTTAGAAGATTATAAAGATAAAAGTGAAAAACCTTTGCTTATCACTGAGTATGGAATTGATGCATTAAATAATACTAATAAACAAGAATATGAAGATGTTCATTCAAAATGGGTGGTTAGGCAATGGAAAGAGATAGACAAGTCTGTTGCTATTGGCGGAAGCTTGATGGCTTATAGTGATGAGTGGTGGAAAGCTAGTGGAAGTGTTTTTATACATGATTATGGAGGATATCCTGCTTCTTCTCATCCAGATGGTTATTCAAATGAAGAGTGGTGGGGGATTATGAGGATAGAAGATAATGGGGATAATCCAGACATTATGATTCCTAGACAGGTTTATTATGATTTAAAAGAAGAATTTGAAAAAAAACCTCACTCTTTAATTGCTTATTATGACTTTGAAGATGATGTTAATGATGTTTCTGGAAATGGG
>CAYOFN010000022.1:5268-10806 GCA_964403535.1 Candidatus Woesearchaeota archaeon
TTTAATTGCTTATTATGACTTTGAAGATGATGTTAATGATGTTTCTGGAAATGGGCATGATGGTGTAAATAATGGTGTTGAGTTTGTAGATGGGAAGATTGGGAAATGTGGTAGTTTTGATGGAGAAGATTCTGTTTTTATTGGGCCAAGCAATGATTTAAATATTCGAGATGAAATTACTCTAAGCTCTTGGGTTTATATTGATGAAAATACTTTAACTTCTCATGATGGCATTATCTATAAATCTTATCCAGAACCTGGACAAGCAACTTCTTATGGGCTTTCTACTTATTGGTCTTCAACAAAACCTTTTTTCAGAATCACAACTGAGAGCGGAGGGTTAGATTTAACTTCTTCAGATTTAGGATTAAATCAGTGGCATCATATTTTAGGAAGTTATAATTCTGATGGAGAGATGAAATTATATGTTGATGGAGTTTTGCAAAGAACAAGAGATTCTAAAGGAGAGATTGTTTCTACTTCAAGCCCATTAGTATTGGGTTCAAGAGGAAGCTGGGGATTTAAAGGAAAAATAGATGAGGTTAAGATATGGAATTATGAATTAAATGAGAGTGAAGTTGAAGAAGAGTATGGTACAGGACTTATAGATAAAATTAAGTTTGTTAGTGTAGATGGAATTGATTTTTATTTAGATAATAAGGAATTTAAATATGCAGGGACAAATGCTTATTATTTGTGGTATGGAGATATTGAATGTAGTTCTCCTAGTGTTAATCAGGGATGTGTTAATCCATTATTAGATGATGCTCAAAATCTTAATTTAAAAGTTATTAGGACTTGGGGATTTTGTAATGGTATTAATAAATATGGATATTGTTTTCAGCCAAGTGCAGGAGTTTATGATGAAGATACTTTTGTTCATTTTGATAGAGTTATAAAAGAAGCAGGTGACAGAGATTTAAAATTAATAGTTACTTTAGTAAATAATTGGGATGATTTTGGAGGTATGAATACTTATAATTCTTGGTGTGGATTAAGTGCTCATGATGATTTTTATACTAATGAATGTACTAAAAATTTGTATAAAGATTATGTTAATTATTTTTTAAATAGAGAAAACACTTTGACAGGAGTTAAATATAAAGATGACCCTACGATTATGGCTTGGGAACTTGCTAATGAACCTAGATGTCAAAGTAATAAGACAGGAGATATTCTTAATAATTGGATTGGAGAGATGAGTGCTTATATTAAATCAATTGATAAAAATCATTTAGTTAGTACTGGTGTTGATGGAGGTTATGTTAATAAAGGAAGCAATCCTTGGGCATGGTGGTATAAAGGTAATGAGGGGCAGGATTATTATAGAAATCATGAGTGGAATTCTGTTGACTTTGCAACATTCCATTATTATAAAGGCATGGATTCTTCAATAAATGCAGATACTTGGATTACAGAACATATAGAAGATGCTCATAATATAATTGGAAAGCCTGTTATCTTTGAAGAATTTAATTCAGCACCTGGGGAAGACAGGGCTAGTATGCTTTTTTCATGGTATAATCTTATGGAAAGTTTAGGAATTAATGGAGATAATTTTTGGATGCTTGTTGAAGATAGTTTTGACATGTCTTCTAATGATGATAGTTATTTTGTAAATTGTCCAGAGGATGTTGAGGTTTGCAATGTTATTTCTAGGCATGCAGAAAATATGAATAATAATCTTGTTAATTTTCAAATTAATTGGTTAAAATCTCAGCAAGATATTTATTCAAATGGATTTGTTGTTTCTTATGAGGGAGATAATACTGATTATTCTTATACTTATGATCAGGCAGTGGCTATTATTGCTTTTATTGAAGCTGGAGAATTGCAAAGAGCAAAAGATTTGTTAGATAAAATGAATGAAGTTCAACAACCAGATGGTAGTTGGTATGATTGTTATAAAGCATCAGATAATAATGTTTGTAATTTTGGGCAGCAAAGAGCATCAACAGGACCCATGTCTTGGATGGTTATTGCTATAAATTATTATGAATCTTATGTAGGGGATGATGGTTATAGGGAGATGGCAGGTAAAGCTTTAGATTGGATAGATGGAATGGCTAATCTTGACCCTTCTTCTGAAGAATATGGGAGTATCGGTTTTTGTAGTGGTGTTGCTTGCACTAATCCTAATGCAATAAGCACTGAACAGAATCATGATGCTTATTCTGCTTATTTATGGAGGGGAATTATTGAGAGTAATTCTAATTATAAAAATAAAGCTAAATTAATTAAAGATTATTTAACTAGGGAAGAATGGGCTCCTTCTCCTAGTTCTAATGGGATTTTTCATAATGTTAATGTTTTTTGGGTGGGATTTAATGATTTTGGTTGGTATACAGACCCCCAGGTGTGGGGAGTTTTATCTTTAGGGCTTTTAGGAGATAGTGGTGAAGAGTTTTATAAATCCTTGGATTGGTTGTATGATAATCCTTATGGAAGCACAAGAAATCAACAAGATTATAATGGATTATTTGATGTAGATGGATTTAAAATGAGTACTGGAGAACAAACAAATTATATTTGGTTAGAAGGAACAGAGGGAGCAGCAGCAGCTTATTATCTTGTTAATCAAAGCAGAGGAGATTATTTTTATAATGAAATGGATAAAGTAATTGGTGTAAATGGAGAGATTATTTATTCTTTTTCAGATAGCATCCCTGAAACCATAAGATACCCTCAGAATTATAGATATGGTTCTGTTGCAAGTACTGCTTGGCATTATTTTAATGAAAAACAAATTAATCCTTTTATTAGTTATAAAGAACCAATAGGAGTTTATTCAAAAGATGAATTTTATGATTCTCAAACAGGTGCAACACAGCATAGATTTTATTTTAATTCACATCATTTTTTAACAGTAATAGATGATAAGGGAACATTTAATATTCGCCCTCATCCAGGAGTAGATATAGATGGTTGGGGAAGTTCATTATATCTTCAACCATTTTTACCAGGAGCTATTTTAAAACACACAACAATTGAAAGTATTGAGGTTAAAGAGGATGGCATTAGTGTTGTTGCTAATGGTTTAGTTTCTGAAGGAGAGAATAATAATTATGGTAATTGGAATACTAATTTATTTTTTAGTTATAATCCTGAATTAAAAGAAGTTTCTGGAACGGGAAATTATAGTGTTAGTTTAATCAACCAGTTATCTAGTGTTAATCAGGATTTGAATTTGTTTAAATTAGCAAGCAATTATTTAGATGATGTTCAGTTGTTAAATGGAAGTGTAGGAGATACAGGAGATATGAAATATGCAATTGTTCATGGAGAAAAAGATTTTAATTTTCTTTGGAATCCTTCTTTACAACCAGGACATTTTCCTAATGATGAAAATTATTATTTATCAATAGAGGTTATAGGAGATTATTATCAATTAGATACAACTGAGATTAATCCTGCTTATAAACCCAGCATGAGGGTTGCTTTAACTTCTGATAAAAAAGATATTCCCATGATTTTTGGAGGATTTTATGACATTGGCAAGAGCCAGATGTTTTGGGAAGATAATGTAGGTATAACCCCTTTGATTTTAAAAAAATCTAGTGATACTGATTTTAATTTTAAAATTGATTTTAATTCAAGAGCCTTACCAGGTGATGGAAGTCTTAATAAAAATAATGGTAAAAAAAGCATTGTTCCTGTTTTAAACCAGGATATTGTTAAAGAATCAGAAGATATTGAAGTTGAGGATGAAGTTGAAGTTGAAGTTGAGGAGGATAATAATAATGGGGGGGAGGAGAGAATTATTATTGATAATTCTGATAAATCAAATAAAGATTTAGAAAAACAAGATGATGAAAAACAAGAAGTTATTTATTTAGGAAATGATAAGGTTTCTGAGGATATAATTTATTTGGGTTCTAAAAATAAAGATAAAAAAGAAAGTTTTTTTATTAGGATTCAGGATTTTATTAAAAATTTAATTTGAGATTAGTAGTTTATGTAGAACTGACTTATGTTCTTCTAAACCTTCCATATTTAAGAGATTTTTATTAGTTATAAATGATACTTAAGTTAAAAAGAAATCCACATTCTCAGAAATTTTTAATTTCTGATACATTAAATTTTTACAAATTTAAGTCTTTAGAAGGTACAATTGATAATCTATAAAACTTTTAGCTGTATAGAGAACAAGCTTAGGCTTGGACAAGTGTAGCTTGAAATTGTAAGAAGATATTAATGAAACCCAGACTTTTAGGGGGAGTCAGATTTATTAGTAATATTTATAAACCTATTATTTCTGGTGTTTTTAAGGTGATTTCTAAGAGGTGTTGGAAAAGACAAAATACTTATTAATTTAAGTGGAGAAAAAATAAAATGCCTGTAGATTTAAGAACAAGAAAATTAGCACAAACAGTAGTAAGATATAGTATAGAGATTAAACCTGGAGAAAAAGTCATAATCTCTGGAGGTATTGAAGCAGTTGATTTTTTAACAGAGTTATATAAAGAAATTATTTTACAAAAAGGAATTCCTATTATTAAAATGGGGTTGCCAAATACTTCTGATTTTTATTATAAATACGCTAATGAAAACCAGATTAATCATTTTCCAGATTATTGGTTTGAAACTCTTAAAAAAGCAGATGCTATTATTGGAATTAATTCAGAGATTAATACTAGAGAATTAACAAATTCAGATTCTAGAAAGATTACAAACAGGAAGAAAATTTTAAAGCCAATAAGTGATTATGTAAATAATACAAGAGATAAAATAAGAAGATGCACTGTTGCTTATCCTGTTTCTGCTCTTGCTCAGGATGCTGAAATGAGTTTAACAGAGTATGAAAATTTTGTTTATAATGCTTGTTTAGTTGATTGGAAGAAAATAGGTAAAAGGTTAGATAAGGTTTCCAAGGTTTTTGAAAAAAGCAATGAAGTTTGGTTAATCGGAGAGGGAGTAGATTTAAAATTATCTATAAAGGGAAAAAATTGTGTTGCAGATAAGGGTGAGGAAAATATGCCTGGCGGAGAAGTTTTTATGGCCCCGGTTAGAGAAAGTTTAAATGGTTGGATTAAATTTGATTATCCTAGAATTGTTTCTGGCAAGAGGATTGGAGGGGTTTTTTTAAGATTTGAAAATGGAAAAGTCGTTGAGTTTGATGCTGATGAAGGAAAAGATTTTTTAAAAGAATTATTAGAAGTTGATGAAAACTCTAGCTATGTCGGAGAGTTAGGGATTGGGTGTAATCCTCAGGTTAATAGATATACAAATGATTTATTGTTTGATGAAAAAATGAATGGAACTATCCATCTAGCATTAGGCATGGCTTATAATCAGAATGGTGGTGGAAATGATTCTGCTATTCATGTGGATATTGTTAAAGATATGAAAAAAGCAAAGATAATTTTAGATGGAAAAGTTATTCAAGATAAAGGAAAGTGGAAGATTTGATTTTTCTGAGTAGATTAAGAATATAAATGAAGCATTTAATTTTAGGTATGGGTGATGTCCTTTTTTTGAGAACCTTTATAAATATTTCTAAGATATCTACTGCCTTTAGGCAGTAGCGTAATGTATTTC
>CAYOFN010000023.1:0-10724 GCA_964403535.1 Candidatus Woesearchaeota archaeon
TGGTTCTTTCTCAGGTTTTTTCTCTGGTTCTTTCTCAGGTTTTTTCTCTGGTTCTGTTTCTATTTCTATACTAAGGATTTCTTTGAACTTATCTTTAAAAATTGTTAAAAAAGGCTCTGCTTTTTTTTCAAAAATAACTTTTCCAGAATCTATTCTAAACTTAAATCTTTGCCTAAAAAAGAAGTCCTGAAGAGAGTCTATTTTTTCTTTTTCATCTGTAATTTTTCTTTTGATTTTAAATTCATAGACTACTTCTTTTCCAGCAAGAGGATTATTAAAATCTACTATCACTCTTCCTCCTGAAACAGCAATGATCTTAGTTAAATTGTTATCAAGTGCAAGAGTCATTCCAGGTTTAGGAGCAATATTTTTTTCTGAGAAAAGTCTCATTGGAATTGTTCTTACTAATTCTCTTTTTCTTTCTCCAAAATCTGTACCTGGAAGAATCTTTACTGAATATTGCTTTCCTACTTCTTTGGATTCAAGAGAAGTATCAAAAGTTTTAACAACCATCTCATGCCCAATACAGATGATTAATGGTTTGTTTTCAATTTGAATTTTTAGTTTCTCTGCTTCTTCCTGAATATTTGTATCAAAAACATCTCCATTTGCTTTTCCTACAAATTCAAGTTCAACAAAATCATTTCTTTGAGTAAGCATAATCTTTTGAGAAAATAGCAGTTTAAAAGCTTAATGATTTTCTGAAAAGGTTTATAAATGAAATTTTTCTCTGATTAGTATGGCTTTTAAGATTATCCCAGCTACTGAAGCAAAAACAGGTGCAACAATAATTGTAGACAATGCTCCTTGCATTGTAAGAACAATGGATGTAAGCAAGACTGGAAAACATGGGCATGCAAAGTGCAGAATAGAAGCTATAAATATTTTAGATGGAAAAAAGAAAGTTGTTGCAGTTCCTGGACATCATCGTTTTGATGTTCCAATGGTTAATAAGAAAAGAGCTCAGGTATTATCAGTTAATGGAAACCATGCTAGTATAATGGACTTAGAAAGTTTTGAAACTATGGATGTTCAAATCTTTGAGGAGTTGCTTGGAGAGATAACTCCTGAAAGCCAGGTGGAATACTGGGATATTGAAGGTACAAAAATAATCAAGAGGAAATTCTAAAATGGGAACAAAATTACCTGCAGCTCAAGCAAGATTATACAAGAATGTGTTTGTCTGCAAAAACTGCAAATCAAAGCTAAGGGCAGAACCTAGAAGCATAATTGAAGGAAAGATTAGATGTAGAAAGTGTGCAGGAAAAGCTTTTAGACCAATAAGAAAAAAATAAAAAATGAGGTTTTTATACTATGATTTAGCTTTCTTACTCGTGTTTATCTTAGGACTTACTCTTTTCTTTTTTCTTAAAAGAAAAAACTGGACAAGAGAGGGGATTATGTTTCTCTACAAAACTCAGGTTGGAATAAAATTTATTGATTATATTGGAACAAAGTACAAAAAAACTCTGAAAGCATTAAGCTATGTGATTGTTACATCAGGTTATATTCTTATGGGGGTGATGATAACTTTGCTAGGGTATCTTCTTTATACTTTTGCAACAAAACCAGAGGTGATAAAAAGCATAAAAGTTCCTCCATTAATGCCACTTATTCCATATCTTCCTTCTTTGTTTAAAATAGAGTTTCTCCCCCCATTTTATTTTACTTACTGGATTATTGCAATTGCAGTTATTGCTATGAGCCACGAGTTTGCTCACGGAATTTATGCGAGATTCAGCAATATAAAAGTTAAGTCTACTGGATTTGGATTTCTAGGGCCATTCTTAGCTGCGTTTGTAGAGCCTGATGAAAAGGGCATGAAAAAATTAAAAAAATTCGAGCAGCTAACAATTTTGTCAGCAGGCACTTTTGCAAACATAATTATGACAGTTTTGTTTTTTGCTGCTCTTGTGCTGTTCTTCTTTGTTTTTTACGCTCCTTCTGGAGTCTTATTCAACATGTACACTCCTGCAATTGTAAATGTATCCAGCATTAGTATGATTGGGGGAGCTGCATTTAATAGCAGTCTGAATTTATCAGAGCTTACTCCTGAGTTGAGCCTTGAAATTAATAATGAAAGTGTAAACTTTCTGCAAGTTTCATCAAATGGAAAATATTATCTTTTGAAAGTGGAGAATCTGGAAGGATTTGGCAAAGAAGATAGTCTTGTTGTTTTTCAGGATTTACCTGCGATAAGAAGCGGATTGAGTGGCGCGATAATTGAGATAGATGGTGTGAGAATTAATGATTATGATGATTTGACTGAGGAATTAAGCAAGCTTTCTCCTGGAGAAAATATAATTGTAAAAACAAAAGATGCAGAAGAGATTAAAAGTTATGAGATTGAACTTGCAGAAAGCGAAGATGGAAGAGCAATAATTGGAATTGGATTTTTGAAACAACCAGGGTTTAGCATAAGAGGGATTGTATCAAATGCATTTAATCTTTTCAGAGATCCTTATACAAAGTATGAACCAAGAGTTAATACTAATTTTGTTATTTTTATCTATAACCTGCTGGTTTGGCTTATCCTAATTAATCTCAGTGTAGCTTTGGTAAATATGCTTCCCTTGAGCATCTTCGACGGTGGAAGAGTGTTTTATCTGACTGTATGGGCGATTACAAAAAAGAAAAATTTTGCGGAAAAAGCTTTTAAAATTTCTACTAAAATAATTCTGATTGTTTTTGGATTGTTGATGCTTTTATGGTTAATCCAAATGATTTAAGTGATTTTAGAAAAGTATTTAAGTAGTAGTACCTTTAATTTATCATAATAAATTGTGAAAATAAAAAGAGGCAAAGATGGCAAAGAAAAAAAAGACAAAAGCTGCTAAGAAAAAAAAGAGAAGCTAGACTTCCTTTATTTCTTTTTTAGTTATTTTTTAAATCTTTTTTATTTTTTTATATTACATGTTAAACCAAAAAGTTAAGGCTCTTTTAAGGAAACAGCATTATTCTGTTGTGGGGGGCAATTCTGCTGTGCAGGTGTGCAGATGGACTAAAAAGTCTCTTATCGACGAGGGAAGTTGTTACAAAGAAAAGTTTTATGGGATAAAGAGCCATGAATGCTGTCAGATGTCTCCTTCTGTAATGTGGTGCCAGAATCAGTGTCTCCATTGCTGGAGAGCAATTGAAAATACTCTTGGACAAAAGCTGGACAAAGCTGACAAACCTGAGAAAATAATCGAGGGCTGTATTTCTGCGCAAAGAAAACTTTTAATTGGATTTAAAGGTAATAAAAAAATTAATTTAAAAAAATTTAAAGAAGCGCAAAATCCAAATCAATTTGCAATTTCTCTTTCAGGTGAGCCGACAATTTATCCTTATCTTTGCGAATTGATTAAAGAATTGAGGAAAAAAGGAAAAACAAGTTTCTTAGTTACAAATGGACTGCTTCCTGAAAAGTTGACTGAATTAAAAAAAGCAAATGCTCTTCCAACTCAACTGTATGTATCTTTGAATTATCCAAATGAAAAAATCTTCAGAAAGATTACAAGAAATAAATCAAAGAATGCGTGGAAAAAATTAAATGAGACCTTAGAAAGTTTCCCTAATTTGCCGACGAGAAAAGTTATCAGAATGACACTTGTAAGAAAGTTAAATATGGATGATGAGATGATTGAAGAATATGCTCAATTAATTAAAAAAGCTGCACCTGATTTTGTTGAGATAAAGGGGTATATGAGTGTTGGATTTGCAAGAGAGAGATTAGGATATGACAGAATGCCGGTTCATAAAGAAGTTAAAGAGTTTGCATTGAAACTTTTAAAAGTTCTGCCTGGATTTAAATTTCTCGACGAAAAATTAGAAAGCGTGGTTGTATTATTGGGAAGAGATAAGAAAAAGATGAAGATTAAGAAGAGTGAGATTTAATTAATTATATTTAAAACTTCTCTTAAATCTTTTTTGTCTAAGATAAACTCTGCTTTTTCTTTTACTTTTTGGTTGTCAGAATTAAATGCAATAAATCTTCCGAGTTCTGCTATTGGCAAGTCAGTAACAGAATCACCAACCACAAAGATATTTTTTTTATCTATTTTATTTTTTATAATAAACTTTTTCAGTTTTTCAGCCTTGGTATATCTGTCCACTTTTTCAAGCAGTTTTCCAGTGATTATCTTATTTTTTGTCTCGAGAGTATTACCACAAACCTCACTAAAACTTAATTTTTCTCTTAGAAGATTCATAATCCATGAGGGGCTTGATGAATAACTTATAAGTTGATATCCTCTTTTTTTTAATTCTTTAAGTGTTTCTTCTGTTCCATTCATTAATTGTCTTTCAATAATCTCTTTTGCTGCCTTTTCTGCCTTCTCCTCTTCAATTCCCTTAAAAATCATTGCTAGTTCATCTAGCCCCCAAGGACCAAGATGTTTTCTTCGTTCGTATTCTTCAGCATGCTCTTTGATTTCTTTTTCTTTTCCTAAAAGGATTCCTATCTCCTTAAAACTTCCAATCTTTGTGTCAATTAAAACTCCATCAACATCAAACACAACTAATTTTTCCATGAAGAGCCTATGAAATAGAGGTATTTTAATTTATACTCACATCATTGAAATCCCTTCTTGAGTAAGAACTGCAAATCTTACTCCTACTGGGATTTTTAAAAGTGCAGAAATTAAAGCCATATGCTCTTTTCCGTCTCCACTTGCTATTGAGAGGGCCACTTCTGTTCCCCTTATCTTTCCTTTAAGTTTTGTGGTAATCTCATCTCTTAATTCTTTGATTTTTGAAGAAGTTAACTCAATAAATTCGTGTTTCTTATCTGTAGTAAATTTTTTTGCAAAATCGTTTCCTACAAGAATTATATTCTCCCACTCTCCCTGGTTTATTAATCCTGCAACCTGCGCCCAAGAGCCTTTTCCTGATGAGAGTAATGCAACGAGTTCCATTTTAAAAAAGGGGTTTGGAGATTTATAAGGTTTTATATCCTCAAGGAGATATTAGGAAAAAGTTAAGTTTATAAACCGAAAAAACAAGGTTCTAGTATCATACTACATCGTCGAAGTCCATATTCTGGATACAGACGCCTTATGTAGGAGATATTTGATAAAATGGATAAAGAAGATATTATTACAGCTTTGAAAGAACTTAGAAAGGATACACGAGAAAGAAAGTTTAATCAAACAGTTGATTTAATCATCAATCTAAAGGAATTTGATTTAAAAAGAAGTTCTTTGAATATTGTTGTAGAAGTCCCTCATAAGATTAGTGAAAAAAAAGTTATGGCTTTTTTAGAAAAAAAATCAAGCATAGTTGAAACAGTAACTAAACCAGAGTTTGACAGATTTAAAGATAAAAAGAAACTAAAAAGAATATCTAAAGAGTATGATTTTTTTATTGCTAATGCAAAGCTTATGCCTGCTGTTGCAACAGTTTTTGGAAGAGTACTCGGACCTGCTGGAAAGATGCCAAGTCCTCAGTTTGGAGTTTTAGTTGATGAGTCTCAAGCTAATTTAGAAAAGATGAAAAAAGCAGTTAGTAAGATGATCAAAATTAGAGCAAAAGAACCAAGTTTAAAGATTGGTGTTGGAAAGCAGGAAATGAAAGATGAAGAGATTTGCGAGAATGTGCTCTCTGTCTATGAAGCTGTTGAAAAAAATCTTCCAAGAAATAAAGAAAATATTAGGAATGTGCTGATAAAATTTACTATGAATAAACCGGTTAGAATCAAAATTTAAAATGGTATCAAAAGAATCTCTCCAACGAAAGAAGCAGGAAATAAAGAGCTTAGTTGAAAAAATGCAGAAAAGCAGAACAGTAATGATCGTCTCGTTATCTGGACTTCCTTCAAAACAATTCCAAAGTATAAAGAAAAAATTAAGAAAAGAAGGAGAAATAAAGATGACAAAGAAAAATATTTTAAAAAGAGCATTAGATGAAACTAAGGAAGACTCAATTGTTAAATTAAAAGACTTTGTTAAAGATAACTGTGCAGTTATATTCTCTCAATCAGAAGCATTTGATTTGGCAGCAGTATTATCAGAAAATAAAAATCCAATTGGTGCAAAATCTGGACAAGAAGCTTTAGAAGACATAGAAGTAGAAGAAGGAGTCACTGAACTTATTCCAGGACCTGCAATAAGCGAGCTTGGAGCACTGGGAATTAAAGTTTCAGTTGAGAACGGCAAGATTGCAATTAAACAGACAAAAGTGATTGTTAAAAAAGGACAGAAAATAACTTCTGGAGCAGCAATGGTTATGCAAAAATTAGACATAAAACCTTTTTTAATTGGGATTGACCCTCTTGCAATTTATGACTCAGAAAGTAAAAAAATATACACTAATGTAAAAATAGACAGAGAAAAAACCTTATTGGAGCTAAAAACAGGAAAAGTAAAATCTCTTGGGTTTGCTCAAAGTATTATCTTTTATTGTAAAGAAACAGTAGGATATTTTCTTGCTAAGGCAGAAATTGGAGCTAAAAAGATAGGAACTCTTTCTCCAAATGAACAGAAATCAGAGAGTGAAGAGAAAAAAGAAGATATTCAAATTCAGGAAGAAAATAAAACTCAGGAGGGTAAATAAGATGGAGTATATATATGCGGCATTAATGTTGCACAAACTAGGAAAGCCAGTAGATGAAGCAGGAATAAAAAAAGCAATAGAAGCAGTTGGAGGGCAGACAGATGAGTCAAAACTGAAAACACTTCTTGCAAGCTTAAAGGGCGTAGATATAGATAAAGAACTAGAGTCTGCGGTAGCTATATCATCTACAGCAGTAAGTGGGGCACCTAGTGGAGAATCTGAAAAAGCTGAAGAGAAAAAAGAAGAAAAGAAAGAAGCTGCAGCTGAAGGATTAAGTGCCTTATTCGGATAATTCGGTTAGCATTATTTTTTAGTTTAAATTTGACTAACCGAACAGTTCTAGTTGTAAATCTATTTCTAGAAAAATAAGAAAGTTTAAAAGTTATTAGAAAGTTATATATTCATGCCGCCGTGGCACAATGGTACTGCACCTGGCTTGAGACCAGGGCCCTTCGGGGCATCCCGGTTCGATTCCGGGCGGCGGCGTTTATAGTTTAAATGAAAAAGACAAAGACCTCAAAGAAAAAAGTTTTTTTGAATAATCTTAGAGTTCTTTTATTTACTGCAGGATTCATGAATGTTTTTCCGTATATTGCTCAGACTTGTCTTAGGAAATCTTTTAAGGATGATTTTAAAGACAGACTAACAAAACCAGCAATAGAAGCATTTGATAATTATGAGAATAAGAGAGAAAGAAGATTTCTGAGAGCAAGCTGTTTCTTAGGTATGATTCTTGGAGCAGGAGGGCTGCTTTTACAAACTGCAGAGTATCTTTATGCTTGGAGTTCAGGAGATTATTTTCCCTTAACTTTGCCTATCTTAACAAATCTTTTTTCTGTAAGATATGAATTAAGAAGAATGCAAACACTAAAACCAATTTCAGAAGAAGATATAAACATGACAAGGAAAGAGTTATACCCAAGAACATGGAGATTGAGACAAGATTTAAGGAGAGAATTAGGAAAAGAAAACTATGAATATGCAGCAGAATTAAGAGATAAGATTAATTTAACAAATGAACCTTGGAATTAAGTTTGTAAAGAAGTTAAATTATCTAAAGAGTCTTTTCCAGAAAGATTTTTTTTCAGGGATTTTTTCTGAATTATGAGGCTCATCAATTACTTCGTAAATTATGTGGGGTTTTTCCTGCATTTTAGGTGCTGTGCGTGCTAATTGTTCATTAGTAAGAGTAATTGCCCTCTCAACTGCAGTTCTTGAGTATCCCTGATTAATCAGAGACCATCTTAAAGAATCAAGAGTATATCCTTTAGAGAGATTTTTCTTAATATACTCTGATAATTGCTGAACATAATCTTTATTTTTTATCATAGAGAGTTAAATAAAGAGAAGTATTTAAAAATTCTGTTTTTATTTTTTTCTAGATTTCAAAAAGATTGCAGATCCTCCTGCAATCACCAAAATAAGCAATGCAACCCAGAACACCCAATTAATGCTGCTCTCCCCTGTAGGAGATGTAGGGGTTGTCTGGTCTTCTGTCTGGTCCTGGTCTTCAGAGGCAGTAACTGTTTTTAGTTCATGAATTGATTTCAGAGTGAGGTTAGCTTTATTATTTTCAATTGAGTTTAATTTTACAAGAAGGTCATAGTATTCATCATCTGTAACCTCAAACTTCTTTTCTTCTCCAATTGATAATGTTGCCTGCTGAGGAGATGAAGATACAGAAATATTTGCCTGAGATGAGGAGAGTGCAGTTATTCCAACATGATGCTCTTGATTTTCTATTGTAACTTTGACTCTCTGTTTATTTGATAAAGTGCGAGTATATCCAGATTCACTCTGAACCTGCTCAGTAGATGATGAGAAAGTAGCAATCCACTCTGTAGGGGTAGATGAAGATGATGAGCCTGAACCTGTACCTGAAAGTGAAAGTCCTTCAACAGTGTATAAAAAAGTTGTTGAGGCAAGATTTCTTGAAAAATCATACCCTGAACAGGCGATTGTATGGGGACCAGAGTTTAGAGTTGAAGGATTAGATGAAAAAGAAGCACTTGATGAATTAAAACCCGAATGAAGGTCAGAGCCGATACATGAGCAAGTAATAGTGCTTCCTTCATCAACAGGATTAGGAGTGCAGGAAAAAGAGAGATTTGGTGCAGTGTTATCAAAAACAATATATGTTCGTTCAGTGTTATTAAGGTTGTTTAAAGTATCATTTGCATATACAGTGAGGTTATATTTTCCTGAAGCCCAGGATGTTGTAACATAAGATACATAAGCATATCCTGCTCCATCAACTGTTGCTTGAGTCCAGTTAACCTGCTTGCCTGAAGTGTTAGTTATATTAAAAAAAACAGAATCTAAACCAACTAAAGCATCTGCTACACTAACATTAAGGTAGATTGTTCCTGAAAAATTTCCTGCTTGTTTTGAAGTTTTATTTGGAGATTTGTAAATAGGAATTTCAGGTGCAGTACTATCAAGAAGAATTCCCGATATATTTGTAGACCACTCTTGATCTGTCCCATTGTTTGCATAACAAGTAAAATTATAAGTTGCTGCATCTGTCAGAGAAGTAATTGAGACTGTTTTATTAAAAACATTGTCTACATCAGTTTCATTCCAGATTGTTACTAAAGCGCGAGTTGTATTTACAGCTCCTCCGCTTGCATTGTAATAGATAGTGACATTGTAACCAGTAGCAGAGGTAGTTGTATTAAGAGTGGTTGTACAATTTATAAAAAGAGTGGTGGTATAATTATTGACAACTGAATTTGGAGATAATAAAACAGTTGCAGCCAGAACCTGAGTTAATGAAATAAACAAAGCTAAGAATGAAATAAATAAAACTAATTTTAATTTAAACTTCATTTTCTCCTCTTTTTGTAATATTTTCACTTCTTTATTATTTATAAATCTTTCTTCTATCGATAGATTTTTATAGTTTTTAATTTTCTCTTTAAGATAAAAAGGTGAAAAATGTTAGAGTTTTTAATGCCAGTTTTCTCAGCAGTTCCTGAAAATCTCTCAATCTTGATTGAAATAGGAATCATGCTGATTGTTGCAGGAGCTTTTGCATTTTTACTTAGATTAATAAGACAGCCTTTAATCCCTGCTTATATTCTTGCTGGAATTGTCCTCGGGCCTTTATTTTTAGGTTTAATAAGGAATACAAACCTTATTCTCTCACTTTCTGAGATAGGTGTAGCGTTTTTATTGTTTTTTGCTGGACTTGAGTTAAATTTAAAAAAATTAAAAGAAGTAGGATTAGTTTCTTCTATAAGTGGGATTATTCAGATAGCTGCTCTTTTTGCATTAGGATTTTTTATTGCTCTCTTAATTGGACTTCAAAGAGTAGAGGCATTATACATTGGATTAGTGCTGGCATTTAGCAGTACAATGATTGTGGTCAAATTGCTTTCAGATAAAAACCAATTAAATACTCTTCACGGAAGAATAATTCTTGGAGTTTTAATTGTGCAGGACATTGTTGCAATCATTGCTCTAACTCTTCTTACAACTGATTTCACACTCTTATCTGTTGCTATTGCAATTGCAAAAGCAGGTATTTTTGCATTAACTGCAGTTATTCTTGCAAAAATAGCTAATCCTGTCTTTAAAATCTCAGCAAAAACTCCTGAATTAATTGTTCTTATAGCAATAGCATTTTTGTTTTTGTTTTCTATTGCCTCTCAGTTGTTTGGGCTCTCACTTGTGATTGGAGCTTTTTTTTCAGGGGTAGCTCTTGCTAATTCAAAATTCAAGACAGAGATACAAGGGAGAATAGCGCCTCTAAGAGACTTTTTTTCTGTGATTTTTTTTGTTTCTCTAGGAATGCAATTAGTAGTTGTCCAGAGAGGGCTTATAACTTTATTTTTTATTTTAATGGGGCTTACAGTAATCATCAAACCACTGATTTTAATGGCTTCAATAAAACTTGGGGGTTACAAAAGAAGAACCTCATTTTTGTCGGGGATATCACTTGCACAGACTAGCGAATTTTCTCTTATAATTCTTGCGTTAGGACTCTCTCTGGCAGGTTCAGGAAAGGGGATTTCTCAGGGGTTGTTTAGTGTTCTTGTTTTATTAACGATTGTAACCATGTCTATGACAAGTTATGTAGTAAAATATGATAATCGATTATTTAATTTATTAGGAAAATTAAATCTCTTTGGAAAGGGAGAGCTGGAAAAAGACAGATATGAGTATCTGCCAAATAAAAAGAAAAAGATTGT
>CAYOFN010000024.1:0-8341 GCA_964403535.1 Candidatus Woesearchaeota archaeon
TGCAAAATCCTTTTGTATAAGTGCACTCTGCTTTGTCAAAATACCAGCTTCCCTGTGCATCTAAATAATCAAAAGAACCATAAGGATAATCAATAGAGTCTCTATAAGTAATCACCTGCCCATTGCACTCACTTCCAATCTCTTCATGCACAACATTTACATCTCCCCTAATCATTGTGAGAATCTGATCCACAGCATTTCCATAATTATATCCAAAACAAACCGTCTCATCTGTCTCATCTTTTCCAGAACTATCAACCCATCTTTTAACAGAACAAACTGAATGCCCTTGATTCTCATTCCAAACTTCAGTAACAGTTTGATACTGTGTATAATCTACTTCAAAATAATCACTATATCCCTGGCTAACTTTCTCATACTCTCCTTCTCCATCCCACTGATCTAAAAGACCAGAATACTGAAAGTTCCAATTTGAATTTGCCTCTAGAAACTCATTATTTCTGGAAATTCTTCTGCTTCCAGTGCACTCTCCAGAATAAATTCCTGAACCATCTTGTGGAAAAGCAGAAACAAATTCTAAAATAAAAAGTAACATAACAACTATTAAAATCACCCCTATGAGTATCCTGAATTTCTCCTTTCCCATAGTCTTTATATAAACAATAACCAGATATTTAAGTCTTAGTTTAGGGATGTTATACTAATTAGTAGTCAAAAATAAAACAAACAATAGATAACCTTATTAATCTCCTGCACTTTAAAATTTAAGGGAAAAAGAGTTCTGATAA
Organism: Candidatus Woesearchaeota archaeon; assembly: GCA_964403535.1. Classification (GTDB taxonomy): domain Archaea; phylum Nanobdellota; class Nanobdellia; order Pacearchaeales; family GW2011-AR1; genus CAYOFN01. The sequence continues at coordinate 750 of CAYOFN010000024.1, forward strand.
AGGACGAAAAATGCCTGAAAAATACATTGAAAGCCTAAATAGAGCACTAAAAGCTCTTCAAATAGCAGATCATATGACTTATATCACCTTTCCACTCATAAAAGAAAAGCGTCTTCTCTTAAAAATTCTTGATGAGATTCATTTTTCTCTTTTAAATGCAATAAACTCAATTCTCCAGTTTGAATATTTATACAAAAGAATTCAGCTATACAGAGACCCAAAAGAAAATTTCAGAACATTTATAGAAAAATGCGCACCAAGATACGAACTAACAAAAGAACAAGTAGATATGATACTTGATATCTTTGCACTAGAAGAAAAACACAAAAAATCTCCTATGGAATTTATAAAAAACAACAAAGTAGTGATAATGTCTGAGAGTCTAAACACAAATTACATTGATTTGCAAAAAATTAAAGAGTTTCTGATTCTTTCAAAGGAGATTGTAAGAAAAGCAAAAGAAAGAATAACAAACAAAAAAGTATAAAAAGCACCTTCTCTTAAACACTTCTAGAGTATTTTTTTAAAAAAACAACAAATCTAAGAACAAAAATATGGCAAGTCTAGAAGAAGTTATGAAAGAAAAGATCAGTGCAGATCATTTGCTCTATGTTAGTCTAAAATATACTAAAACATGTGATGTTATCCTAAATTTATTGAAAAGATGGGAGATAATGATGGAAAGATCAATTGAGTATCTTCTTGAAGTTCTGAAGAAGAAAAAGAAAATCAAGGTTATTCCAAAAGCCCCTAAAATGAGAATAGACATAGTAAAAGATTTTTTCAAAAAAGATGAACAAATAATGAAAGCAGTAGAATTATTTGAGATGTTTAAAAAATTAGACATTCTTGAAAAAACAAGGGAACATGAGTTTAGAAAAGGAGTTTGCCTAAGGATTAAATACCTAGGAAAAGAAGTTCCAGTAAATCTTGAAACTCTGAAAGAATACGCAGAAATACTCGAAAGATTTATAAGCTATGTTAAACAATTTCTTCTATCTTAAAAATTTAAGGCCAAAAGATGGCAAAAGTATACGTAATAACCTCTGGAAAAGGTGGTGTAGGAAAGACAACAAGTGCAATTAATTTAGGTGCTGCATTAAACTTGTTTGGAACAGAAGTAATAGTAGTTGATGCTAATCTTACAACTCCGAACATTGGTTTGCACCTCGGAGCACCAGTAGTTCCAATAAATCTTAATCATGTTATCAACAATAAATCTAAGATTGAAGATGCAATATACGAACATGAATCTGGAACTAAGATTATCCCTGCTTCACTTTCACTTGATGATTTAAAAAAAACAAATCATCATAAACTCTCTGAAATAACTAAAAAGCTAAGAAGACTATCAGATCATATTATTCTTGATTGTGCTGCAGGATTAGGAGAAGAAGCAATTTCTGCAATAAAAGCTTCTGATGAATTAATTGTAATTGCAAACCCTGAAATTTCATCTGTAACTGATGCTCTCAAAACAATAAAACTCGCTGAAAGGCTTAACAAAACAATTAAAGGGTTCATAATAACCAGATATCAAGGAGCTAGAACTGAAATGTCAATTCCAAACATACAAGACATGCTGGAAGTGCCTCTTCTTGGAATAATTCCAGAAGACAGAGCAATAAAAGAATCTCAGGTAATTAAAAATGCTGTAGTTCACACTCATCCAAGAAGCAAATCTGCGCGATCATACAAAGAAATTGCCAAGAAAATTCTTGGACCCCAGTATATGAAAACAAGAATTGAAAGCAGGGAGTCTTTATTCTCCAAATTTTTGAGAAAAATTGGGCTTTAGTTACTTCTGTGGAGATCAGTAATTATTTAGCCAACTTTATTTATACTTTCTCAATTAACAGTTACAACCCATAAATAAAAGCGTCTTTAAATTTGTGTTTAGATTTATTTAAAAAATTCTCATCTACTTGAAAAGATGCCTACACTACTGTATCTTCGTTCCTAAATCTATAGGCTGTTCAGGTTGAATTAAGAGGACCTTAGAATGATCATCATTGACTGCTGCGAGTATCATTCCCTCACTCTTAATTCCTTTCATCTTTCTTGGCTCTAAATTAACAATAACAATGCATCTTCTTTCTAAAAGTTCATCTTTTGTATAGTGCTGCTTAAGCCCAGCAACTAAAGTTCTTGTCTCAGTTTCCAGATCAACTTTAAGTTTATAGAGCTTATCTGCACCCTCAATCTCTTCAACTTCTATAATCTTCCCAACTCTTAAGTCAATTTTCTCCCAATCTGAAAAGCTTATTTCTTTTGCCATCTTAATTAAGTTCTTTTGTTGGTTTTCTCCACTTTCTTAAACAAAATTTCTGCTTTTTTAATCTTTCCTATTTTCAGGGGCTTGTTAATCTCTTTCCAATCTATTTTAAACCCAAATACCTTCGCAATCTTTTCGCTTGTTTCAGGAATAAAAGGAAAAAGCAAAATCGCAATTGCCTTAATTGAGTCAGAAAGTTCATAAAGGATCTTCTTCTTGTCTTTGTTCTCTTCTTTCCATGGCTGAGTTTTCTGCACATACTCATTACACAAATCAATAAATGCAAAAATCTCATTCAAAGCTTTGTCAAGCTCAAAATCTTCAAAATATTTTTCAATTTTCTTTAAGTTGAGTTTTTTAATTAAATTGTTCCCACACTTTTCAATTCCATATTTTTCAGCCAAATTTGAAACTCTTGAAACTAAATTTCCAAGTTTATTCGCAAGTTCAGTATTATTTCTCTCAATTAAAACATCTTCTGAAAAATCACCATCTTCACCAAAAACACCTTCTCTAAATAAAAAATATCTTGCAGAGTCTACTCCAGCAATTGCAATTAATTCATCAACATTAACTACCTTTCCTCTTGATTTTGATATTTTTTCTTTGTCAAATGTCCACCAACCATGTGCAAAAACAATTTTAGGAAGTGAAATTCCTGCAGATAATAAAAAAGCAGGCCAGTATACAGTATGAAACCATAAAATATCTTTGCCTATTAAATGAACATCAGCAGGCCAGTATTTTTCTTTTCCCTTTTCTCTTGTGGCAGAGTAATAATTAAACAAAGCATCAAACCAAACATAAGAAACATGTTTTTTGTCAAAAGGCAATTGAACACCCCAATCAAAGCTTGTTCTTGAAATAGACAAGTCTCTTAATTCTTCTTTAACTCTATTAATTATCTCCTGCCTTCTATGTTTTGGAGAAATAAATTCAGGATGTTTAGAATATAACTCTAAAAGCTGATTTCTATATTTGCTTAATTTAAAAAAATAACTTTCTTCTTTTAATCTCTCTATTTTTGTCTTGTGTATTGGACAACAACCATTAATCAAATCTTTTTCAGTATAATAAGCCTCACATCCAACACAATAATACCCCTCATACTCTCCTTTGTAAATATCTCCTTTATCATAAACTTTCTGTAAAATCTCTTTAACAACTTTCTCATGAGATTTATCTGTAGTTCTTATAAATTTATCATACTCAATATTTAACTTTCTCCATGCATCTTTAAATTTAGGTATTAATTCATCTACAAACTCCTTTGGTTTTTTCCCTGCTTTTTCAGCTGCCTGAACTATTTTCTTGCCATGATCATCTGTTCCTGTTAAAAAGAAAACATCATACCCTTTGAGCTTAAACCATCTTGCAAGTACATCTGCCGCTAAAGTAGTGTATGCATGCCCAATATGGGGTATGTCATTTGGATAATATATGGGGGTAGTTACATAAAATTTTTTATTATTTGCCATCTTAAGAATAAAAGAATTAAGTATAAAAATATATTGCTATGAGTTTTTCATCTTCTAAGTTTTAATGAATCTCCTCTTTTCCATAACTTAAATTTTTGAGTTTTATAAAAATCAAAAGCACCTTCATCCTTTTTTCTTACATTAACTACAAGATATTTTCTTTTTAATTTTTTTCGAATATTATTGATTTTATTTATTAATTTTGTTCCTAAACCTTTTTTTCTATATGCCCTCCTTATATATAAATCATCTATGTAAAGAGAATTTTTTTTGAGACTATAAGTTACAAATCCAATTAGTTTTTTATCTTTCTCTATAACCAAAGTTAATTTCATTAACTTATTAAAAAAACTTTCCCAAGTTTTAACAGTTTTGGGAGAATGTTTAAAATAAAATTCCCTAACCAATCTTAAAACTTGCTCTTTATCACCCCTCACAGATTTTCGTATTTTCATCTCAGCCTCCTTTCCATAAAAACAGAGTTAAGTATAAAAAACTAACTAAACAATAAAGAAGAAAAGAAGAAAGCAAGTTTTAAAAACACACTACTCATAAAAACACTGCCCTCACAGGAAAAAGAGTTCTGAAAAAATTCAAGAGAAACAAAGATGAGACAAAACGCACTAGAAAAACTCTGGAAAGATTTAAGAGTCCAAAATATAGATTTTCCCCAGATAACTGTAACTCTCGGAGAAAGATCTTCTCAAGAAGGAGCATATACTCAAAAATTAAATGTATTATTCTATCCGGGTATAGGAATGAGAGAAAATGAAGAAGTTACTGTGTTTGCAGATATTACTGGTTCAAGAAAAGTTTATCAAGCAACATATATTGCTCTTCAACCAGAAGCTCAAACTACTTTTTCATATGAACCAAGAGAACATGAAAAGTCAGCTCTTTTACTTAAACTCCAAAACGCATTTGATGTAAGTCTCGCAAATTCACAAGCAATTCAAACACCTGACTATGTACCTCAAACAAGATTAATTGCAAAAACTCCTAAAATTGATGAAGTTGAAAGAACACTGCAGTTTTTCTCAAGAGTTTTCAGAAAAAAAGTATTAGAAAGAGATTAATCAAGATAAAGCCTCTTCTAATTTTCTGTATCTTGAATCATGATAATCTCCTTTTCCAACAGCAATCTCACCTTTTTCTGCTCTATCATGCCAATCATTAACATATCTCTTATCTCCTTGGTGATATAAGACATCATCAATAAAAATAACCTCTTTTCCACCACTTTCACCTAAATGCCATGCAACTCTAAGCCCTTTTTTAGACTCTCCTTTTGGAGAAACTCTAAATCCACCAACTACTCCTTGGGGTCTATCAAAAGGACTCTTTCGAATCATATCAATCTCATGCAAATAATTCTGAAGATGAGCTCTTACAAATGCGTCTCTCTCTGTTCTTCTTATAGCTTTTTCTGAAATCAAAACAGGCATTTCTCTTGCCTCATGCCTCTCTGGAAACAGAACATCTAAAAATTTTCCTGCAGCTTCTCTTCTTTCTTCAGACTCTAAAGGATTATCCTCTATATCTGTAAGCTCAGCAGTATATCCGTGCTTAACAGGGAGCATAAGCTTAGGAATAGATTTTTGATCATCTTGATTAAATGCAAGCATAAGCTCAGGATCTTCCTGAATTCCTCGTATTCCAGCTTTAAAGTCTTCCAAACTAACTAAACTTTTTCCAAAATACTCACCAGGATCAATTAAAAAAGGAGAGTTGTTTTTAATAAAAACATCTACTCCTAACCTCTCTGTCAAATCAGCTCTTCTCTCAGTTCTCCTCTCTCCTCTTCCAGCCATAAATAAAACAAAACTCCCAATTAAAAAAACTAAAATTCCTAGTAAACTAAGAAATGCAAAAAATCCAATCTCTCCTCCTCCAATCACTGCCCCAGTTACAGTTAAATTAAATAAAAAAAATTCTACACTAATTCCAACCAGCAGTAAACCAATCACCCTTTTATAGTTCATATCTCTTAAAGAGAATAACAGAATTTAAATATTTCTCTTTCTCCTTTTTTTCAAGCGCCAGTAGTTAATCGGTATAATCTCGGCTTCCCAAGCCGATGTGCCGGGTTCAATTCCCGGCTGGCGCATTTTGGAATTGAACTGGGGAGTGAATTTCAAAGAAAGAGAACCTAGGTTTTGGTTGCTGGAACTCCTAGAAACCCGCTGGAGGTTTGTATCATGTTAATCAGGTTGCTGGAACTCCTAGAAACCCGCTGGAGGTTTGTAGGTTCATTTCCCGGCTGGCGCATCTACAACTCTAACTTCAACTCCTTTTAATCTCAAAAATTGAGCAAAAACCTCGAGATAGCTAGGAGAAACTCTTTTTTGATTTCCTACTCTTCGAGGAGAGTATGCTGATAAAACAATTGAAGTTGAACTCATCTTTTTCAAAAGACAATCTACACACTCTCCAAAATATGAAACATTCCCGAGCCTACCAACAGAAACAAAATTTCCTTGACTTGCCCAGTAAATTAATCTTCCACAATCATCATAACATAAATCAACTCTTAAAGGAAGTGTTTTTGGAGTAAATTTAGTACCAGTCATTAAAAATACAAACTGCCCCGACTTTTAAACAAATCTATACTAAAGAATACAAAAAAAATAAAAATAAAAATAAATTAGAGAGTTTACTCTCTCATTGGTCTTGCTTCAGATACCTTGACTTCTCTTCCTTGTACGTCTTTTCCATCCATCTCAGCAACAGCTTTCTCTGCAGATGCATCTTCAGCAAATGTTACAAATCCAAATCCTTTAGATTTGCCTGAAAATTTGTCTATAATCAAAACAGATTCAGTTATCTCACCAAACTCTGAGAATAACTTGCTCAGTTCCTTGTCATCAACAGTATACGGCAAATTTCCAACATAAATTTTTTTACCCATCTTCGTCCCTCCAAACTAATTTAATTAGAATGAACCTCAATCAATTTTACTTTAAAAATCAAATTTTTTCCTGCTAAAGGATGATTTAAATCAATAGTAATCTCATCTTTACTTACCTCAGTGACTCTTGCAGGAAGCTGTCTGCCATCTGGAGTTCCTAAAACTAGAATCATTCCAACTTTTGGCTCTTGATTATCAGGAAGATTTTTCTTAGGTAGTTTCTTAACTAACTCCTCAAGATGCTCACCATATGCTTCACTAGAATCTATTTTAATCTCCTTTTCCTCTCCTTTTGCCATACTAAGTATACCTTCTTCAAATCCAGGAATAACCATTTTTTCTCCAACTTTAAATTCAAGTGGTTTTCCAGACTTTTCAGAGCTGTCAAAAATAGTCCCATCCTCTAAACTACCGACATACTCAACCTTAACACTGTCTCCTTGTTTTATACTCATCTTCTCAACTCATCAAAATAAAACAAGTTAGAACTCATTTTAACCTTTGACTCAATTATTAAATTATTGAGGGGTTTTTAAGCTTTGTGGTTATTCAAATACTTAATTTTTTATATCCTCTCTTCCACTTAAAATCATGCAAATAAAAGAGGACTCTCCTAGAATAGAAAAATTAAAGAAAAAAGCAAGGAGGATAAGCACAATAGAAGGTTCTTTTTCAACTGTCCAATCAGGGTTTGGAGACGCATATATCACTCCATTTGCAATTGCACTTAATTCAAGTGATTCACAAATCGCAATGTTAACTTCTTTTTCAGGCATTCTTGGCCCACTCTCCCAGTGGTTTGGTTCGAGAATAATGGAAAAACAATCAAGAAAAAAGATTATTCTTCTGGCTGTTCTATTACAAAGCTTAATGTGGATTCCGATTATTATTCTCAGCTTACTTTACTGGAGAGGAGTTTTAACAAGTGAAA
>CAYOFN010000025.1:0-8014 GCA_964403535.1 Candidatus Woesearchaeota archaeon
ACTCATACTCAAGTCAATTAAACCAAATCTTGAAACAGCACCATAACTAGGCTTAAATCCAACAACACCACAATGAGAAGCAGGATTTCTTATGCTTCCTCCAGTATCACTTCCTAAAGCTAAATCACAAAAATCAGCAGCAACAGCAGCTGCACTTCCTGAACTACTTCCTCCAGGGATTCTATCTAAAGCACACGGGTTTTTAGTAGCTCCAAAAGCACTTGTCTCTCCACTTGAACCACATGCAAATTCATCCATATTAGTCATTCCAATAATTATTCCTCCTTCATCTTTAATTTTCTTTATAACTGTTGCATCATAAGGTGACTTGTAATTTTCAAGTGTCTTAGAAGCACACGAAGCCATAAGAGTTTTAACATTTATATTAGACTTGACAGCAATAGCAAGACCAGCTAATCTGCCAGTCTTGCTCTTCTGTATATTGCTGTCGACCTCTTTTGCCTCCAGAAGAGCGTGATTATTGATTTGTAAAAAAGCATTTATTTTTTTGCCTTTTTTGTTATCTCTCTCTATATTTTTTAAAAAAGATTGTACATTTTGTTCTGCACTTAATTTTCCTGATTTTATTAGTTTTAATTTTTCCATCATTTTAATAATCCCTATAATCTCCAAAATCAAGAGTGTCATCATCAAATGCAAAATGTTCAGAAGGTCTCCCCACAGGAAGTTCCCAATCATCTTGCTCACCAGAAACCCCTCTTCCAAATTCATTAGGAACCATTAACCCTTCCTCTTTCTCAAAAAGTGCTGAGCATAAAACATTAAAAACTACAGAATAAATATCCTGAAGGTGTTTAGGAAGAGTTGCTATTCTTTTTTCTACTCCTGATTCAAGATATGCAAAATGTTTTCCAAAAGGTTCATAGAATCTTGATAAGTTCCTTACTTGTCTTAATACATCTTTCCTCTTTTTAACATCTTGAACTCCTCTGCAACTTTTTGCAAAAGTATCTATCTCTGCTTCTATACTATCAAGAATGTCAGGAAGTCTGTCTCTTAAATTTACTCTTGCATCTCTAACAATCCCCTCAATTACCCCAACTACCTGCTCATACCTTACTTCATAATCAGATTCAACAACCATTTTACTCTTTTTTCTCCTTAGAAAGAAAAATTCTCTCTAAAACCTCTCCACTAATACAATCAGTACTCATTTCCAATTACCTCTCTCAGCTAAAATAAAATCTTTATTTTTATTAGGTGCATTCTCAAAAAATAATTTTCTAAAATCAGACTCCCCCTCTTTACCATCTCCTTCTTTTCTCCTATCTTCATCTCTCTCAACAAAATACTCATCTTTCTCCTTAACTTTTTCAAGTGCTTTTGCAAACTTATCAAGAATTCTCTTTGCTTCTTTTTTTATTTTTTCCTGTTTCTCAATACTCTCAGGTTTCTCTTCTGTAGGCATGTATATACGAGAAGAAAGAGATTTATAAATTTAATGACGAAAAGAAAATTATTTTTTTACAACAATCAAAGGAACAAACATTTCTTCTTTACTTGTCCCACCATGTCTTCCAAGATGCTGGTCTTTAACATTAGAATTAATCAAAAAGTCCTTAATTCCATAGTTTTCTTTCATAATTAAAACATAATCTCCAATTCTATTTTTAAATTCAGGGTGCATTTTTCCTTTTCCGAAAAACCCCTTTCTTACCAATTCTTCACTCTTCCATAAATCACAACAAACTCTCAAATTCTTCTTTACAAACTTCTCAAATTCTGTTCCCATTCCAGATTTAATGTATGCATAGGCCATTCTACCCTCTCCACAAAGAGGCATTCTCAAAAAATTATTTAATTCTGGAATCTTATGAGTATCAATCCATTTATTTTTTGGAACAGTAATAAGCCCATGATCTGCTGTAACAATAATAAGAGAGTTTGTATTCTTAATTTTCTTCAGGAATTTCTTAAAGTTCATATCAATTTTTTTAAACTCTCTTAAAACTTTTTTATGTTCATTCCCATGCTCGTGCATTAAAGAGTCAGGATAAGGATGATAAGCATAAACAAACTTTCTCTTCTTTGATTTCTTCTTGATAACTCTCTCTATTTTCTTAAAAAAATCACTGATTCCATCATATCCTATACATTCTGATTTCCCTGCGCATTTAACATTAAAGTCTGAATCATAAAATTCAACAGGATTTAGAGTATATGCCCTTGCTTTAATTTTTTTTGAAAATGAACTTAACTTAAAGAGTTTATCTGATTCAGTTTCTTTAGTTAATGGAAAATTTCCAAATCGTGTGGTGCAAGTTAAAGGAACAATGATCGCTCCAACTTCTCTAAGGAAAATATGCCATCCAGTCATCCCATGTTCTTGTGCAGAAGTTCCTGTTAAAAATGCAGGAACACAAGAAGTTGTAACTGCAGGAAAAATAGAAGTTATTTTTCCTCTTAAATGGGAGACTAACTCACTATTTTTTCCATAATTCATCAAGTATTCATAACCTAATCCATCAAGAATAATTAAAACAACATTTTTCGCTTTTTTAATTTCATTTGAAGTTAAAATCAAGAGAGGGTTATATCCTGTTTTTCCTCCTAATCCTCTTGCTAAACTTCCCATTAAATTAAGTATACAATTGGTATAATCTGGAAAATACATTTTAGCCATAACTAGTTTAGAAAAATAGAACTTATAAATTTTCTCTCATGGCACCAATCTATCTCTGTCTCGAGGAAACATGCACGCTTCTCTAATATTAGGCAAATTTAACATTGTCTGAGTAAATCTTTCTAATCCAATGCTCCATCCAGCATGAGGCGGAGCTCCAAATCTAAATGAGTCAATATAATACTTAAAATTTTTTGGATTTAGTTTTTTAGCTTTTATTCTCTTTTCAAGCAACTCAGGAATATGAATTCTCTGTCCTCCTGAACTTATTTCCACACCACCATAAAGAGCATCAAAACCCTCACTATCTTTTGCATTAGCATCAGCATCTTTTGTCATTATGTAAAAAGGCTTAATGCTTGAAGGCCAGGAATAAGTAAAAACAATATCTCCAGGATACATCTCACATAGTCTCCTCTCATCTTCAGGTGAAAAATCATCTCCAATCTTTCCTTTTACTTTCTTAATTGCTTCCTCATAAGAAAGATAAACTGCTTTTGGAATTTTTAACTTAACTCCTAATAAATCTAATTCATTTTTATTCTTCTCAATAACCTGCTTTACAATATACTGAACAACTTCTTCAAGCTGTTTCATTATCTCTTTCTGATTTACAAAAGCCATTTCAATATCCATCTGCCTGCTCTCATTAAGATGCCTTACTGTATTATGCTTCTCTGCTCTCCAAACAGGAGTAATTGTCATTGCTTTTTCCATTGAACATGCAACCATCTGCTTGTATAACTGAGGACTCTGAGCAAGATAAGCTGATTTTTCAAAATATTTTGCAGGAAATAACTCTGTCCCTCCCTCACTTGCTGAAGAAATAATACTTGGAGGCTGAAATTCAATAAATCCCTTATTAATAAAATGTTCTCTGAATGAAGTTGAAATAGTTGATTGTATTTTGAAGATTGCCTGGATTTTTCTTCTGTGCAAATCTAAAAATCTATAATCAAGTCTTTTTGGAAGTTCTGTTTTTGAAAAATCAGAAACATCTACAGGAAGTTTATCTCCTGCTTTAGCAAGAACCTCAATTTTATCAGGAACAATTTCTTTTCCATCAGGAGCCTGCTTACTAACTTTTACTTCTCCATCAACTCTGATTACACTTTCACGAGTAAGACTATCCATTAAATCAAATATTTTCTTATCACTCCTGTCTTTATGAGCTGTAATCTGAATTATCCCAGAAGTATCTCTAAGCAAAAGAAATCTTATTTTCCCTAAATCTCTTTTCTCATGCACCCATCCAGTAATCTGCACTTTTCCAGTTGTATTAAATGCTTCTTTTATACTCATCATGTTATATCTCTTTTTTCTTAGTTTATAAGTTTTTTTAAAATATCAGAAACATCTTTTCCTGAAACCTTTCCTTTATATCTCTCCATCACTAATCCCATATACGCTCCAATACTCAAACCAGGTTTTTCTTTTAAAAGTTTAAGAACTTCCTGTTCAATCTCTCTTAAATCAACTCTTTTAACCTGCACAGCCTGTTCAAAACTCTCTCCTTTTGCAATTCTCTCCATAACCTCATAAACCTCTCCTTCTTTTATTCTTCCTTTACTAACTCGTTCTAATAAACTCTCAATTACATCAATAGTGATCTTCTCCCCTGCATTTTTTATTTTCTTTGCAAGTTCTTTAGGCCATAAAGCTAAAACTTTTGCTACAAAATTAACTTTCCCATAAACTAAAATCATAGCCTCAAACTCTTCAAGCAAGCCCTCTCCTAAAATCAAATTAATCATCTCCTCACTTAAGCCTCTTTCAATTAAATCCTCTCTTACATCTTGTCTTAATTTAGGAAGATTTTTTCTTGCATCATCAATCATTTGTTTAGAAATTTTCAAAAAAGGAACATCAGTCTCAGGATACATTCTTGCAGCTCCAGGCAAGGGCCTTAAAAAACTAGTGCTCCCATCTGGATTTGCTTTTCTCACCTCAGCAATACTCTCTTGTTTTTTTATTAAATCTAATTGCCTGACAATCTCACTCTCAATAGTCTTTCCAATTAATCTCGGATCTTGAACTCCTTTTATCTCTACTCTCTGCCCTCCTTTAATTGATAAATTAACATCTTGTCTTATAGTCCCCAATCCTCTCTTAACCTTACATGCTCGTAAAACCTCTCCAATATACAAAGCTACCTCTTTAGCCTGTTCTGGACTCTTGATATCAGGACTTGTACCAATCTCAACTAATGGAATGCCAAGTCTGTCTAATCTAAAAACATTTTTATCAGGTTCTCTAGAAATAATCCTCGCAGCATCTTCTTCTAAATTTAAATTATCTATTCCAACTCTTCCGTGTTGAGTCTCAACATATCCATTTCTCGCAATTAAGACTGTTCTCTGAAAACCAGAAGTATTGCTTCCATCAATCACTGTCTTTCTCATTACCTGACTAACAGAAAGAATCTCACAATTCAACAAAAGAGCTATCTTTAAAGTAATCTCTAAAGCCTCTTGGTTTATTTCAAGAGGAGGCTGTTCATCTAACTCAACCAAGCAAGTAGTATTATTATAACCCTGATAAACAAACTGTTTTTTTTGTTCAGCTTCATGCTTTGCAGCAATATCAACCTCTCCAGACTCTCCAGCTACAACATGTAATCTCCTATTAACTTCAAAATCAGGCTCATCTCTTCTTAGCAAACTTGGACAATTACAAAATAATTTATGAGTATCTAATTGCTGATGAATTTCTATACCTGATTTAAGCCCTATTTTTACAAAATCTACAGGTTCCTGCTCTACCATTAACTAAAGAAAGAAAAAGAATATTTAAGGTTTTACTTTAGTATACAAACTATCAAATGCTCTCGCCATTGAAACAGCATCATACCCTGCTTCAATAAAATGATTTCTTGTAGTCTCAATATACTCTTTAGTTTGTGGGTGTTCCTTCCAATAATGAAGAGCATCTGCAAAATCTCTTGCAATCTGAATTCTTTTCCTGTTTCTTACTTGAACAAGACTTCCATTAGCATGCCCTACAACTCCAGGTACACCACCAACAGAAGAAGCAACAACAGGAACTCCACTCATTAAAGCTTCTAAAACAGAAAGAGGCAAACCCTCACTATTTGATGGCTGAAGATAAACATCCAAATGAGGTTGAATAGGCTTAGTAATTACATCTACAAATAACCCTCTTTCACGCTCTTTTCCATCGACAAGCTCATGATAAAAAGCAGTGTTAACAAAATCATCTTTACTATAAAATCCAGAAGTAAACTTAGACACATCAATGCAAAATTTAAGTTTATCCTCTGCAATCATCTGAGGAACCTCTCTCTTAGCTTCCTCAACAAATCTGTCCATCTCTCTTCCTCCTGAAGTAGCAATAACAAAAGCAACATCAGATGGATTTTTTTCAAAATGCTTTAATACATAAAGTAGATTATCACATCCTTTAACTCTACTTAATCTTCCAACATATCCAACAAGCTTAGAAGCTCTTACTCCCAAATCTCTTCTAAACTCTGCTTTCTCACCCTCACTAACAGGATGATATAAATCACTTGAAACCCCATTTCTAACAACACTTATTCTCTCTTCTGGAATAATTCCATGCTGAAGAAAAGAGTCTCTAACAGCATCTGAAACTGCTATAAAATAAGGATTAACTCTATCAATCAATCTATTAACTGCAGTTCTTTGCTTTTCTTGTCTAGAGTTTAACTGAGGTTTAGCTAAGTTTCCAATAAATAAATCTGCAAGACAGTGAAGATGCAGATAAACATCAACTGAATCTCCAAAAATACTTTTTAAATCTTCAAATCCATTAAATCCTGCTCCAAAATAATGTATCGCCATAGCAACTCTTTCTGAATTAGTCCATTCCAGAAGTTTCTTAAAATAATCAAAACTAACAGCAGTAGTAGCTGCTCTCTCTAACTCTGCTTTTCTCTCTGAAACCTGCAAGTGTCTCACCTCCTTCAAAGAAGCATGAAGTCCTCCACTAAGCAAATTAGTTCTAAATCTTTCATGAGCTAATCTCTGCTGAGTACCTAAATCTTCAAAATCTACTGAAACAGAACCAGATGCAGAAGAAACAGCACTCTCTAAACCTGTATTTCTAGTATGATTTCCAATAACAAAAGTCTGCCCAAAAAAATTAGGGTCCATTGGAAACCCATAAGGCGTATGATGAATAACTCGTGTTCTCATTAAAATAACTCTCAAAATATCCTTATAAACTTTTCTGTTATTACCACTAACAAGTTACACATAACAAAAAGAAAGACTAATAAAACCTTTTTTCTTTAAAAAACTAATGAAAGAAAAGAAAAAAGAGGAGATATCTAGCCCCCTTCCACTGAGAAAAAAACTTACTATAGGACAAAAAGCAGCAGATAAACTTACATCTTTCGCAGGTAGCTGGACTTTTATTATCCTGTTCTTTATTTTCCTTTTCATCTGGATGTTAGTAAATGTGCTTATGGTAATAAATAAGTGGGACCCTTATCCTTTTATTCTCCTAAACTTAATTCTTTCCTGCCTTGCAGCAATACAAGCTCCAATAATTTTAATGTCCCAAAATAGACAAGCTCAAAGAGACAGAGTAAGAGCAGAGTATGATTATCAAGTTAATAAAAAAGCTGAAAAAGAAATTCAGGAAATAAAAAAGCTTCTTATGAAAAGAAGATAGTTTTATAAAACAAAGAAGATTCTGATTAATATGGTAAATTTCTATTATACAATTGGAGCAATTATATTACTCCTCTTCTTTGCAGGATTAAAAGTTGTAAAACAATATGAAAGAGCAGTTAAATTTAGACTAGGAAAATATGTAGGAACATTACAACCAGGATTAAGGTGGATTATCCCTTTTATTGATAAAATAAGAAGAGTTGATATTAGAGTCATAGCAACTGATATTCCTGCACAAGAGGTCATCACAAAAGATAATGTTCCTATGAAAGTAAATGGTGTTGTTTTCTTTAAAGTTATAAATTCTGAAAAAGCTATTTTAGAAGTCGAAGAATACAAATACGCTATATCTCAACTAGCGCAGTCTGCACTAAGAGACATGACTGGAAAAGCTGAACTTGATTCTGTTTTAGCAAAAAGAGAGGAAATTGGAAATCAAATTCAAAGAGTAGTAGATGAAGAAACAGATCCTTGGGGAATAAAAGTGACTGATGTTAAAATCAAGGACATAGAACTTCCTGAGAACATGAAAAGAGCTATGGCTCATCAAGCAGAAGCTGAGAGAGATAGAAGAGCAAGAGTTATAAATGCAGAAGCAGAAAAACAAGCTGCTCAAAAGTTGAGGGAAGCAGGAGATATTATTTCTAAATCTCCATCTGCAATGAAATTAAGATTTTATCAGACTTTAAATGATATAGCTGAAGAAAAA
>CAYOFN010000026.1:0-7843 GCA_964403535.1 Candidatus Woesearchaeota archaeon
TCTCTTACTACTGTTGCAGTTATTCCTGCTCCTGTTGCTGCTTTTCCTACTACATATCTTCCTTTTGGGGCTATTCCTGATATAAATTTAAGAGTTACTGATTTAGCTACTCCTGGGTCTCCAACAAGAAGTACGTGAATATCCCCTCTACTTTTAGTATTGTCAGAACGAGTTTTTCTGACTCCCCCAAATAATTGAAGAACTAAGGATTTTTTTATTTCTTCATACCCCCAGATACTTGGAGCTATACTCTCTGCTAATTTTTCAAATACTTTGGGATCTGCAGCTAGTTCATTAATCTGGCGTTCATCTTCTTCACCTATATCAAGTTCTGCGAAAGTTTCTTCTAGGGGGATTATATTTGATGCTTCTATTGCAATGTCAAACTGTGTTGAGGCTGCTCCTGTTTTTAGAGGAACAGGTATTTCTTTTAGTATTCCTATTACCTTGATTCTGCTTCCAGGAGTTGTTCTTTCCTCCATTTTTGGCTCAACTAAGTCTTCTTTTAAGAAGATAGAGAGTCTTCTTGGCTGCTCTCCTCCATCTAGACTTTCTGGAGACTCTTCTACTACTATTCTTTGTGCATCTACCATTTGTTTGCTTATTAATTTAAATTCTCCTCTTCTTCCACATGAACACCTGGTTGGTTCTCTGAATTTTTTCTCTATTTGGAGTACTGAGATTACTGTTCCACAGCTCGGGCACTCAAATTTTGCATTAACTACTTGTGGACGGACATCAGAAGCTTGTCTTATTATGCCCTCTACTGAAATTAGGTGATTAATGTGGACTGCTCTGATATTTCTTATTTTGATTGACTGTGTTTCTGGAAGATTAAAAAATCTTATTCTTGGGTTTTTTAAAAGCCCTGTATCTTCAAGTGATAATTCCAGTAGTTGGATTACTTCTTCTGGACTGTCTATAAGACTTTCAGATAGAATTGGTGAGAAAGACGCTAAATCCTGAAAATTTACAACCACTACTTTTTTCCCTTCTCTTATGCTTTTTCCTATTTCTTTCCTGTAGGTTTCAAAGAAGTTTTTTGATTCTAAAAGTAATTCTTCTGTACCTTTTTTTTCAGCCATTTTTTTAAAAATTGAGGTTTGTTTATATTCATTTCTATACATAAAACAATATTTTGTATTATGCTTTTTCCAGTCATTTTTTTAAGATGGAGTGACTTATTAACTTATCTCACTACAAACAAGTGGAAAAAGAGAAAACTAAGTTACATCTTTTTAAGTACTTCAGTAACCTTTTTGATTAATTGTTTTATGGAGTCTTCAAGCTGTTTTTTATTTTTAGTGCCAGTGCATACGAGTTTTCCATTGCTAAAAAGAAGAAATGTTGCGTTTGGTTCTATTAGTTTATAGACTAGTCCTGGAAACTGCTCAGGTTCATATTCTGTATTTTCAAGTTCTAGTGCTAGGAAGTTAAGGTTTAGTTTAAGGTCTATACTTCCTGAGGCTACTATGTTTTGGACAGTTATTTTTGGTTTTTCAGTAACTTTTACATTTATTTTTCTTAATTGTTTTATTACTTGTTCTATTACCTCTTTTACTTGTGCAACTGATTTTGTTCCTGTGCATACAAGATTACCGCTTGAAAAGACTAAAACTGCTGATTTTGGCTTTTTTATACGAAGAACTAGTCCTGGAAACTGCTCTGGATTGTATTCTGTATTGCTTTGTGTTCTTGCTAGTTTTGTCAAAGGAACTGATTTTCCAAGAGAAGTTGTGGCAACTATATTTTGAACCTTGAGATTGGTTTTTTGTGCCATTTTACTAGTGTTTTTAAATTGACTTGCTTTATAAAGCTTTTGGTTTTTCTCGAGGGGAAAATTTGAGGTTTATAAATGAGGGATTTGATTTCAGAAATTATTTTTCATATTCTTTCTGGATTTCAGCAAGAGTAGAGATGTCAGATAGAGAGCGGTCAGGGCGAAGACGCGTGATTCTTGGAAATCTCAGAGCAAATCCTGAGGAGTATGTAGGTGATTTTTGTATGTTTTGGTAGACAACTGTGACAACTAATTTTGGTTTTACTTCAACTTCTCTTCCATTTTCTTTAGTTATAATTGGTTTGATATGCTTGGTTAGTTCTTTAAAGCTTAATCCAAGATCTTCTTTTTCTTTTAGTCCTGTTGATACTTTTCCAATCTCAAGTAGATCATTGTCTTGTTTACATGCAACAGTATAACTTGTAATCCAACCTGCTCTTTTTCCTGTTCCGTACTCTGCCTTTACAATTACTAAATCAAATTCATTGTCTTGGGGTTTGATTTTAATTCCGTGCCCTACTCTTGAGCCGGGTTTATACGGTGAAGTGAGATTTTTCATCATTATTCCTTCTTCTCCTTCTTCAAGAGCCTTTTTGTAAAATTTTTCAGCTTCCTTAATTTTATCAGTAATAATTGCTTCTGCTGTTTTTATTTTGTATTTTTGGTTTTTTATTATTTTTTCAATTATTTCTCTTCTTTCTTTAAGAGGGGTTTTTAAGAGGGAGTTTCCATTGTAGTAAAGGATGTCAAAAACATTAAGTTCTATAGGAAGTTTTTCTGCTGTTTTTTCTATATCATACTTTCTTTTTATTCTCTGAGAGATTTCCTGAAAAGGCATATATGCTTTTGTTTTTGGATTAAATCCGACTGCTTCTGCATCAAGAATAAATGATCTTCCTTCTACGTACTTTTCAACATAGGATTTAACTTCTGGAAACTGTTTTGTTACATTATCCAGTCTTCTTGTGAAAACTTTAATTTCTCCAGAGTCAGTTTTATTAATCATCATTCTGAATCCATCATACTTGAAATCAATTAGTGCAGGTTTTCCTACTCTTTCAAAACCTTCTGCAATTGTTTTTTCTTTTTGAAATAGCATTACTTTTACAGGCTTTCCTGGAGCAAGACTTGTTGCTTCAAGTTCTTTTTTACCTTTGCATGCTTTTTCAAATACTTCTTTCCAGTCTGTGGATTTATCGTATGCTTCTTGAACTGCTTCATAATCTTGTTTTTCTTTTTCTAAACATGACCAGACTATTGAGTCTCTTAAAACTCCTGCTCCGATTCCTATTCTTAAGTCAGAAAGGAGAATCCTTATGATATACTTAGCTTCAATTGGAGACGAAGAAGTAAGAAGTTCTGAAATTAGATTAATTTTTTTGTCTACTGTGCCTTTTCCTTCTAACTCTGGAAGTTTTTGAAGGTTTTCAAGAACCTTTTCTGTTGTTAGTTTGTTGGAGAAAAGAGTGTTTTGCTTTTTATCTCTTGTTATTTTTTCTGCAGTTAATCCTAAGTCTCCTGTTTTTTTCCAGGTTTTTATTATTTCTCTGTCAGAGATTCCTGTTGATTTTGAAAGAGCTTTGATTGTAATTTGTGTAGAGATTCCTGTCTCTCTTTCATCATAATCTGGAAAGATTTTTCCTCTGAGGAGGTATAACACCTGCTTGTCTTTTTCTAATTTTAATTTTTTTAAAAATTCAGAGAGAATTTCTGTTTTTTTCAGCCTAGAAGGATTTTGTTCAAGTTCTTCGTAAATTTTACATAGTTCAGAGTATCGCATTTAAGAAATAAGAAAAAGATATATTTAAGGTTTGGGTTTTAGTATATTTAAATTTCGTTTCAATTAAGAAGAATGTTTACTTTCCTTTTCTATCCCATGCTCTTTGGCTTGGGCGGACTTTTTGATTTCTTGATTTTTTCAGAAGTCCTCTTGATTTTTTTCCTGCACTTGTCAATCCACGGTAGACTCTGTTTTTATTTGCAGGAGAAGCAATCCATTTTGTGTCTTTATTTTTATTTATCTCAGGCATGTTTCTGTCTACTAGTATAACTTCAAAAAAATAGTTTTTCCCGTCTTTTCCTATTTTATAACTATTTAGCACTTCGAGTGTTGAAAATTTTTTCTGTGCTCTTAGTTCAGCTACCCACTGGTAACTCATTTTCAGAACTTTTTTATTAGTCTGCCTCTTGCTTCTTCTTCCTTTATTAGGGCGAGGTCTTTTTCTTCCTCCACGTTTTATTCTTACTCTTACTATTACAAACCCTTTTTTTGCTTTGTATCCTAGATTTCTTGCTCTGTCTAGTCTTGTTGGTCTTTCAATTTTTTTAACTACTGGTTCTTTTCTCCACTGAACAAGCCTTTCTCTTAGTGCATTTTTTTCTGGTTTTTTCCATGCTTGTTTTAAATAGTAGTATAATCCTTTTGTCATGGTTTTTATAGAAAAAGGTGGTTTTTAAATCTTGGGGGAGAAGTGACTTACTTTCTTGGGTTATGTTTTCCTCTTAATCTATCAAGCGTCATTCTTGCTGCATGTCTTAAAACTCCAGAATAAATTGGATTTTGTTCTTGCCAGTTTGGAGTAGCCTTCCTTAAGGCAGATTCTAAGTTTGTTAAAAAGTTGCCTTTATTTTCTGTGTCGAATTCAAGAGAAGAGTTGCATCTTCCTATAATTGGATATTGATTTCTGTATGTTAAATCATATCCCCCACTTACTGCAATTGCTCCAACCTCACTTCGTTTGCTTAGTTCTTCATACCAGAGTCTTTCTTCTTTTCTATTAGGGTTCCTCATTCCTATTCTTGTTCCTTTGTATGTGACTATAAATGCAAGTTCTGGAAGATGTTCTAAGACTTTTGTTGGTGATTTTATTCTGCTTATTCCAGGGATTGCTCCTTTTTTTCTTGCTTCTTCTAGAACTTGTTCAAAGTTTCCTTCATCTAAATTTTCCCCATAAGGAGTTCCATACACTAGTAGTGTTGCATCAGGTGTGTCTATTTCTTGTCCTTTTACAACCCATATCTCTCTTTCAGAATCATAAAAAAACCTTCCTAAATTTTCTAATCTTACTCGTCTTTCTTTTTCTACTTGTCCTGCTTTTTCTACTAACCATTCGTATCTATAATCTCCACCAATTTGGTGATTTCCTCCACGGGCATTAATTATTGCCACTATTCCTTCTCGTCCTAATCCTACTCTTACTACATTTGCAAAAAATTCATACTCTTCTCCAGCAGGAGCAGGAATTCTTGGAGATTCTCCTGGAAGAGTTCTTGCTAACCAGTGCTTTCCATCAAATCTGTTAAAACAGGGATCAATCATTTTGATAGTATCAGAACTCTTTTTCCTTTAATATAACTTTCTCTTTATTCTTAAATTTTTCTATTTTAAGTTAAGCTTTGGGGAATATGAGCCTGCTCGGAGTTGAACCGAGGACCCCTACCGTATCAGAGTAGTGCTCTAACCAGGCTGAGCTACAGGCTCATAGATTAACAATATATTGTTGTTATTTAAAGTTTTTCTAGTTAGTTTTTAGCTTTTAATTCTAGAATAATGTTTTCTTGTTTTAGAATATATCTTAAGATTGGAAGGTTTATGTTAATATTTTTAAGATAAACTACTTTTTCTGAAATTGCTTTTATTTCTATAGAGTCTTCTAATTTGTTTATGATTACATTGTCCAGAGACTTAACTCCAGGAACTTTAATCTCATAGACAATTTTATTTGATAGTCTTCTTACTCTTGTTTTTGCTTCTTTTTTTGGTAGTTGAGATATCTTTCTTGCTTTTTCTTCTGAAATGTTTTTCCCAGTTATTTCTCCCTGAGATTCTCTGTTTGTTGTTTCTCTTACCTTTGTTATAGGCTGTCCATTTATTGAGGAGAAGTTGATTTTTATTGAGTTAGGAGTTGTGAAAACATTAAACCCCTCTGGAGTATCTTTTGATGCTCTTTCTTGTTTTTCAATTTCTTTTATTGATTTTTCTATTAGTTTTGGAAGAAGTTTCATTAAACTTTTCATTCCAAAAGGAAGTTTTAGTTCATTAAATTCTTTAGATTCAAGAAAGTCATCTTTACCTAATAGTCCGTATTCTCTGGCATCTTCTGCTTCTTTTGAATCAAATCCGCAAAAAGGACAAAACTCATACTTTTTACTGAACTTTTTATTACATTTTTTACATTTTTTTGAGAACATACTTAATTATACATCCGATGGTTTAAAAGGTTTGTGGAAAGATACTCTATTTTGTTAATTAACTTTTCAGACAAGGGGAAATATTTGGGTTTGATTGTAGAATAAGCTAATAGAAAACTTTTTAATCAAAAAATCCTATGTTTTAAGTATAAAAAGGTGGAACAAATGGAAATTAAAGAATTATCTGAAAGATATGGCATTAATCTGAGAAAGCTGGAAGAAGAACAGGAAAAACTTTTTAAGAGTCTTGAATTGAAAGATAAAATAGATTTTTCTCTTGCAGATAGATTTGGAGGTGTAAAAAATTCCATGTTTGGAAAGCAAATGATTTCTGCAATTATTGTTTGTGATAAAAATTTTGAGATTATAGACCAGGTATATTTTATTGATAAGGTTAAGTTTCCATATATTCCTGGTTTTATTGCTTATAGAGATCTTCCTGTCATGATGGGTGCTTTTAATAAGTTAGAGGAAAAGCCTGATGTTATTTTTGTTTTAGGAAATGGAATAACTCACCAGAGGCTTGGAATTGCAAGCCATTTTTCTCTTTCTACTGGAGTTCCAAGTATTGGAATTGTTGATTCTTTAGTTAAAGGAGAATGCAAAGGAGAAGATGTTATTTTTGAAAAAAATAAAATTGCTAGAGTATTAGTAACTAAATCGGGTAGCCGGCCCATGTATATTTCTCCTGGGAATAATATCACTCTTGAGAGTGCATATCAGTTGTCTAAAAACCTGATTAATCTTCCTCATAAATACCCTGAACCTTTGACTCTTGCAAATAAGTATATGAAACGCATTATCAAAGAATTAAATACTTAATTTTTTGTTGTTGTTTTTTCAGCCATTAGTTCGTGTCTAGGTTCATGATTCTGGTTTCCAATTGTTTTTAGTATGAGATTTTTAAAAGCTCTTTTTCCATCAAATTTTTCAACATTTCTTACTTCTTTTATTCTTGGAAGCATTACTAGGCTGACTATCATTCTGGCTATACCTGAAATTAAAAAAACAAAAAGTATAATATTCATAAAATTTATTGAGGTTGAAGCTACAATTATCCCGCCAAGTGTAGCTCCAAGAAATACTCCGATTCCATTTAAGATATTATAGTAGGAAACGACTATACCTCTTTTTTGAGGAGTTACACAATCATAAATAAAATTTCCTGCTGCAAGATTAAAACCTGCCCAGGAAACTCCTGCAACTAACATTGGACCGAAGATAAGATAGTATGGAGAGGGAGAGAGAAGCCAGAGTAAAGGAATAGCTGGAATTAAAATAGAGGTAATTTTCATAACTTCGTAATTTCCAAACTCATCAGAGAATCTTCCCCAGAGAGGCATAACTATTAAAGAAAAGACTGTTTGAGAGAGAATTACTATCATGAAGGTTACATAACTGAATCCAAGGTTTCTTAGCATATATACTGCAAAAAAAGGACCTGCAATTGAAACAGAAAAGCTTTCTAGAAAACGAAAGATTGAAAATTTTCCAAAATTATTAAAAGGAGCTTTTTTCAGAAATTGCCAGAAAGAAAAATAATATCCTTTTTTAAGAGTCATTTTTGGTTCATACTTTTTCTTAAATAATTCCCTTGCTATTAATCTTGAGAGCATTGCCAGAAAGAAAAATACAGCAAATCCTACTAAAACCAAGCTATGCTTTTTTAAGAAATCAAGAAAAAATGCAGCAATTACTGTGCAAACTATTGCTACAATTCCTGTTATTCTATTTCTCCAGGAAAAATATTTTCCTCTTGATTCAGCATTAACAATATCACCCATCCATGAAAACCAGGCAGGACCTCCAAGATTTCCAAGGAATACATAGACTGAGAAGAATACGATTAATAAAAGAGGAATTTCACTTGTT
>CAYOFN010000027.1:0-7167 GCA_964403535.1 Candidatus Woesearchaeota archaeon
TTCCAGAGTAAATTACAGGAAGCTTAGTTGATTTTTTTATTTTTTCTGCAAATTCTAAATCAGGCTTTCCTGAGTATCCTTGCTGTTGTGTTCTTGGATGTATCGTTATGGCATCGCAGTATTTCTCAGCTATTCTTAGTATTTTTAGAGTATATTTTGATTTTCTTAGTTTTATTGTCAGGGGCTTATCTGTTGATTCTCTTATTATCTTTAATATGTCTTTTATTTTATCTAGTTCGTGATGCATAAATACTCCAAATCCTAGTTTCCTAGCTGTTTTTGCAGGACATCCTAAATTAAAATCTAATAAAGACACTTGAGTATTGTATTTTTTTATAAACTCTTTAATTCCTTTTTCTGATGTTGAGAATAATTGTAGGGCTGGAGAGTCATCAAGAACCAAGGATTTTTGCGTCAAAGGATTAATCATGCCAGTATAGGTTAATCCAGCACCTGCTTTTTTGCAGAGCATGCGAAAAGCTATATCATTTATTTCGGCCATTGGAGCAAGAAAATAAGGATTTTTCAGCTCAAGATTGCGAATTTTCAATGTTTTCATTTTATTATGAATAAAGCAATATTTTTAAACTCTTATTCCTAAAAGATTATATGAAAAAAGTGGTGTTTTTGTTGGTTTTTGCAGTTTTAATGTTTAGTTTAGTTTTGTTAGTAAGTGTTGTTGCTCAGCAAGGGCAAGGACAACAGGTTCAGGCAGGAGAGTCTGATAATGAATCTGGAGACACAGGAGTTCAACAAAATCAAGAACAGAGTAGTCAAACAAGTACGGAAGTTAGAGGAAGATTAACAAAGGGAAATGAGGAAGAAATTAAAACTGAGCAAGGCGAGAGAGTTATGCTGAAGTTAAAAGAAAATAATCGGATACAGATTAGAGTTGGGAATAACTCCGCAGAGTGTTCATGTAATTTAACAGAAGAAAAAATCCAGAATAGAACAAGATTAAATGTTCGATTAAGCAATGGCCTAAATTCTGAGATTAAAATCATGCCAGATGTTGCTTCTGAAACTGCTCTTGAAAGACTTAGATTAAAAGTATGCTCTTCAGAGAATAATTGTTCTATTGAATTAAAAGAAGTTGCTGTGGAAAGATATGAAAATAACAAGTATTATCAGGCACGTGTTGCCTATGAAGTAAGAGCAGAAAAACAATCAAAAATATTTGGATTGTTTAATAAGAAAATGCATGTTCAGGCACAGGTTGATGCTGCAAATGGAGAAGTAGTTGCTTTGAAAAAGTCATGGTGGGCTTTTTTAGCTAGTGAACAAGAAGAGTAAGAATTTTAAAATATATTTCTGAGTATCTAAATTGTTTTTAAGATGTATTGTTGGTTTTTATGATGAATGATAGAAATCATGCTAGAAGATTTAATAGTGTTATGCCTGGATTAAATGAGGAGTGGGCTGCTGAAGTTTTAGGTATGAGAGTAAATTCTCACAATGGAGTTGATTTGATTTCTGAAGATGGACGTCTTGGGGTGGAGGTAAAATTTACTCTGGTAGGAAAGAAGAGTGATGCAGAAAAATATCCTCATGCATGGACTGTTTTAGAACATCAAATGAATTTTGCTCAAGAAAGAAGAGCTTACTGGGGATTAGGGACCTATGAATTAAAAAACCCTGTAAGAACTATAGAACTTGATTTTAAGGATTTGGAAGGAACAAGGAAGAGACTTGAGAGATTGGTTTTGAGAAGAAACTTATGGATAGTTTCTTGGGGTTGGATGGAAAGATATAATCCTTCTGAGACAAGTGGAAGAACAGCAATCTCAGAATGGCAAAATACTTTTAGATATCCTAAATTAAAGGACTTACCAGAAACTGTGAGTTGTTTTGATGTTAAAAAAGGAAGGGTTAATTTAACTCATGGAGTAAGAGCAGAAGATTTTAGCTACTTATTCCCGGATGGAGTAGGTTTTTAATATGCTTTTGATTTATTGTGAACTGATTAGATAAATTTATATATGTTTTAAGGCTTATGTATTAGATTAAAAATGGAGATGATTGGATGGGCTCTTATTGTTGTTCTTGCTGCAGCAATATTTGTAGTTTTGAAATTAAAACATACTAGGCATAAATTGTATGCTATTTTGTTTATTGTGCTTCTTTTGTTTCTTTATACTACTTTTACATTTGTTACAACTCAGTATAATGTTGATTTTAAGAGTAAAGATGGGGCTTTTTTAGCTTCTAAAATTTATTTCACTTGGTTAGGGCATTCTGTTGAGAATATGAAGGTTTTAGCTGGAAATGCTTTTAAGATGGATTGGAAACTAAAGAACGAGACAGAAGAGTAAAATGAAGATTTACATGTTTTTGATAATGTTTTTTTTATTAGTTGGTTTTTTTATTGTGAGCCAGAATAATCTTGCACTGAAAAATACAGAGAGTGTGAATACTTTTTTCTCTAGTTATGGAAATTGGTTGTATGATTTGTTTGAAAGTTCTAGGGGGATTATAGGGTATTTTGTCAAGATGGAGTGGCTTCCTGAACAGGGTGATGTTTTTCTTGGGTGAAAAAGTTTAATGTAGGAGTTAAGAAGCCTCAGCTGAGAGTCGAACTCAGGACCTTTACATTTTTGTTATTTTGAGTCTTTTAGTTTCTTTGACTCATAGAACTTTCTTAGCAAAAGAAAGTTGTAGTACCAATGTAACGCTCTACCTACTGAGCTACTGAGGCATATACCTGTAGCGAACCATCTCTATGTCAGAGGGTTGATAAGGGATACATCCCTTATTGAGCTACTGAGGCATAAATAAAATTACTTCATTAAGTTTATAAATACTTTATTATTGAGAGAGAGATGGCTGATAAGGGGAGTTTAGAGGACTTTAAGAAGAAGTATGAGGAGCTTAGAGTGAAATATGATCTGCCAAGTTTTAAGGAATTAAATGAGAGCTTTGAGATAGAGTGTGTTGTTGAAGAAGAGAGTGACTTGATTCTGAGAAGAATAAGGCACCAAATTATGGACAGAGTAGCTGTTAATTTTAGATTAATGGAAATATTCTTAAATCCGAGCAATGCCCCTATGTTTTTTTTTAATATTGTAAAATCTTTTAATTCACAGGACAAATCTTTAATTCAGGAAGTTTACAATAAGTATGTAGAGATTGAGTTAGATGTTTTTCAGATTGAGAATAAGTATGCTGAAAAGTTTGAAGCAGAGTTTATAAAAAAAGTTTATAAGGAAAATGAAAAACTCAAGAATAAACTTGAGAGTCTTTTCGAGAAAATAAGGAAAAATTATACTTCTTTAGACAAAAAGCAGGATAAAAGTTATTTTGGGTAGGTATACTTTAAGATATTCTTTTGATTAGATGACAGGGGTTATTTTTAGCTTACAATCCTTCAATCTCAATTTCAAGAGCAGAAACAGGCATTTTTATTTTCCAGTTTTTTAGAACTTGAGGAGATACTTCTCCAAGAACTCCAATATCCTTTTTGTTGAGCATGATTTTTCCTACTCTTCCTTCAATAAAACTAGGATGTTCTGACTCTTTTATTTCAATCTTTAAGTCTAACATTTTTAGAAGATACTCAAGAATTTGTTTAATTTCAGTAAAATTAGTTTCCCCTGCTATTGTGATGCATAACTTCTCTTTTTCAATTATTTCTCCTGTTTCCTTATCCTGACTGAAAACTTTTCCAATTTCAAATATTTTCTGTGGAAACTCTGAGTCAGAGTTTTGCATTAAAACTCTGCATGCTTGAGCCAAAAGGTTATTTCTTAGAAGAGAAAATTCTGTTTTTGAGTCAAGAACTTCAATTACTGAATTATCTGCTTGTTTTAGGTTCATATTTTTGAATTGCTCCTTTTTTGTAGAAAGATGATAAGTGGAGATTTCAAGAAATCCGAGCCCTGTGAGGATTTCTGTTATTTTTCTTTTTTTTACTTCTGTTTCATTTTCTTCTCCTAGTGTGGAGATATTTGGTATTTCAGGAGTAATATTCTCATATCCGTAGGCAATAGCAATATCTTCATAAATATCAACTGGATGAAGGATATCCACTCTGTAAGAAGGTATTTCAACTTCTTTATTTTTAGGATTGTAATTATACCCCATTTTTTCAAGAAGTTTTTTTACTTCTGTTTCTTTTAAATCAAGTCCGAGAAGCTTGTTTGCATCTTCAATAGAAATTTTTATTTTTTCAGGTGATAAGTCTGGAGTTACTATTTTTTTAGAAGGATACTGAAGGTTCATTTGATAAATCTCTCCACCCATTTCTGCAAGAGTTGTTACAAGGATACTAAGAGTTTTTTTTAGAACTTCTAAATCAAAACCTGAGCATTCAATAAAAACATCTTCAGTTTTTTCATCAACTTTTCCAGTTAATTGTGAATTTATAATTGGAGGCATGCTTAGTACCTCGTTTTTTGAGTCTCTGAAGACAGGATAGAGTTGTTTATCTTTCAGTAAGTGAGAGTATTCTCTTCCTGTTGAAGTTCTCATTAAGATTTGTCTTCCAGTCATTTCTTGTGTTTCTTCAAGGGGCAGAAATTTTATTTCTTCAGGAGATTCAGCTTTATACTGAATAGGCAGGGTTATTTTTTCAAGAGGATATACTCCTATTGCGAGCTTTTTCCTGTTTCTTCCTACTGTGGTGTGTAATTTTTCCTGTATGTCAATTACTTCTTTGATTTTTTCATCATTAAACTTAAGATTTTTTACGATTGCGCATGCAGTATACGGGCGGATATTGTTTACAGATTTTTCAATTTTTACTATGAAGTCTTTTCCTGGTTTGTTTAGTTTGTATTCTTTTAATCCTTTTTTTTTCCCGAGAAAAGCCAGAAGCGCTCTCTTGAATCCGTGGTATGAGAGTAAGTCCGGACGATTTGGAAATACTTCTATCTCTATTTCTTCAGCATTAAATTTTTCAAGAGTTGTTCCTAGCATTGCAATTTGGTTCTGCATTTTTTCATCTAATTTTCCAATATCTTTTTCAAATTCTTTTCTTGAAAATGTTATTATTGCCATTTTTATTTCTTTAAAATTTTAATGTTTCTTAATTGTTCAATATCATTTTTGTTTAGTTCTCTTATGTCTTTTATGTTAAACATTGCCATTAACATTCTGCTGAAACCTGGGCCCCATGCAAGAACTGGAATTGGCTTTCCAAGCAAGGGTTCTGTAACTTCTGGGCGGAATATTCCTGCTGCAATTAATTCTACCCACTCTTTTCTTTCTTCATTCCAGACATCTCCTTCTACACTTGGTTCAGTGTATGGAAAATAAGCTGGTCTGAATCTCACTTTTTCAAATCCCATTTTTTTTGCAAACTCTTTTAAGTATCCGAGTAGATTCTTGAAGTTTGCATTTTCATCAACTACAATTCCTTCTGTTTGAAGAAGTTCAAATCCGTGATTCCAGTCTACTGTTTCATTTCTGAAACTTGGGCCTATTGCGAAGAATTTTGCAGGTAATTCTTCTGGTTTTAAGTTTGCAAGAGTCTGGGCTGATAAGCATGTTGTATGAGTTCTGAGGCAGAGCTTTTTAGCTTCTTCTTCGTCCCAGGAGTATCTCCATCCTTTACTCCCTCCTACTCCTTTTTCATGAGCTTTTTTTATCTCCTCTACAATTTTTTTATCAGGGAGTTTTCCTTTTTTGTCAAGGAAGAATGTATCGTGAATTTCTCGTACTGGGTGGTCCTGTGCAGTAAATAAAGCATCAAAGTTCCAGAAAGAGGTTTGAACTAGATTTCCTTTCATTTCTTTAAATCCCATTTCTATCCAGATTCTTTTTCCATAGTCTATAGATTGATTAACAAAGTGCCTTTTTCCCCCATAAATCCTTGGAACAGGGCTTGTTATATCATATCTTCTGAATCTTTTATTTTTCCAGTTTCCAGTTTTTATAAGTTCTGGAGTGAGGGTTTCTATCATTTTATCAACTTCTTTTAAATCATGTTTCAGAATTTCCTCTCCAAGTTCTGTTGGAGAAAACTTGATTTGTTTTTTATTTTCTATAAGGACTATCTTTTTCCTGTTTTTCAAATTTTCAAAAGCATACTTTTGTTCGTTTTTTAAATCACTTAATTTTATAGGAAGTGCATCAATAAACTGCTCTTCCAGTGTTTTTTTTGAAATATCTTCTTTTTTCCCTGTAATCTTTATTTTTTTATTTTCTAAATCAATCAGAGCTTTTTTCTTTAGTGCGCCAAGAGCTGCTTTGAATTCATTTTCTGATAATCCTGCATTTGATTTTGCTTCTTCTAAACCTACAATGTTTTTTTCAGAAACAAATTCAAGAAGCCTTCTTTCAGGGAGTCCTTTTTGCTTGTAGAGTATTCCGTTAACATCTAAATCAATTGTTTTTTCTTCTTCTATGTTTAGGGAGATAATTTTTTTATTGTTGAGGAATTCTAGAGCTCTTAATACAGAAACTCTGTCAAGTTTTGTTTTTTCTATTATTCCTTCTATGTCCTCTTTTATATAAGGAAGGACTTTTCTCTCTGTTGGGGAGATACTCTCAATAGTCCTTTGAATTTCTTTTGTTTCTTTCATCTTAATCTGCCTTAGGGGTATAAGTTTTATAAAGCTTTCTTGCTTTATTTCTTTATATATTTTGCAGTTCAATAATCTTTAAATACGCAAATTAGGGTTTAGTGATATGAAAGGAAAGATTATTTTGATGTGTTTAGTTCTGTTAATCATGCTATTTCCACTTTGTTTAGCTGTTGTTTTAACTCCTTCTCTAGAAAGCGGTTCTTCTGGAATTTCTCTTATATCAACTGAAGCAGAAGTTCAGGGGCCTTATGTTTATCCTTCTGATTCAAGTCTTCCTATACTCTCAAATCCTCGTTCTCTTCTTAATGAATCTCTTACTCTTTTAAGCAATCAGATAGAAGATGAGGATAATCTCTCTTCTTATGAAATCACTTCTTGTGGTGTAGTTTTAGATAATGAAGGAGCAACTTATACTCTTGTTAATGATGTTCATGATTATTTTTATGGTTCTGATAAACCTTGTATTTTGATAGGTGCAGATTATATAACTCTTGATTTTAATGGACATGAGTTAATTGGAGTAGAGGGTAAATCTGGAAATGGAGTTGTTTCTTTAGGTTTTAATAATCTGATTATTAGATCTGGGGAGATTACTCAGTTTAATCATGGAATTGACTTGGAGGATAGTAATTTTAATGAGATT
>CAYOFN010000028.1:0-6015 GCA_964403535.1 Candidatus Woesearchaeota archaeon
TAAAAAGCCAAGTAACAGCATTACAGCCAGCTCCACCAACACCAACAACCTTGATATTTGCTTTCCCAGCTCTCAAGTCATCAAAGTTTATACTGCATTCATCCATTCTTTCTATTGCTTCTTTTGCAAAATCTAATGCCATCTTTATTTTATACCTCCTTTCAATTATTATTTAAAAGAGTAGTTCAGAAACTTTTTTTCAGATAATTTCCGAAGCATTTAAATACTCTTTTGCATTTATTTCCTTGAGAAAAAAAGAAGATACACCAATGACTAAGATTGAAAAATTCACTGATTGACACCACCAATTCCAAAAAAGTTTAAATCTTAACCACCACGAAAAGATTTAAAGGTTTTATAATAAAAGAGGGTAGTTCTTTTTCTTTATAAATATTTCTTTTTTTTATGCGCACTCAAGAGTGAAGAATAAATCTTTTAAATTCATAATAATCTCCTAGTTTCTAGATTTTAATTTAAAAATAATATCAATTACTACTAATAAAATATATACTTACAAACAAAAAGGTTAACTTTTCTAACGAAATTTTTTTGGTTGTAGTAATCTGAGTCTATAGGAGGTAGCTATCAGTCCTATACCAATAATTCCAATAACTGTAGCAATACCTGAGTTCCTTTCTCCAAAGAGGTTTCCCTGAAACATTATTCCTGCACCAATTAATGAAATACAAATTCCCACAATAAACTGAACCAAATTTAGATGATTCAAGGGATTACCTTTTTTACCTCTCACAAAAAAGACTGCAATTAAAATTATTAACAATGCAACTATTGTAATTAAAATATAAATTTGAGACAAGCTCATTTTTTCTTTTTGAATTTAATTGGCAAGAATCTTAAGAAATGAAGAAAATGCAAAAAATTCAAATAATTCCACGGAGTAGATGCTGTACCTAAGAACCCTAAGAAACCAAGAAAACCTAAAAATCCAAGATATTGTATTTTTTCCATTAGTATCCCTCGCACAAGATTTCATAATAAGCCTGAGGATGCTTGCATGCAGGACATGATTTTGGAGCTTCCTTACCCTCATGAACATAACCACAATTCCTACACTTCCACTTTACTACTTTATCTCTCTTGAAAACTTTTCCCTGCTTAACATTCTCTAATAATCTTCTGTATCTTTTCTCGTGTTGCTCCTCAACCTCTGCAATCTCCTTAAAACTTAATGCTATTTCTAAAAATCCTTCTTTTCTCGCAACTTTCTCAAATTCAGGATATAAAACCCCCCACTCTTCTTTTTCTCCATTTGCAGCAGCCAACAGGTTTTCTTCTGTATTCCCTATTTTTCCTGCAGGATACAAAGCTTGAATCTCGCAATTTCCCCCATCTAAATACTCAAAGAAAATCTTAGCATGCTCTTTTTCATTTTCAGCTGTCTCAAGAAATATAGCAGAAATCTGCTCAAATCCTGCTTTTTTTGCAACACTTGCAAAATATGTATATCTATTTCTAGCTTGTGACTCACCTGCAAATGATTTTAATAAGTTCTTCTCTGTCTCACTAGCTTTTAACTCTTTTTTCATGAATATGTTAATAGCTCAGACATTAAAAACATTTCTATTAGTACTGCGAAGAGCTTGTATAAATAATTAGTAAAACAGTAATTTGCTTTAATCACAAAAAACTTATCAAAAAAGGATTTCTTTATTATCAGTTATAATAAAATGTATCTAAAAGTTATAATAAAATTAAATCATCCTCTCTAACCTCTCAATCTTCTTCCAGGTCCGCCCAATCTTCTTATTAGCCTCTTTCACCAGAAGTTTTAAGAATTTATCATCAACTAAAACTTTTGATTTATCTAAAATAGGCAATTCTAATTTCTCTGTACTCCTCAACTCACATACCAATCTCTTGCTACTCGCAATTATCCCTGAATTCTTCCAACCAGCAAGTTTTGCTCTATCAAGCAAAACTTGAGCAAATTTAAGATTAAAACACGCAACATGAAGAATACATGGTTCCTGCTTAAAATAAACTAGTTTACTTATTTTCTCTCCTGCTTTTTCAAGTTCATTTTTCAACTCTCTAAATCTTATCTTATTATGAATTCTAAATAAAAATAATCCAGATTTTTTCTTATCATCTGCAATAATCAAAACTACTCTTCCTGCACACGAACTAGTAGTATAATACTCTTTTTTTGAGTTTATATTCCTGCATAATCCTAAAATCTTCTTGTCCCAGCTCTGTTTATCAGATTTATCTCTCTTGCCTAAAACATCTTGTTTTCTTTTTTCAAAACTCATTATACTACTTAGAATTTATATACTTTAAAATAGTTTTCTATTCATGAGAATCAGCTTAATTGGACCAGGAGATGTAAACTTCCACTTCTCCGAGCTTCTAGATTTCTCAAAAAAAGAAATAGAATTAGAGATTAGCAAAATAGCCAAATCTCTTGCAAATTCAGGAGTTGAAATAGAACTTCTTCCAGACAGAGGCATCTGCTTTGAAATAGCTAAAAAATACAAAGAAAATAAAGGAAAACAAGTTATAGCCTCTCTGCCACTCTCAGACAAAACATTTGGAACACAACACTTAAAACCATTTTTAGAAACAAAAATAAATAATAAACCACTTTTTGATAAAATCATTGACACAGAAAACTGGTTTAAGCATGATTTAATTAAAGCTCTTCTAGGAAACAAAGTTCTTTATCTTGGTTCTTCTCCTGGAACAGATGGAGAAATGAAATACGCAATCTATCTATACAAACTACTCAAAGGGTTTAAAGATGGAGTAAGCACCTCATCAAAAAGAGTTCATTCTGAGATACTTGCAGGAGAAAATTATACTTTTCTCATATACACTAGATTTCTCAAAAACAAAAAACTATCTCCAGAAGATGAAGCATACTTAAAAAAATTTAAAATAAAACTTCTCTATATCAATTCACCAGAAGAATTAGAATCAGCACTTTCTTCCTGCACTAATTAAACCTAACTGAGATTCAAGCATTGCAGTTTTTGCAGGCCTCAATAAAGTATATGTTTTTATTTTGTGCGATAAATCATTACTATACTCACTAACTCCTCTTACATCAAATCTCTCACTTAATTCAATCAATCTTGTAGCATATTTCTGTCCTTTATAACAAAGAGTAATAATTCTTCCAAGTGCATCTTCATCTAAAGGAAATCTTTCCAAAAAATCAATTTCAATTAAACAATCAAACAAGCCTTTCCTTGCTTTTGTAAACCTTGATTTTTCAAACATTTTACTCTTTATCTAAAATAACTGCCTTTATCCCATTCTCCTCGCATAATCCTGCAAAATTCTCAGCATCATTTAAACTGCCATCAACAGAATTATAATGCATAGGAATTGCAAAACTAGGATTAAGAAGAGAAGCTGTCTTTGCTGCTTCTTGATAATTCATAGTAAACTTCCCTCCAACAGGAAGTAAAACAACAAATTCTTTACCCTTGCATAATTCTTTCAACTTTTCCATTTCAGGAAGCATATCAGTATCACCTAAATGATAAACACAAACTGTCTTTGTCTCAATTAAATATCCTAACCATCCCTCACTCTTAGGATGAAACTCTTTATCTAGATTATAAGCAGGAACAGCTCTTATTCCTATCTCATTTTCTTCATCTCCAAACTCCAATTCATCTCCCTGATGAACAATTCTTAAGTCTATTCTCTTATTGATTCTTGTTATCTTACTCTGAATATCAGCAGGTCCAAGAACAATTGTGCCATCTTTTGAGATTTTCTCAATATCCTCAATAGAACAATGGTCATTATGTGGATGAGTAATAAGAATTATATCTGCTTTATCTTCACAGCTTATTTTATAAGGGTCTATGTAAAGGTTTTTTCCTTCTGTTTGAATAAGAAAGCCAGAATTACCCAACCATCTCAAATCTACATCCTGAATTTGCATCACTCTAAAAAATAAGCCTTGTTTTTAAACTTTCCTTATATCAACAGCATCTTAGTTTATTACTTTTCTTTTGCCATCTTTAAGAGACTCTCTAATAACACTGGAAATTCAGAATTCTCACAAAAATGCTCTTGATTCTCTAAAACAACTGTTCTGGCTGATAACTCTTCTTTAAACAAATCTGCATCAGATAAAGGAACATAAGGGTCATTATCTGAGAAAATAGCAAAGAAACTATCTGTATGTTGTTTTATTTTTTTAAAATTAATAGGTGTCTCCATCCAAGGTTTTGCAATTTCTACAACTTCTTCACCATCCTCTTTAATTGTATTCTCATCTAAATGCATCCACGGAGCTACTAAAATAACCCCTCCAATTTTGGTTTTTTCAGGTAATTTTTCTAAATATCTCAAAATAGTCTGACACCCAATACTATGTCCAATAAAAAAAGTATCTTCTTCTACTCTAACACCCTCTGCAACTTTCTTCAAGTGTTCAACCCACTCACTAATTTTAGGAGAAGTAGTATTCGGCATATCAGGACTCTCAACATTCCATCCTCTCTTCTCTACTTCTTCTCTCAACCAATCAAACCATCCTCCTTTTCCACTTCCACCCCATCCATGAATCATAATCAGTTTTTTCATCTTGCTCCAATCCATTCATCTGGAGTTTCATCTGGAAGATTAGAATCAAAATAAGTAAATGTTCTTTGTGTGATAATAACCCTCCTTAAAGGAGCTTGTTGAATCTTTCCTCCATGAAAACATGGAGAACTTTTTAATTGTTGTTCTGTAGGATAAACACTTGAAGGCCACTTTTCTGTAGGAGGAGTAATACAAACACAAGTAGAATCTTTGGCTTGATAATGCGCCTCATATCTCCAAGCATTACCAAAACACTCATCAAGCAAGTCTCCTCTACCTCCTTCTATAAAAACATCAACTCCAGAAGAAGTAGAATACAACCATCTTTTTTGAGAATAACCTTTGTTCATTTCTCCTACCTCCTCACTTACAGTTTCAGTTAACATTCTCAAACCTCTTTGCAATCTCAAAAACATTTTTATCTTTTCCTTTTCCACAAATAATCTGCATTCCAACAGGAACTCCATCAATCTCTCCAGCAGGAATAGAAATAGCAGGAACTCCTGCTAAATTAGCCAAAACAGTCAGAGAATCATAATTATACATATCTTCTACTGAAATACTCTCTCCTAATTTATGAGGAAGTCTAGGAACACAGGGCATAATCAAACAATCAACCTTTTCAAAAGCTTTTTCAAACTCTTTCTCGATAAACTTCTTAGCCTCAAGTGCTTTTTTATAATATCTTCCAGAATACTCTTCCTGTGCAATTTCTCCTCCTCCAAGGATTCTTCTTAAAACTTCTTCTCCACAAGAGTCTTCAATCTTTTTTCCAAATCTTCTTCCATCAAATTTCCTTGTTCCTGAAAAAAACTCAACATAATTAATCGGATAATAAGTCTGCACTCCTAAATCAAGATATTTTAATTCCAAATCCTTAATCTGCCATTTATTCTGTTCAGCAATTTCTATGCCCCTTGCTTTTACTAACCTCCAAATTCTCTCATCTGCATTTATTCTTGGAATTCCTATTACTATCTTCTTCCCTAATTTTAAAGTATCTCTACTCAAACTAGTTGCATCAGACTCATCTTTCCCACTAATAACATCAAATAATAATTCGCAACTCTCAACATTTTTTCCAATACATCCAATCTGCTCTAAACTCATACTCAAGTCAATTAAACCAAATCTTGAAACAGCACCATAACTTGGCTTAAATCCTACAACACCACAATGACTTGCAGGATTTCTAATGCTTCCACCAGTATCACTTCCAAGAGCCAAGTCACAAAAATCAGCTGCAACAGAAGCAACACTTCCAGAACTTGAACCTCCAGGAATTCTATCTATTGCTTTTGGATTTTTTGTTTCCCCATATGCACTGCTCTCTCCAGAACTTCCGCATGCAAACTCATCCATATTCGCCATACCAATAATAATTCCATCTTCATCTTTAATTTTTTTAATAACAGTTGCATCAAAACCAGGTAAATTCTTTAATTTATT
>CAYOFN010000029.1:0-5973 GCA_964403535.1 Candidatus Woesearchaeota archaeon
AAACATCTTACTTTTATGGGGGTGGTGGGAATTTTGGAAGCACTGCTTTAGATGAAGATTATATATACAAAGACAGTCAGACTGGAAGGGAGATTCTTCTGCCAGGCTCAAGAGCAGGAGTGGGGGCAATGATTCTTGGAATGATAGATGAAAATGGTGGAAAACAGGTTTCTCAACCAAAAGGAATCTTTGTTTATAATGGAGAACAATTTGAGATTCCGTTGAGATACTTATTTTACGAAGGAGAAATTTATGATTTTAAAAAAGGTTATGAAGGATGCTTGTATGTGTTCCCAAGGCTTGATGTTGCTGGAGAAAGTTTTAGTCTTAATCCAACTGGTGCAAGCATGTTTTTAAGTGAAAGAAATATGCGTGCATTATGGGTGAGGTTATATTTGTTTGGAGAGGGAGATTATTTTAAATTAGTGCATACTGAACAAAATAGTATTGTTAGTATGTTAAAAAGTCAAAGTAACTTAGTAGGAGATTTTGTTTATTTCCAGGGAATTCAGGGGCCTATCAAAATCTGGGAGATAGAATATACTGGAAATGAAAAAATAAACCCAGAGTATCAAATGACAGATTTTCCTGAGAGAATAATTCAAAGAAAATATCAGACTTAATTAAAATGGAGATTATACTATTTATTCCGTTATTGCTGAGTTTTTTGATATCTTTGCTAGTTCTTCCACACTGGATAAAAAATGCAAAAAGAACAGGATTAAAAGGAAGAGATATGAATAAGTATGAACCTAGTGAGGTTGCTGAAGCAGGAGGGGTTGTTGTTATCGCAAGTTTTATCATAGGAGTTTTATCTTATATTGCAATTAAAACTTTTATTTTAAAGACAGATATTGTTACTATTGAGATTTTTGCTCTGATTACCTCCCTTATACTTGTCTCATTTATAGGAATGATAGATGATATCCTTGGATGGAGAATTGGTTTAAGCAAAAAAGCAAGAATAGTCCTTATTCTTCTTGCCTCTACTCCATTAGTTGTGATAAATGCAGGACATAGTTCTGTAAACATTCCTTTTATTGGGGAAGTTGCGTTGGGATTACTCTACCCTTTAATAATCATCCCTCTTGGATTTGTAGGAGCTTCAACTACTTTTAATTTTTTAGCAGGTTATAACAGCCTGGAAGCTGGACAAGGAGTCTTACTAGTTGGTGCTTTAAGTCTTGTAGCATACTTAACTGGAAGTTCATGGCTTGCTTTAATTGGATTATGCATGATCTTTGCACTTTTGGCTTTTTTAATTTTTAATAAATATCCTGCAAAAGTTTTTCCAGGAAATGTGCTCACTTATTCTATTGGGGCGTTAATTGCAAGCATAGCAATACTTGGAAATTTTGAGAGAGTAGCTATTTTCTTTTTTATTCCGTATATTCTTGAAGTTTTCCTAAAAATAAGAGGAAAATTAAAAAAACAATCTTTCGCTAAACCGAATAAAGATAACAGCCTTGAACTTCCTTATGAAAAGTTCTATGGGCTAGAGCATCTTGCAATATGGGCACTTAAAAAAATAAAAGGAGGAAGAAGAGTATATGAAAAAGAAGTTGTGTATCTCCTCTGGGTTTTTCAATTAGTTGTAATCTTACTTGGTTTTTTTATTTTTAGAAGAGGAATTTTTTGAGAGGTTAGAGGATAAATCAATAATGTTTATAAATGAGTTTCAGAGTGTATATTTAAGATGAAAATACTAATAGGCTACCCTCCAACAGAATCTGAAAAAGGAACTGCAACTCTTGGACAGAACAGGCAGTTTCAGTGGTTTACTAATCCCTGCCTTATTTTTCCAGTTGTAATGGGAAGTGCTGCAACCTTATTGAAGAAAAATAAAAATGAAGTATCTTGGGTTGATTGTGTTGCAGAGAACATCTCCTCTGATAAATTTGATGAATTAATTCAAAATC
The DNA here is from genome assembly GCA_964403535.1 of Candidatus Woesearchaeota archaeon. GTDB lineage: Archaea > Nanobdellota > Nanobdellia > Pacearchaeales > GW2011-AR1 > CAYOFN01. The sequence continues at coordinate 1,920 of CAYOFN010000029.1, forward strand.
AAAATCCTGATTTGTTTATTTTTGAAACAAAAACTCCTGTTGTTAAACTACACTGGAAGGTGATTAATCACTTGAAGAAAAAATTCCCTAAAATGAAAATAGCAATTTTAGGCGACCATATAACTTCTTTTCCAGAAGAAACAATGAAAAACTCAGAGGTGGATTTTGTGCTGACTGGGGGAGATTTTGATTTCTTATCTTTAGAATTAGTTAATTGGATAAACAAAAAGATAAAAAAGGTTCCTGGAGGAATTTGGTATAGAAAAGGAAAGAAAATTCTGTCTGGTGGAAAGTTTGAATTAAACCACAAACTTGATGAAGCACCATTTATTGATAGAGAATTAACAAAATGGAGAGATTATCAGAGAGAGTATAACCTCAGCGGGCATCCCTACTTTTATATTATGTCTGGAAGAGATTGTTGGTGGGGAAAATGCAAGTTTTGCTCTTGGCCAAGATTATATCCTTGTTTTAGAAATAGAAGTGTTGAAAATGTTTTAGATGAGATTGGGGAATTAATAAAAAAGTATAAAGTCAGAGAAATATTTGATGATTCTGGAACTCTGAGTGTTGGAAAATGGCTTCAGGAATTATGCAGGGGGCTGATAACCAGAGGGTATAATAAAAAAATAAAATACTCCTGTAATATGAGATTTGGAATTTTAAAACAAGAAGATTATGATTTAATGAAAAAAGCAGGATTTAGGCTCTTAAAATTTGGATTAGAGAGTGCTAATCAAGAGACACTTGACAGATTAAATAAAGGAATTAAAGTAGAGGATATAATTAAAGGGTGCAAAATGGCAAAAAAAGCAGGACTCACAGTTCATTTAACAATGATAGTAGGATATCCCTGGGAAACAAAAGAAGATGCTCTAAAGACATTTAAACTGGCAAAACAATTAATGCAATCAGGGCAGGCAGATGTTTTGCAGTCTACAGTTCTGATTCCATACCCTGGAACTACACTCTGGAAAGAAGCAAAAGAACATAAATGGTTTTTGTTTAATCCATTAGAGTATGAAAGATACGACATGCGGGAGCCAGTTTTGAAAACAAGGGATTCAGATGCAAAAGAAGTTGCAGGGGTTTGCAAAAAGATTTACACAATTTTCCTTACTCCTAAGTATTTGTTTGCTAGATTAAAAAGCATACATAGTCTAGAGGACATCTGGTTTAATCTAAGAGGAGTTAAAGCAGTGTTTGGGCATTTAATTGATTTCTGGAAATAAATTAAGATATTCAGACACTTTTCTAAAAACATACTTGTTTTTTGTGCAGAAAATGATATACTTCTCTAGCATTTTAAGCAATTTTTTATTATTTTTTCTTTTGATAAAAGAGGGAAGGGGGAGATTAGATAGATTTGCAAACTCCCAAGGATGAAATAGCAACATAAGATAATCTGAGAATAAAAAATTTATTTTTGCAAAGGATTTCGCATAGGACAGAGGAAAAGTTTTAAAGAAAATCCAGGATATTGAAAGCCTGACAAAAGGCAAGACTGAAAGAGGAATCTCAATTAAATTACTAATCTTATGAATTGTTCTTTTTGAACTAAGGTTGATATACTTTCCTGGAATGAAGGTAGGGTGAGTAGAGGAGTCATAATAAAAACCAAAATTATTTAGTTTTGAGATTTGTTTTATTTCAAATCTTGGCGCCCTAAATCCAAGAATCTTGGAACTGATTATCTGTTCTATTTGTTTTTTTGCCTCAGGTATTCTTTCAAAATCAGACTCATTAAGATAGGAATCTGAGTGAGAATAACCGTGACAGGCGATCTCATGTCCTCTGTCTTTCATAGATTTTACCAGGTTTGGATAAAATTTTGCAAATTCTGCTGTTGTAAAAAATGTAGCTTTGAGGTTGTATTTTTCCAGAAGTTTAAGAAGAGATAAAAGCCCTTGTTTGGAGATACTCATTTCTTCTTCTTTTGTTGTTTTTTTATACTTTCTTAAAATATCACATTCTTCTAAGTCAAATGTTAAAAGAACAGACTTCATTTTTGATACCTTGATAGCTTCTCTAAAAAGTATTTATTAATAGTAAATCTGAAAGCATTGTCAATCTCGAGGTCATATGTTGGTTTGTAGTATAGAAAAAAAACAAGCAAATCTTTTAAAAAAAGCGGACCTTTCATCATTAATCCCTTAAAAAAGTATTTTTTCATTTGGTAAAGCAAGATTTTTCTGCTCAAGTTTTGGATTTGTTTTCTAGAAGCATACTTTGTCCGGCTTACAGGGGGGGTATACATGCTATGTGAATCTTTAAACTCAGACTCTTCAATTAAACCCTCTTTTTCGCAGATTTCTTTTATTTCTGTGGAAGGGAGAGGCATCAAGATTGGAAAAAGAGTGTAATCTGCATTTATTTTTTTTGCCATATCAAAGCTCTCTTTCATCATTCTGTAAGACTCAAATGGGGCTCCGATTATAAACTGAAGCCTTAACTGAAGATTGTACTTTTTTATTATTTTAACAGCAGAGTATATTTGTTCTTTACTCATGCCCCTCTTATAAATTTGGTTTCTGATGTAATCATTTGCAGCTTCTACTCCCATTCTTACCTCGTAACAGCCTGCATCTTTCATTGATTTAATTATCTCCTCTGTTACTAGATTTGCTCTGACATTTACATTCCATTTTAATAATTTATGATACTCTCTTTCTTTAAATTTTCTACAAAATTCAAAAACAAAATTCTTGTCAAGTATGAATGTATCGTCATAAAAGAATAGATATTTCAAGCCCTTTCCAGAGTATTGTTTTATTCTTAGTCCGATTTCATCAAGAATATTATCAACGCTTCTAAACCTCACATACTTCCCCTCTAACTTTTTTTTAAGTGCATGGTTACTACAGTAAGTACAAGAGTATGGACATCCGCGTGAACCCATTATTGGGAGATGATTGTTACTGATTAAAAAGTATTTTTCTAAATCAAAATCACTCCAGTCTGGAAATGGAAGTTCATCAAGATTTTCTATTAGTCTTCTTGAGGGATTTTTTATTATTTTTCCCTGATGTTTATACCAAACTCCTTTTATATCTGTGCAGTTGAAATTCTTATCTAAAATCTCCTTAAGAGTCTCCTCTCCTTCTCCAATACAAAGAAAGTCTACTTCTTTATTTTTGAGTATGTCCTCAGGAAGGAGGGTTATATGAACTCCTCCAAACAAGATTTTAACATTTGATATTTGTTTAATAAACCTAGCAATTTCCAGTGCTTGATGATAATTAAAACTAAGAACAGACAATCCTATTAAATCTGGGCTCTGTTTTTGAATCGCTTTCCTTAAATGCTCTTTCCAGTCTTTTTTATGAAAAATCAAATCAATTATTTTTGCTGAGTGAGTTGTCTTCTCATTGATAAATGACTTTAAAACTGCAAGGGACATTGTAGGCATAAGAGCGTATCCTTCGATGTTTGGTTCAATTAAGAGTATTTTCATTTTAAAAACCTAAAAACAAATAACCGTTTTAACATTCCTGGAAGGTATTTAAGCTTAAATGTGCTAAATTGCTCGTATCTTGTCAGAGGAGTGTGAACTTCTTTTATTTTTGCATTTTTTTTCTGAGCTTTGTATAACAACTCTATATCAAAATCAAAACCTTTGCAAGTGAAATTTCTGTCTATTCTTTCCCAGACTTCTCTTCTGAAAAATTTTGCTCCTGCCTGAGTATCACTTAATTTGAGGTTAAATAAAAATCTTGCAATAACCCCCCCACCCAAAGAGATAAGCCTTCTAAACTGAGAGTCTTGAATTCTTACTTCTCCTTTTGCATATTTTGAAGCAATCACCACATGGTATTCAGACAAAAAATCTGGCATTTGCTTCATTTTATCAAACTCAAAAGGATTGTCTGCATCTAAAAATCCTAAAAAATCAAATTTTGCTAAATTAAATCCCTCTATTAAAGCATAACCTTTCCCTCTTTGAGGAATCTCTATAAATCTTAATGGAAATTCTTTTGAAAGACGTTTGCAAATCTCTACACTATCATCAAAGCAATCATTACAAACTACAATAATCTCGAAATTCTCAAATTTT
>CAYOFN010000030.1:0-5291 GCA_964403535.1 Candidatus Woesearchaeota archaeon
CAAAAGAAACTCCTTTAGTATTTACTAATATAACTGGGAAAAAGATTGTAATTAAGGATGAAAGCGTAAATTTAAGTAGCACCTATAAGGATAAACATGGGTGGGCGATGGGTTTAGATTATCTAAAAAATCATTTTCCTAATCCATTTATATACTATCTTGGATCTACTGGAAATGCGGGCTTTTCCGATTTTCTCTACGCTGAAAAATTAAATAAGCTTTTAGGAGAGAAGAAGGTTTTAGTTGTAAATTTTTATCCGGATCATTATGATGATAAGATTCTTGGACCAGATAGCTTTAGTAGGTTTACCGATGGAAAGAGATTTAGAGAAGAAATGGAAAGATTCAAAAGTGGAAAATTGATCCAAGTTGATTTCAGGAAAAAATACTGGTTTGACGACTTTAAAAAAGGTTATACCCCTTGTCTAGATAAAATGAATGAGTTTAAAATGGGTAAGGAAATTGGGATAAACAAAATCTCTAGAGAAAATTCAAAGGATATTACAGAAGGTTTTAAACCAACATACTTTCAAGTAATGGAAGAGATAATAAGTCAGATAAAGAGTAAATTCGGCAGGATACCCAAAACATTGGCAATAATTCAATTTGGCGCAGGCATGTTATACGATGATTCAAAAGAAGTTGTTAAGAAAAATGATGTTCCCATTGATATTATTGCTGTAAGTACTGGAAATAAGGATACCATAGCGGACAAGATCTGTGATAGTTCTGAAACATGGCAAGAAAGCTTGAAGGATTTATTAAAAAAAGGAGTTACTAAAGCAAAAAATAGTGGAGATAAAATCTTTCAAGTAAATGAATCTGAGATATTAGACTCTCTAAAAATCTTAAGAAAATTGAATATTGAAGCTGAACCAAGCGGAGGAGTAGGCTTAGCAATGGCAATATCATCAAAGCTTAATAATCTAATTAAAAACTTTCAAAACTATGAATTGATTGTAGTTATTAATACGGGTAATGGGCTAAAAAAGTCTTCTTTAAATTAGTTCTGTCACCATCACGTTGTCGCATGATTTTAAAAACTCAAACAGCATCGACAAATTAGCATTTATGCCCGAACAAGGCATAAAATAAAAAACATCCCTTAATTGTACCAAAAGGTATTTAGGCTCGGCGGGGGCATTGTAGTAAAATGTTATTTTCAGGGGTATTATTTCTTAGCGAGTTTCCACAAAGTTTCAAAGAAAGTTCTAAATGATTCTGCTGTATCTTCATTCTGTATATAGATGCATGACACTTCATGGCCATAATTTTGTATTAAAACTATATCTCCTAGAACAGTTATAGCAGAAGGAGTTATTCCTTCTAACTTTCTTGTTTGGGTATTTCTAAACTTCCTAAAAATCTCTTTGTCGATTTCAGATAAAATTATCCTGCATCTAATCTTTCTTTTTTCTCTTAAGTGATGCCATTTTTCCCAAAGAATATTAAATTTTTTGTCTTTGCTAAATCTTACCCCCATCGCTAAAATCTCTTCTCCGTGGAAATTTTCTAAAGCCCGGAAAATGGAGGATTCTACGCCTTTAAACCCAATGAATAATGAAACCTCATTCTTTTGTGTATGTTCACTTAATATTTTTATATTATTTATTTCCTTTTTCAATTCTTCTTTTTTTTCTGCAAATTCATCTTCCTTCTTGTTGTAATAATCAAGTATTCTTTCAGCAGGGGCAGCATTGAAATATTTTACATTATTTTTTATAATATAACTGACTAATCCCTTTGTAATTAGTTTATCAAGAATTTGGTAGACTTTCCCCCCAGAAATTTCAGCATTTTTTAATATTGCTCCAGTAGTTGCCTCGCCTATTTCTAATAATGCAGAATAAACTTTTATTTCTCCTTTTGTAAGACCTACTTCCTCGAGTAATTTTTCGTTCATACTAAAAAAGAGCAAAACTAGATTATAAACTTATCTATTACTTCCCACTGAGGGGGAGATAATAATTAAATAGGGGTGCAAGATTATTACTACTATGGGATTACTAAACGCACTATTTAAGAGAAGAGAAGAAAGGATAGTACCAGAAATAACTATACCTAGAGGCTTAGAAGATGCTATAAGAAGCATGAATCATGAGTTGCATCCTGAAGATCCTGATTCGGATTATAATTTTATTCGCGCAACTGAGTTTTTTGCAACACAAGCAAGAGATCTTGGGATGACATTTGAAGAGATTAAACCTGTTACAGATAGATATTTTGATGCATTATTAATCAAAGAAAGAAAGTATCATGAAAAATATGAGGGAGATACGGCAGTTTTTTTTATATCTAGTTCGCCTATTGCTGAAGCATTAATTGGGTTTACTGAAATTTTAGGATATCCTACTGCAGAGGTATTTAGAAGAAATTCTCGAATTGTAAGAGCAAGATTTGATGACTTACGTAAATCCAGAAGGATAGGATTTGATATACATAACACTCAAGAAACTTTTGAGAGGATTTATGATGTTGTAAGAAATTCTGGCAGAGTTGTTAGTGGTTTTGAGGATATTCGTGATAATTGCATGGAATCTGTACCCCTCGATAAAAGAAATGTCTATAAGAGAGGAGATATGACTGCTATCCGAGTTAGGAAGCCAGAAGAATCTCCAAAAGATGGGGGGGAAACATCTGAAGGATTTTTTGTCACACCATATAAACAAGCATGGGTTTTATTTGAAGGAAAACATATGCCCTTAAGAGTAAATGAGCGTAGTTCTGAAAGAACCATTGTAGATTATAATTCCTTACAAAGATATAGGGCATTTTTTGAGGCTGAAAATCAAGTTAAAGGAGGTAGCAAGTAAAAGGGCATATGAAAAACTTCCTCCAGTCTTTTGGGACAGATACAAAGGAAGATAAGAAGAAGAGAGATCAGGATGTTCTCCCGTCTTTTGGGGGAGGGTATAGTCGCAGCAGGTATAGGATTATGTCTTTGTCTTAATTCTTGTATCTCCCGGGAACACGAAAGAGTAATGCAACCAACACAAGCAATTTTACAGAGAGAAGAATCAAGAGACGAATCACACACTAGATACATCTTAGCAATTCTCCAAATAATCAAATATTATCAAAAAGAGCATTCCTTAAGGTATCCGAGGGATCCACAATCCTACTATCTTGACCAGGTGGAGAGTGTTTTTTAGTACAGAAAAATCTATAAACAATAAAAAGGTTATAAACACATGATTAAAGAAGTGTCTTTTAGAAAGGGGATGTGGGCTTCTTTCAAATGGACATTCGGGTTAATTGTAAAGTTTTTGAAATACTTCGGGGGTTTGTTCTTCTGGCTTTTTGGGATAAGCATATCCTGCAACACACCATATTGCATCTATTATAGGATTATGGGACTCCACTTCTCTTAAAATTTGCGTCAGTCTAGTTTGATCTCGAACATCACATTGAAAATGGGAAGATTCGATTCCCAATCCGTTTTGGCTCTGATTAAAGTAATTGTCTCATGTTGTCTTTTTACAAGTTCCTCTGATATTAATTTTCCAAGACTGTTTGTTCCACCCAACACTAGAGATTTCATTTTACTGCCACCACTGCTTTCATGGGCCAATTAAGTGAATATTGTCCAGAAGCATTTTTAGCAACCCCTAAAATATTTTTGCATCCCGTTAGTGTTTCTTTGGCTTTCTCTTCTTCACTACCTGGAATAAAAGTCATGGCATGAAGTTTATAGATAAATCTTCCCAAATCTTCTTCTGACGGAAAAACCCATTCTTGAGGCAGATCAACTATTCTAACATTTTCTTCTTTGAAACCTGCTAAATAACAAAGAGTTCTGGCAAAATCATCTGAAAGAAATTTTACTTCATGTCCTGTATTACAATATCGTGCCACATTTGAGTCAAAATGCTTGGCAAGTCTAGAACCCTGAAAGACATCACAGATTACTGATTTTCCACCTTCTCTTAAAGATCTATAAACTCTTTTCATTGCTTCTGTTTGGTTTGGACAATGATGAAACGCTCCAAAGCTCCAAACTTTATCATAAAATCCTTCTGGAACTTCTATTTCTTGTGCGCCTATTGTTTTTACCTCCAAATTCGAAGCAGAAACTCTATGTTTAAGATTCTCAAGTTGACCTTCTGAAGGGTCTGTAACGGTGTATCTGCCCGTTGAACCAATAGCGTCTGAAATTGCTTGGCAAAAATAACCATTACCTTCGCCCAATCCCAAGATATAATCTCCTTCTTTTGGTTCAAGAAGTCTAAGCATAGTCAATATGTCTTGTTCTCTTGCTAAAGGGTATTCCTGAATAGCTTCTTCATATAATCGGGATCTTTCCCCATCAAACTCTATTCTATTTGTATTAACCATATAGTAGTTACATAAAAATACTTATTTAAATATAAGCCGTCGCTTTGCGACATCTAAACACAAGATTTAAAAAATAAGAATCCATCTACTAATATGGAAAAAGAATTGAAAGAATTTGGCCTTTCTGACAATGAAGTAGAAATTTATCTGGCATTACTTAAAACAGGTTTAACTACTGCTAATAGGCTATCTCAACTAACTGGAATTAAAAGAAGCACGACATATGATAATCTTAGTCTTCTAATAAACAAAGGAATTGCTTCTACAATCTCTAAGGGCAGTGTAAGATATTATGAAGCTGTAAATCCAGAAAAGATTATTCATTTACTTGAAGAGAAAAGAGATAAAATAAGCAAGATAGTTCCTGAACTATTAAGACTTAAAGAGAGTACTTCTGAAAAAACAGGAGTTACTTATTTTGAAGGCAAGAAGGGAGTACTAACAGTATTAAATGATATTATAGATCTAAGGAAAGAATTATGGTTCTATGGTTCAAGAAAAATGGCTTCTTCTGTTTTAGAACATTATCCTGATGATTTTATTTTAAAGAGGGCAGAGCATAAAATATTCTTGCGTGCCGTCCTAGCGGAAGAAGATAGACAACATCCAGCATATAAGAAAAAGTCTATATTAAGCCTATCAAATTTGCGTTTTCTAAAGGATCTTGATGGAGTAACATCAAATGTTTTTATCTATGGTGATCGTATAGCTTTTATGAGTTCAGGGCAGAATCCCGTGGGGATAATTATTATGAACTCAGAAATATTAGAACAACAAAAGAAGATATTTGAAATTCTTTGGAAACTTGCCAAAAAATAATTCTTAGTGTCCCCGCCAAATCACAAAATCAGGTTGGTTCGGCGGGGGGGCATCGTATATTCAGGGGTTTTATTTCTTAGCGAGTTTCCATATTACATTGAAATATGCTTTAAATGAATCAGATAATTGTTTTGATT
>CAYOFN010000031.1:0-5151 GCA_964403535.1 Candidatus Woesearchaeota archaeon
ATGCCCCCGCCGGGATTTGAACCCGGGTCCCAGCCTTGAAAGGGCTGCATGCTTGGCCGCTACACTACAGGGGCTTGAAATTTTGAGTTATTTTTAACTTTTAAATATTTGCTTTTAAAGTGGATTTTATTACTATTGCTTGGTACTATTCAAAAAAGAACAAAGTTTAAAAGTGCAAAATATATGCTAATTATATAAACAGAATCAAGTTAGGGTTACATGTGCATATGGGAAATCATGTAGAAAAACAAAAAATAAATGACCTTATTTTTAAGGAGTTAATTAAGAGAGGGTACTCTTTAGAAGGAAATACTCGAGTATGGAACATTGCTGATTCTAAGCTTTGGTATCTCACACCTGATCAGGCTCAGGCTTTTTTAGATTTAGAGAAATCAGAGGAGTATCAAAAAGATGTTATTCAAAAAGAAATAGATTTAATTAACAATAATATCAGTGAGATGATTCATAAAATTGGAACACAGTCCCTTAACATCCTTGACTTGGGGTGCGGGGATGGAAAAAAAGCAGTTATTTTTATTAAGCAACTTGAAGAAACAGTTAAGATAAGATATTGTCCTGTTGATATTAGTGCTTATATGGTTGAGAAGGCAATGGAGAAATTAAAAACAATGAATGTTACAGAGGTGGTTAAGTTTAAGTGGAACATTTCTGATTTTGAGAATCTTGAAAATATTGCTCCTTTATTAAGAAGAGGAGAGTTTAAGAAAAATTTTATTTTGTTGTTGGGGAATACTTTAGGGAATTTTGAGATTAATGAGCTTTTATATGAAATAAGAAGTTCTATGAATGATAATGATCTTTTGTTAATTGGCAATGGTTTGGACGTGAGAAATCCAGAGGAGATATTGAGAGCGTATAGCAATGAGTATTTAGATTATCTTCTTGTAAAAACATTAACTCAGATTGGACTTAAAGAAGAGGATTTGCAGTATGGTGCGAGATACAAGAATTCAAGAGTAGAGATGTATTATACTATAAAGAAAGATTGTGAGATCAGCTTTTTAGGAAGAAAAGTTGTTTTTAATAAAGGTGACCAGATTATTGTTGCTGTGAGCTATAAGTATGATAAAGACGACTTTATGAGTTTTATGAAGATGTATTTTGGGGATGTAGGAATGTGGGTTGCAAAAGATGGTTCTTATGCACTTGCTTTATGCAAGAAGTAATTTCATTTTTCAGAGAGTAGTTAATGAAGAAGAACTTTTTTGAAGTGTTCTGTTATTAACTTGATAAGCAAGTTATTCTTTTTGCTTTGTGATATAAAAAATATAAATGAGCCTGCTCGGATTTGAACCGAGGACCCCCAGCTGTCTTAGAGTCTTTCTATTTCTAGTGAAATAGTGTCGTATAAGACTGGTGCTCTAACCAGGCTGAGCTACAGGCTCATTATCTTGAGTGGGTTACTCGGTTTATAAAATTTGCTCTTGTTTAGTGTAAACAAAGATTTATAAACTCCAGAGGAATTTCGACTTAAATAAATGGAGGTTAAAATGTCAGAAGATATGGATAAGGAAATTGAAGAAACTGAAGATGTTGACGGAACAGTGGTAGACGAGAACACTGAAGAAGAATCTACTGATGACGAATATTAATCTTTTATTTTTTTATTTTTAATTAAATTTTATATACTCTTTCTTTTATTTTTTTATAGTCTTAGTCTGGATGAGTTATTAAGACTTTGAAATAACCCTTGATTTAAAAGGAGTATTAAATTATATAAACTCCTTTTTTCTTAGAAAACTATGTTAATTGGACTTGTAGGAAAACCTTCATGTGGGAAATCAACGTTTTTTAAAGCATGCACTTTGGCAGATGTACTTATTGCTCCATATCCTTTTGCTACAATCAAGCCAAATCATGGAGTAGGTTATGTTAAGATTGAGTGTATTGATAAGGACTTTGGAGTTCAGTGCCATCCGAGAACAGGATATTGTGTAAATGGAAAAAGATTTGTTCCTGTTGAATTAATGGATGTTGCCGGATTGGTAAAAGGAGCAAGTGAAGGAAAAGGGTTGGGAAATCAATTTTTAGATGATTTAAGACAGGCTGATTTGTTTGTGCATATTGTTGATGTTTCTGGAGAAACTGATGATGAGGGAAAGGAGTGTGAGCCTGGACAGGGAAATCCTGTTAAAGATGTAGAGATGCTTGAGGGAGAATTGGATGCGTGGTATACTGGGATTTTGAAAAAAGTTTGGAAGACTTTTGCAAGAACAGTTCAAAATACTAAAGAGAACTTTTCAAAAGCTGTAGCTAAACAATTTTCTGGTTTGAAAGTAAATGAGGATGATGTAAAGGATGTTCTTTTAAAATTAAAGTATAATGCAGAGATGCCTGCTGATTGGACAGAGGAGCAAATTTCAAAGTTTGCTCATGATTTAAGGCACTATACAAAAAAAATGATAATTGCTGCAAATAAAGTGGACAAACCTCTTTCAGAAGAAAATTTAAAAAAACTGAAGAAAGAGTATCCTGATTTAATGATTATTCCATGTTCAGCTGATTTTGAACTGGCTTTGAGAGAAGCAGGCAAAGCTGGATTGATTGAGTATCTTCCTGGAGAAAAAGATTTTAAAGTAAATGGAAAACTAAGTGAGAAGCAAAAAGCAGCATTAGAGAGTATAAAAGAAAATGTTTTAGAGAGATACAGGAGCACAGGAGTTCAGGAGGTTTTGAATAAAGCAGTTTTTGATGTTTTACAGTATATTGCAGTATTTCCAGCAGGAGTTAATAAGCTTGCAGATTCAAAAGGAAATATACTTCCTGATTGCTTTCTTATTCCAAAAGGCTCAACTGCACTTGACTTTGCTTATCATATTCATACTGATTTAGGAGATAAGTTTATCAGGGCAATTGATGTAAAGACTAAGAAAGCAGTAGGAAAAGAACATGAAATTAAACATAGAGATGGTTTGGAAATCATTACATGATTTCCAACTCGTTCAATTTAAGCATAAATTGAAGATTTAGAAATTATTACAACATATCTAACTTAAACAAACTGAAGATTTGGAGATTATAACTTAGAACTCAGAGCTTTTTCTATATCTTCAGTGACTTTTTCTATATTTTGTTCACCATTTATTCTTATTGCAGTGTAGTGCTTTAAGACTGGTTCTGTTTCTTTATGATAGAGGCTTAGTCTTGCGTTTACTGCTTTTTCTTCAGTGTCATCTTCTCTTTGAGATAATTTTCCTTCACAGACATCACAGATTCCTTGTTTTTTTGGTTTTGGTGAGGTGATAAGATTATAAGAAATTTTGCACTTTTTGCAATTCCATCTTCCAGAGAGTCGTTTTTTTGCTTCTTTATCTGAAATATAAATCTCTATTACTTTATGAATTTTCAAAACTTTATCAATTTCTTCTGCTTGTTTAAGGGTTCTTGGAAAACCATCTAAGATAAATCCTTTTTTACAATCTCCTTCTTTTATTCTTTCCTTAATAATTTTAATCATCAGCTTATCTGAAATAAATTTTCCATGATTTATGTATGAATTAATTTCAACTTTTATTTCCCCTTTTGCACTTCTTAGCAAATCACCAGCAGAGATCGGGGGAATTTTTAGTTTTTCTGAGAGTATCTTTGCCTGGGTTCCTTTACCGCTTCCCTGCATTCCAATAAATAAAAGATTCATAGAATTAAAATAACCTCCTTTGTTTTTTAAACTCTTTTATAAATTTATATGCTTTTTCTAACATCTGTCTATTTGATTTAATATTCATTTCTCTTTCAGCTTCTTCAAAATCCATCCATTTAATTTTCTGATGCTCAAAACTTATTTTTGCCTTGTCTTTGTCTTTTACTGGAACTTCAGCTAAAAGATATACTGCTTCTTTTTGTATGAGATTTCCTCTAAATCTGAAAAACCATTTAATTATATGCTTAAATCCTGGAATTATATTAAATTTATCTAATTCTGTTTCTTCTTTAATTTCTCTTTTTATAGTTTCTTCAATTGTCTCATCTTTTTCTATTTTTCCTTTTGGAAATTCCCAGTATGTTTTTTTAAGAGTATTCTGAAGAAGCAAGAATTTTGTTTTCTCTTTGTCTATTGTAAAAACAACAGCACCAGCAGATCTTTCTTGTTTAGGAGATTTTTTTGTCATATTCTTGTTTTACTTTTAATTAAAGTATACTGGGATTAAAAACATTTTGTATCTTAATTGATTGCTGAAGAAGACAGATGAACTAAGAAGGTTTTAAAAAATCTTAATTCTTGTAGAGGCTATTATGATCTTAAAAATTAAAGTAAAGCCAAATTCTAGGGAGCAGAAAATTGAAAAGATTTCTGATAATGAGTTTAAAATTTATCTAAAAGAAAAACCAGAAAATAATAAGGCGAATCTTGCACTCTTGAGACTATTGAAAAAAGAATTTAGGAGGAATGTTAAGATTATTAAAGGAAAGACAAGTAGAAATAAGATTATAGAGATTAAAGATGAAAGATGAGGGGATATTATTTTACAGATTCAAAAATGAGAGAGAAACTTTTTGTTCCATATAATTTAATTGTTACTGAAGAAATGAAAAAAGAAGGGCTTAATGTTAATCTTGACCCTAATGTGATTTCTAAACCTGGAGTTTATCTTAGAAGAAATAGAATTAGTTTAGAAAGAGGGCTTATAGCCCTTGTTGATGTTCCTGATTGTTTTTTGGAGGGGTTAAGAGAAGCTTGTTTTGGAGAAGAGAGAGATTCTAAAGAAGAATGGATTAAAGTGATATTTAGAATGGTTCAAGAACACTGGAAAAAAATGCAAATTTTTAGAGGATAAAATGGGGATAAAATATGAACTTGATGAGAATGTTATGAGGAGATTGCAGTTAATAGCAGGAAAAATAGGGATGGTTCATGTGAAATTTTCTGGGGTTTATGCAATTAGAAGCAGGGGGAGCCAAGCAAGAGGGACACTTGCAAGATGTCACGCTCTTTCTAAAATATGGCAAAAAGCATTGGGGATAAAGGCAGTATATCTTATTGAGGTTATTTCAGAAAGATTTGACAAGCTTTCTTTTGAGGATCAGGATAGGGTGTTAATCCATGAGTTAATGCATATTCCAAAAAGTTTTGGTGGAGGATTTAGGCATCATGATGTTGTTACTCACAGTAATGTAGAGAAACTTTACAAA
>CAYOFN010000032.1:0-5125 GCA_964403535.1 Candidatus Woesearchaeota archaeon
CCCTTCAAACTGCGGTTCTGGAATTTTAATAGAAACAATTGCAGTTAAACCCTCACGCACATCATCTCCGCTTAAATTTTCATTTTTTATAATATTCTGTTTTTTTGCATAATCATTAATAACTCTTGTCAGAGCTGTTTTAAATCCTGAAATATGAGTTCCACCTTCAACAGTATTGATTGTATTAACAAATCCAAAAATATTTTCCTGATAACTGTTATTATATTGTATAGAAACATCAACAATTGTATGGTCTGTTTCTTTTTTAAAATAAACAGGCTTATGCAAAACTTCTTTGCTTCTGTTCAACCATTTTACAAATTCCACGAGCCCGCCCTCATAACAAAATTCTTCTTTCCTAACTTTTTTTTCATCAGTTAAACTAATCTTCAAACCTGCATTTAAAAAAGCAATTTCCCTAAACCGAGTAGCAAGTGTATTAAAATCAAACTCAAGAGTTGAAAAAATTTCAGAGTCTGGCCAGAAGATTATTTTTGTTCCTGTTTCCTTTTCTTTTAATCTTCCTACTTCTTTTACATTTGATTTTGGTTTTCCTCTCTCATATTCCTGGCTGTAAATCTTTCCGTCTCTCTTAACCTCTGCAATCATTTTTTTAGAAAGAGCATTTACAACACTTACCCCAACCCCATGCAATCCTCCTGAGATCATATAAGACTTTTTATCAAACTTCCCCCCAGCATGAAGCTTAGTTGTTACAATCTCCAATGCTGACTTATTTAGATTAGGAACAATATCAACAGGAATTCCTCTTCCATTGTCCCCTACACTCACACTTCCGTCTTTATGAATAATAATTTTAATAATAGTGCATACTCCTGCCAAAGCTTCATCAACAGAATTATCTACAACCTCATACACAAGATGATGCAGTCCATCTTTTCCTGTGCTTCCAATGTACATTGCTGGGCGTTTCCTAACTCCTTCAAGCCCTTCTAAAACCCTAATATCTTTTCCTGTATACTCACTTGCCATTTTTATTTCAAAAGTAAACCTTTTTTAAAATTTAATTTATAAACCTTTTTTAAACTACTAAAACCAAGGTTATAATATTCTAATTTTCCAATTAACAGATTTTCTATTGTATTTTTTTTAAAGTGATTTTGCATTTTCTTCTTAATTTATAAAAACTTCGGATTTTATAATTTTCAATAATTATTTTTTAGAGGTTTTATTTAATTTTTTTAAAATTCAGCAGAATTTTCTTTCTGCCTTATACTAAAAAGTTTATTGTATTTAAAAAGCTTTCTACTAAAATTTAAGCCTTTTAAGCCCTAAAATGGCTAATTTTACTTTTCTTCTTTCTTTAAATCTTCACCAGATTTTTGTTTTTCTTCAGGAATATTTTCTTTTTTTGTCCTTACAACCCAATTTACTTTTTTATTGTCTCTTTTTAATCTCAATAAATTCTTTCTACACTTACCTGAACAAAAATAAAGTAATTTTCCATCATTTAGAGCAAGAGTTAGTCCTCTTGGCCATTCATAATTTTTTTTGCAAAATGAACATGCGGGCATTTTAAGTAAACGCTCCTTTGTTAACTTTACTTCTTATTCTTCTTGCTTCAATCTGAGTTTCTCTTAACATTAGAATATCTCTTAATCTTACAGAACCTTTTACATTTCTTCTCATATCTCTTCCTCTATCTTTTCCCTGAAGAATTCTGGCTTTAACCTGGGTTATCTCTCCTCTAAATCCTGTTCTTCCAATAATCTCTTCAACAACTGCAGGTACAGCTACTCTCTCAAGCATCTTCTTCTTGTCAGCTTTACTCTCTGATTGATTTGCCATATTCAACAATTATTATTTAGATTTAAGAGAAGCAATATCTTTTTCAGAATCACCCTCACTAATTACTGCTATACTTGCGCAATCAACATTCAAACCTGCAGCAATCCCGAGTTTCTTCTTACTATCTGCTTCCTGACAAAGAATACTTTTTTCTTTGCACAAAAAAGGCAAATGCTGGATAATTTCTTTTGGCTCAACATCTGAAGCATACACAACTAACTTTGCTGTTCCTCTCTCTATTGCTTTTGTAACTTCATTTGTCCCTTTCTCAACTTTTCCAGTTTTTCTTGCTTTCTCTATTATCTCATATATAGAAACCATTTTTTAAATTTTATAGGTTATATCTTATTTATTTTAATATTTACACTACCATAACCCCTAAATCACAGAGAGAAATTTTCAGCCTCCCCATAATTCTCGATCATTGGCTAATCAAAGTAGAAAATCATGGTTTATAAATCTTTTTGATAAAGATAACATAAAAAAATATGTTTAAACAACAGATTCAATACACGCATGACTATTACATTCTTGTCTAGTTAAACAATCTGAATTATCCAAACATTCAACACACTCTCCATCAATACAATAATTTAAGCCAACAAAACAAGCTTCTTCCTTATGAAACAATATCCACTTATCAATCACATCATAATCATTTGCATCTACTTTGTTATCTCGGGTAATATCAGCACCATTACACCAGACATTAGTTACTGAACAAGCTTCTTCCTTATGAAACAATATCCACTTATCAATCACATCATAATCATTTGCATCTACTTTGTTATCTCGGGTAATATCAGCACCATTACACCAGGCATTACCTCTTGGGCACTCAACACATTCAATAGGTACGGGGTTCTTCTTCTCAGTCTTCCCAGTCTCCTCATCACCACGACTAAATCCCCCACTAGGAGTATTTCCTTGTTCAATTTTCTTTACAGTATGCGCATATCCTATTCCAATTTTTCCGTTTGGAGAAACAGGATAAACAGTAATTTTTGTAATTGAATCTTTTTTAAAATCAGCTATTTCTAAATCTAGAACATAGATTCTATACTCTAATGGTTGAGGAATTTCTATAGTTCTAACCTCTACATAAGTTTTGTCTTTACCCTCTAAATCTTTTCCTAAAGCAACAATTTTTATAGAAGAAACATTAGCTTTGTCAGGACCTCTGCTTACTTTAATTTGAGCAACTTTATCAGTATCATAATCAATATAAACAGAATCTTTTTCAATCTCTAGTTGAACAGACATAATCTCAGAATCAACATCACTTGCACTTCCTTTAATAACATTTATAACAACTGCATAAACTATAACTATTGCAGCTAAAACTACTAAAATAAGCACAACAACTGTAATAACACTTGCCTGAGATTTTTTTTCCATCTTCCTCTTTTTATAATATACTCAACAGAATAGAATTTATAAATCTTTTCTATACCCTCACTTCCAACTAACTTCTACTTCATCAGTTCTCTCTCTTGGCATGATATCTAATTGTTTAATTTCTTTTCCAAATAAGTTTATTCCTTTTTTAAACATGATTTCTCCAAGAAAAGCAATCATTCCTGCATTATCTACAAGCAAAGAATTTTCAGGCACAAACAATTTGGCACCTCTTTCTTCACACATAATCCTGCACATTTCCTGCAATCTTTTATTACAAGCAACTCCTCCTCCTAACAATAACTCTTTTTTTCCAGTATGAGCCATAGCCCTCTCTGCAGACTCAACAAGCATTGCAAAAGCAGTTTCCTGAAGTGAATAAGATAAATCTTCAAGTGCATACTTATTTGATTGTAACATCTGCCTTAGCTTAGTTAAGATGCCAGAAAAAGCAACATCCATTCCCTTAATAGAATAAGGCATCTCAATATATTTCCCAGTCTTAGCAAGCTCCATTATTTTCGGCCCTCCTGGAAAACCTAACCCTGCATATCTAGCAAAAGTATCAATAAAATTTCCAATTCCCAAATCAAGAGTCTCTCCAAAAATTCTATACTTGCCAGAAGCATAAGCTATAATCTGGGTATTTGCCCCACTACAATAAAGCAACACAGGGTCTTTTGCTCCAGTGATTCTTCCAATTTCCAGATGAGCAATACAATGATTTACAGGAACAATTGGTTTCTTTAATTTTTCAGCAAGAGATTTTACAAATTTTAAACCCCCAAGCAAACAAGGAGCTAATCCTGGCCCTTGTGAAAAAGCAATTGCATCAACCTCTTCCTCTTTAATGCCAGACTCAACAATTGCTTTTGTATACACTTCAGAAGAAACTCTCACGTGATGCTTTGCAGCTTCCAGAGGAATTATTCCCCCTCTATCAGTTGTATAAGAATCTTTCACATTAGCAAGTATTTTTCCATTTTTAACTATTCCAACACCAAAAGTATGAGCTGTTGATTCAATTCCAATTATTATGACCATACAAAACCAAACAAACATATCTTTATAAAATTAATTTTCATTAAAAAAACATGAGAAAAGAGAATTATGACAAGGAAATAGCTATTGTATACATGGTAGCAGGAATTTCCAGTAGATTTGAAGGGAGAATAAAACAATTTGCAAAAGTATCAGATAATGAACCCCTTATTGAATACTCCCTAAAACAAGCTCTTAAATCTGGATTTACAAAAATTGTTTTTATTGTTGGCAATAAAACAGAACAACCATTTAAAGAAAAATTTGGAGAGTCATATAATGGAATTCCTATTCTCTATGTCCTGCAAAAATTCAATCCAGAAGCAAGAAATCGCCCCTGGGGAACTGGAGACGCACTCACATGCTTAAAAAATGTTATCTCTTGTCCTTTTGTTCTATGTAATGGAGATGATATCTACGGAGAAAGTGCATTCAAACTGCTCTTTGAACATCTCAAAAATAAAAATCATGAAGCAACTCTAGGATATAAACTAATAAATGTTCTGCCAGAAACTGGAAAAACTCACAGGGGCATCTTCAAAATAGATGAGAAAAACTATGTAAAAAGTCTCAAAGAAACATTTAACATAGAAAAATCCAACCTCTCTATAACAAACAATAATCCCGAAGACTTATGCAGCATGAATATCTTCGCATTGCATCCAGAGATAGTAGAGATATTAAGCAAAGAACTTGAAAAATTCAAAGAAAAACATAAAGGTGATAAAGACGCAGAATTTCTTCTTCCAAATGAAATATCAAAACTAATTGAAAAAAATCAAATTCAAATGAAAATCTATCCATGCAATGAAAAATGGCTCGGAATAACTAATCCTGGTGATGAAATAAAAGTCAGAGAAGAATTAGAAAAGCAAAA
>CAYOFN010000033.1:0-5025 GCA_964403535.1 Candidatus Woesearchaeota archaeon
AAAAAGATTTGGGTTATAATGAAGTACAAAATTTCTTATGAAAAAGAGGTTTTAGTAGTTCAAGTGTATCTTGTTGCAAATTGCTTGCCATTTTTTCTTTTAATTTTTCTCTGTTTTTAAGTCTTTGTATATTAGAAAGAGTATAGAGATAAAGATTTATATATTCTAGATATGAGTTTGAATTATGAAACCAGTTAAGGCTATGAAAATTGACAAGAATATGAAATCAAGTGAGTTAGTTTCAAGAATGAAAGAAACTGGATTTCAGGCGCGGAAACTTGCTGAGGCTTCAGATATTTTTGTTGAGATGATTAAGGATAAAGATTGTGTGAAATTTTTAGGATTAGCAGGTGCTTTAGTTCCTGCTGGAATGAAGGAAGTTCTTATTGAGATGTTAGAGAAAAAGCAAGTAGATGTTCTTGTTTCTACAGGAGCTAATCTGACTCATGATTTAATTGAAGCTTTAGGAGAGCAGCATTTTATTGGAAATGAAAAAGTAGATGATGCTGAATTAAATAAAAAAGGGATTGATAGGATTTATAATGTTTTTATGGAAAATAAAGTTTATTCTGTTCTTGAGAACTTTTTTGAAGAGAATTGGGAAGAAATTTCAAAGTGTGGAAATATTAAAGAATTGCTTTGGAAATTAGGAGAACTTGTAGGAGGAAAAGGAATTTTAGGAACATGTTATAAGAGAAAAATTCCTATATTTTGTCCTGGAATTGCTGATTCTGGAGTTGGATTAATGATTTGGGGAAGAAAAGCTGCAGGAAAGAAAATTAGTATTGATGCTTTTGATGATATGTCTGAAATAATTGATTTGGCGTGGACAGCTAAGAAAAGAGGATTTATCTATCTTGGAGGGGGAGTTCCTAAGAATTTTATTCAGCAATCATTACAGTTTTCAAAAGGAGCTGAGTATGGAATTCAGATAACAACTGCACTTGAACAAGATGGAGGTTCAAGTGGTGCGCCTTTGCGAGAAGGAATCTCATGGGGAAAGATGCAGGAAAAAGCAAGATTTGTAAATGTATTTTGCGATGTTACAATTGCTCTCCCATTGATTTATAGTTATGTTAAAGATAATTTGTGATTGTAAGTAGAGATTAAAGAAAGAGGAGTAATTGATAAGTTGTTGAACATTTATTGTTAATGGATAATAGAGGTTTAAATTAGTAAGTAGATTAGAGCAGTATTGGGAATTAACTGATAATTAAAGATTTTTTATATTATTGATTAAAACTTACAATTAGCTTATGACATTCTTGAATTACTTTTAGCTTAAACTGATAATTAGATTATTGTTTTACTTTTAACTTAATTGATTAGAGGGTTATAATTGATAAGGTTGTTTTGGTGATTATTGGTTATTTGGAGTATAGTGAATTAGTTAGTGAAGAGTGTGTAGAAACTATAAAGAGATTTTAATTGTTTTCTATAATCATATCTGAATTTGACTTTTGTGGAAGAATATGCTCTTTAAACATTGGTTCTACTGTAGAGTTCCATCTTTTAAGGATTTGTTCTTGAGTATCTCCTCGTGTGTTAGTATCTCTTAAAATCCGCCGATTTAGGCGGATTTTTTCATTTGAATCAATAAATATTTTTAAGTCTAGGAGTGGGAGAAATTTTTCATTTAAAGAAAAAAGTCCTTCTAAAATTATTATATCTGATGGAGAGAATTTTTCATATGATTCTCTTAAATGAGTTTTAAAATTAAATATAGGCTTGTTTATTTGGTTATTTGATTTAAGAGAAGTTAAATGAGTTTGAATCAAGTTTAAGTCAATTGCTGAGGGAATGTCTCTATTTTCATTTTCAAAATCTTTAGAGTCAAGATAATAATCATCTATTGAGAGAATACTTGAATTTACAAGTTTTTTCAGTATTTTTTTTGCTGTAAAATTCTTGCCAGAACCAGAACCTCCTGTAATTCCTATGATAAATGGTTTTTTATTAGGATGAATATACTTAGAAATATTGTTTAAGAATTCGTTTAGTGTAATAATTGACATTGTTTTAACTATCTAATTTATCTTATTTTTCACTTTCTTTTTTATTATAAAGAGATTTTACTTTTTAGCTGCAAAGTAAATCAAGTATAGTCCAGCTAGTCCTACTAAAATATAGACTAGTGTAGCTAACCAGCTTATGCTTCCAAGTACTATCTCAACTAGATTCCATCCAGCGATTCCTACCAATCCCCAGTTGATTGCCCCGATTATTACCAGGACAAGAGCAATCCAGTCTAAAACACTTTTTCCCATTTTTACCCTCCTTTTTATTTTATTAATAACTTTTAGATATATAAACTTGGTGTTTTGCTTTTTTTCCACAATAGACGCATTTTGAGTTTGCAGGAGGTTTTTCATCTGGGATTATGCAGATTATTTTTGCTCCTTGAGTTTTATCTTTAATCCAGGTTTCACATTCCTCAGAACCGCACCAATTAGCTTTTACAAGTTTTTTATTTTTTACACTTTCTATAACTTCTTGCATATTGTTTGTAGAGACTGTATTTTCTGCAATATATTTTTCAGCTTTTTTATATAGAGAGTTATGAATTTCTTCAAGAACTTGCTGAACTTTTTCTTTTATATCAGAAATTTTTACATTTTCTTTTTTTCCAGTATCTCTTCTGGCAAAAACAACACTCTTGTTTTTCAAGTCTCTAGGGCCTATTTCTATTCTTAAGGGCACACCTTTCATTTCCCAGTCATTAAATTTAAATCCAGGATTAGAGTCTCTGGTATCAATCTCAACTCTTAATTTATTTAATTCTTGTTTTATTTTTTCAGATTCATCTAAAACTGTTTTTCTGTCTTGTTCATTATTTGCTATGGGGATTATTACTACCTGGATATCTGAAGCATTTGGAGAGAGAACTAGTCCTTTATCATCAGAGTGCATGATTATTGCAATTCCAATGCTCCTGGTTGAGATCCCCCATGAATTCTGAAAAACTAGTTTTTCTTTTTCATCTTTATCTTTGAATTTAATATCAAATGCTTTTGCAAAGTTCTGTCCGAGATGATGTGATGTTGCTCCTTGCGCTGATTTTCCAGATGGAAGAAATACTTCTGTTGTTAGAGTGTAGTCTGCGCCTGCAAATTTTTCTTTTTCTGTTTTAATTCCTTTGATTACAGGTATTGCGTAGATATTTTTGTAAACATCAGCATAAAAATCAAGAATTTTAGAAGCTTCTTTATCTGCTTCTTGTTTTGTTGAGAATGCAGAGTGTCCTTCTTGCCATAGAAATTCTCTGCTTCTGATAAATGGGACCGGATGCTTAAATTCCCATCTTACTACATTTACCCATTGGTTTAATCTTAGTGGCAAGTCTCTCCAGCTTCTAATCCATTTTGAAAAAGAAGTATACATTGCAGTCTCACTTGTTGGACGAATTGCTAATTTTTCTGATAGTTCTGTATTTCCTGTGTGAGTCACCCATGCAACTTCTGGAGAAAATCCTTTAACATGCTCTTTTTCTTTCATAAGCAAAGACTCTGGAATTAATAGGGGGAAGTAACAGTTTTTTACACCATCTTTTTTAATTTTTTCATCAAAATATTTCTGAACTTTTTCCCAGATAGAGTATGCTCTTGGACGGATAATATAACTTCCAGAAACATTTGTATATTCTATTAGTTCTGCTTTTTGAAGTATCTGAACATACCATTCTGAAAGTTCGTCTTTTTCAGCTGTAATTCCAAGTTCTATTTTTTCTGTTTTTATCTTAGTTTCTTTAGTTTGATTAATTTGTTTTTCTTGTTCTTTAGAGTTTTCTTTAGTTTCAGGAGATAATTTTTCATCAGCTTTATTTTCACGTTCTTTAACTTGTTCTTTTGTAAGATTTGTTCCAAGGTAGACTCTTTGTTTTTCTATTTTTTCACCTTTTCTTATAGATTTTGCACGATAGTAGTATTTTTTATTTCCTCTTTCTTTGATTTCAGTGTAGGTCATAGTACTTATGCGTCTACATTATTTATAAATCTTTCTATTGTAGACGTAAGGATTATTCTACGTAGACGTACATTGATGTTGATATTAAGAAGCGTAGACGTACAAGAATTAAACTACTGTTTGATTTAGAGTCTTTATACTTATTTCATTAATTGTTTTAATTGCGGGGTTGATTTCTAAAGCAAAACCAATATTTTCAGCTCCTGAAATTTTAAAGTTATTAATCCCTATTACTTCACCACTTGTATCTATTAAAGGCCCACCTGAATTTCCAGGATTTAGAGAAACATCTGTCTGAAAGTAGTATGGAAGAGAGTTTATTCCTGCTCTGTTTGTTGCTGAGATAATTCCTTCTGTTGCTGTAAAACTTAAGCCAAGAGGATTTCCTATTGCAATTACTTTTTCTCCTATTTTGACATCATCTGAATCACCTATTTTTAATTTGCTAAAAGAACCCTCTACTTTTAATAAAGCAAGATCCATTGTAGAGTCATATCCAATTAAAGATGCAGGCAGGCTTCTATCATCATAAGTATGAACTGAAGCAAGGTTTGCTCCTTCTAGAACATGGGCGTTTGTGACTATGTATCCATTTGTTGTAATAATAAATCCTGTTCCTTGCGAGACATCTGTTCTTATTGTGACTACTCCTCTTAGACTTTGTTCAATTATTCCTGAAAAATCTGAACTTGTTTTTGCTTTGACTTCTCCTAATTGTTCTTCTAAATCTATTTGTGCTGAAGAGACAGAAGTAAGTGCTTCTGTAATTGAATTTATTTTGCTTTGAACATCTATCTGGTTTAGATTTATCTTGTCATTTATTCTTTGCTCTGTTTCTGTTAGTGTAGAAAGAGTTTGGTTTGTTTTTTCATATATAAAATAAACTAAAAAAATTTGGCTAAATATGAATAATACTAGCAGAAGGATAATTATTTTCATCTCTTTTTTGATTTTCATATTTTTACATACTTTTATTATTTTTAAACTTATATGGGCCTAAGAGGATTTGAACCTACAAACCTCCAGCGGGTTTCTAGGAGTTCCAGCAACCTGATTAACATG
>CAYOFN010000034.1:0-4996 GCA_964403535.1 Candidatus Woesearchaeota archaeon
ATCCTTAGTAAAATCGTATGCTCATAAGTATAACCTATTACAAATAAATAAAAAATATACCCATTGATTCTGCCAAAAGAGTCTAGGTTTCGGCGGGGGCATTATAGTAAAGTGTTATTTCCAGGACAATAAAAGAACTAACTAAAGCAATCTCTTATATTCTTTCAAATATCTTTTAAAGAACCATTGCAAAAATATCTTTTCATTCAGTTTTATCTGGGATCTTTCTAATGCAGTATAATAACCATTTCTATTCTCATAAGGGATATCTAACATTGGGAATCTATTTTTATGCAAAATAAAATTCATCATTAACCTTGAAATTCTTCCATTTCCATCTGAAAATGGGTGAATTGTTACAAATTTTAAATGAACTAATGCTGAAAGAGCTACTGGGTGCAGTTTGCCTTTATTTTTATTGTACCAATCAAAAAATTCTTTTAATAAAATCTCTAATTCTACGGCTAACGGAGGCACAAACTTGCTTCCAGAAATTGCAACTCCATGATTTCTTATTTTTCCCGCAACATCTGGTTTAGTTTCTGAAAGCAGGGTTTTATTCCATTGCAATACAACTTGAAGATTAAGATTTTTAGAATAACTTAGCATTTCGTAAAAAACCTTTTTATGGGCTTCTGCCTCTTTTATATCTCTCAGAGGTTTTTTAGGAGTTTCCCCCTTTTCTAGAAGATTTGCAGTATCTCTTAATGTAAGTTTAGAGCCCTCAATCTTTTGAGTATTATAAGTAAACTTAACCATAAAATTTTCTATTTCTTTCTCTTTTGCAGAAGTAGGAGTTTTATTTTGTTCTTTAGAATAGTTCTCTTTTATCTTGTCTAACTGATTTAACCAAGTTTCATTATATATCTCTAAAATAAACTCTTTTTTTATCTTTTCTATATCTTTTGGAATTTCTTTCCCGAGATATAATTCTTTTTTCTCTACTTTTCCTTTATTCCGAAAACTATGCTCTAAGTAGAAATAACTATTCCCCTTAACTGTTTTCTTTCTTATTATTACCATATAATATCTTATCCCTACATATTTATAAATCTTTCTATTATAACATAAATGTAGGGGTAGGATAAACTTATCCACTCAACCTCGACAAGATTTATAAATCAAAAACACCAACGACAAATAAGTAAAATTATGGATAAACTCACAACATAAAATACCCCATGAAATAACATTTTACCTACTTGTTCGGTGGGCATTATATATTTCAGTGACTTTCGTGAGAATCACTATGTTCAGAATTTGGTATAAAAAGCTTTAAAAGCAACAGATTGTTGTGTTTATTAATTAAGTCCATAGGATCTGAAAGGATCCTATGTTTTTTTATAAAATGAGTTCTAAACAGAAAAGAGTTGCTATTTACATTGATGGAAGTAATTTTTATTTTTCTGTCAAAAATAAATTTAATTGTAAGGTTGATATAGAAAAATTCTGTAAAAAACTTGCAAAAGATAAATTGCTTATAAAAATTAAATATTATATTGCACCAATTGAACAATTAAACAATCCTGAGATGTATGCTAAACAACAAAGCTTTTTTGATAATTTAAGAAAAATAAAGAGTCTAGTAATTGTTTTTGGAAGATTAGAAAAAAGAAAGAGAGAAGGAGAAACCTACTATGTTGAAAAAGCAACAGATGTAAACTTAGCACTCGATATTGTTTTAGATGCTCAGGGAGATATTTATGATGAAGCATACCTCATTTCAAATGATGGTGATTTTTCAGGAGCAGTAAAGGCAATAATTGAAAGATTTGGAAAGAAAGTCAACTATGTTGCAATAGGTAATAGAAATTCTGTTTCATATCATTTAAAAAAAGTAGCATCTGATACTCTCAATCTTGATAACAATTTTATCTCTGATATTAAAATTGATTAAATGAGAGAAAGTATTTTTGTATCAAGATATACTCTCCTCAGAATCACTGATTTATACCTTGCTTACGTGAGGCATTTTATATTTTAGATTGTTTTATTTTCTCAATCATTCCTTTAAACCTTTTGTTTTTTGATGTGCAAAAAAATTCTCTGCAAGATTTAGGCCTTATTTGGTGAATAGAGCACTTACCTTCTTTTAGATAAACACAACTTCCATCTTCTTTTTGTTCAATTATATTGGCAGCACATCTTTCTGCTTCTTTAAAATCATTAATCAAGCCAAACATCTCAAACTGGGTTTTGTATTTTCCTGATTTATATTCTTTTTCTGTCAAATTTATTAAAAATAATCTACAACAGGTTCCACATCCAAAACAGTTGTTTGCCATGTTCTTTATTATGTTAAGGTTATAAAAACATTGCCTCCTGAGCGGGAGAGTATTATTCTTGCCAGACAGAGGCAGGTTTTAGTTTAGTTATTTAGAGTAGAATTTTGGAGTTTTATTTCTTACTTTCTGGCTCTTCTTCATCCTCATCCTCATCGAGATCATCTTCTAATTCCAAGTTATCTAAGAATTCAATTATTTTATCAAGTTTTGCATTAATTTTGCTAAATTGTTCTGAAGACATTCCTCCTCTAGATTGTGAGGACATTGTTCTGTTTCTTGGAACAAAACTTCTGCCTGAATCTCCATCAGCTTTTCTAAAACAATCACTGCAAAGAACAGGTTTTTCTCCTGATGGTCTAAATGGAACTTGGCATTCTTTTCCGCATTTATCACAGGTAGCATTATGCATTTCCAGAGGTTTTCTTTCAAATCTTCCAGACTCTCTTCCTCTAAATCCCCCTCGTCCTTCAGACCTTCCTCCGCCAAATCGGTTACTGCTTGATCTGCCTCTAAATCCACCTCTACTGCCTCGGCTATCTCTGTCGCCTCTACCTCTCCGATCATCAGATCTGAAATTTGCCATGTTTATTAGATTAAACTCCTGTTTATAAAGATATGGTACACCCTATATCTGGCTGGGTAGTTAGACTTATTTCTTAGAACTAAATTTAATTTCCTAAATGCTTTAAATTCATTTTGCCGCAATCTTCTTTTAATTTACAATTGCAGCAAATACCTGAATTTTCTGACCATTCTGTTGTTCCAAAGCAACCTTTTGACGACTTTTGTTGTTCTTGCATGCTTTTTACTGCTGTACTTTTAATCATTAAATATGGGGTGTTTGATAGTATATATACTCTTATATGCTAAGAATAACATACTTTTTGCAATTTTGCGTTTTGTTTTTTGGGGAATTTTCTAGGATAAATTTAAATAATCCTTGATTTTATTTTCTTTATGAAAACAGGGGTAATCTTTTTTATTGTATTTATCCTGGTTTTTGGGGGTTATCTTGCAGTCAAAATGATTAGAAATTCAATAGATACAGGAACTAAAGTTAAACTTGAAACAAATTACGGAGAGATAGTTATAGAGTTATACCAAGAAATGCCTTTAACTTCTGGAAATTTTGAAAAACTTGTTAAGCAGGGATTTTATGATGGCGTAATTTTTCATAGAATTATAAATGGGTTTATGATTCAGGGAGGAGACCCTTCTGGCACAGGAACAGGAGGTCCGGGATATGTTATTAAAGATGAATTTACAAAAACCTCTCTTGATGAAAATAATCGGGGAACAATTTCAATGGCAAATGCAGGCCCAGGTACAGGGGGAAGCCAGTTTTTTATAAATCTTGTAGATAATAATTTTCTTGATGGAAAACATCCTGTTTTTGGGAGAATTATTCAAGGAATGGAAATAGTTGATAAAATCGCAGAAGTTCAGACAGACTCTCAAGACAAGCCATTAGAAGAAGTTAAAATAATCAAGGCAGAGATTGTTTAAAAAACAGAGGAGTTTTTGCTTAAGTTTATATATCAATTCTACGTTTTTTATTGAATGAAAGAGGTGGTGTTTCCTTTTTTGAATCTTGGTATGAAGAAAAAAGAGTTGAACTTAAATAAAAACAAAAAGCTCTACATAAAAAAGATTTGTGATATTTCTGGGTTTAGTGCATGGCTTGTTGATGGAGAGTATATCCGAACTAATCTCTGCGAAGATTTTGTGAATTACGACCAGCATTATCATTTGAACTTGATTCCTGAAAAAGAATTTTGGATAGAAAAAGAAGCAGTTCCTGGAGAAGAAGGTTATTACATTGATCATCTTCTTGTTGAAAACAGGATGATGGCGTCTGGCGTGTCTTACAAAAAAGCATATGAATCAGCTTCAATTATTCAAAAAAGAGAAAGAAGCAAATCAAAACTTATGAAAGAACTAAAAAAGAAAATACCTCACAAAAAAGAAATGCTTGATAAGATTCATAAAAAACTGTTGCAGTGTTGTGGAAATGTAAAAGTCTGGCTTGTAAATGGAGAGATTGTAAGAGATTTGTTTGATACTAATTTTTCTTGTGGGGGACATGATTTAGTCTATCATTTTGTGCCTAAAAATGAAATTTGGTTAGATGATAAGATCTCAGAAAAAGAAAGAAAATTTATTTTTTTACATGAGCTTCATGAACGAGGATTAATGAAAAAAGGAATGAGATATCATGAGGCGCATAGAAGTGCAACAGAAGTGGAAGATGGATGTAGGCATAATTCTAAAACAACTGACAAGAAGATTATGGAAGAGCTGAAAAAGCAGAACTGATAGTCTACTTACACTTGTCAGTTATAAACCTCTTTAATATCCATAATTGTTTTTACTTTTATGAGTTTTCTTCTCATCTCAGTTGCTCCTAATTGTCCTTTTGTAAAGTTCATTGCCTGAAGTTTTATTTGTTTGAATGGAAGTGAGTATTTTTCAGCTAGTTCAAGATAATCAAAAAAATCAATTTTCTTTTCTAATTTTTTTCCTGTGAGTTTTGCAAAAATATTTGGATTTCCTGTTGCTGCTCTTCCAATCATTATAAAATCAAATTTTTCCAGAAGTTTTTTTGCATTATTTTCATCAACATTTCCAGAGTAGATTACAGGAAGTTTTGTTTTTGATTTTATTTTTTCTGCAAATTCTAAATCAGGCTTTCCTGAGTATCCTTGCTGTTG
>CAYOFN010000035.1:0-4689 GCA_964403535.1 Candidatus Woesearchaeota archaeon
CTGCGCTTCAGGACTGATAGTCTGATATAATAAATCCCAATCATAACTATGCCCTAATTTTTTAAAAACATTTTCAGAATAATCTTTTTCAACTTTCTCACTCTCTTTTAAGCAAAGTTTTCTAAACTCTCCTCTGTCTATCTTATTCTTTGAAATTCCTAGCTTTTCTTCAACATACTTCTCAGTTGGCAAGCCATTATCATCAAAACCAGGAGCAAAATAAACTTCTTTTCCAAACAATCTCATGATTCTTGCGATAATTTCAAACTGAGTATAATGCAAAGCATGCCCAACATGAAGATGTCCTGAGCTTGCATAAGGCGGAGGTGTATCTATAGAATAAATCTCCTTTCCAGATTTAGGATTAAACTTATAGATTTTTTCATTATCCCACCTTTTTCTCCACTTTTCTTCTATTTCTTTTGCATCATAAGCTTCCATCTGAACATAAAATAGGGATTGTTTAAAAATCTTTACTCTAATCCCTCTCTTCCGAAAGTCTTTTAAACCACCACATATTTTTAATCACATGGCAGAAAACAGACTAAGTGTTCCTTCAGGAAGCGGAGGATTAATGAGGTATAATGAGGAATATCCCTCAAAATTAAAGTTAAAGCCGAGCCATGTAATCATTTTTATAATTGCAGTAATTTTGCTTGTTGCAATTTTTAAACTTATTCTACCTATAAAATGATTCCAGGATTAAATCCAAAAAAAGTCGCAGCTCTAATGAAGCAAATGGGAATGTCTCAGGAAGACATAGGTGCAAAACGAGTTATAATCGAAAAATCAGACAATACTAAAATAGTAATAGAAAATCCAAGCGTGGCTAAAGTCAAAATGCAGGGACAAGAAACATTTCAAATCTCAGGAGATATAAGTGAAAAAGCAAGTGAAGAAAACGAAAATAATGAATCTGACATTGAGATGATTATAGAAAAAACAAACAAATCCCGCGAAGAAGTTGCACTTGCACTTGAAAAAAACAATGGGGATATTGCCCAGACAATTATTGAGTTAAGTTAATCCTCAAAACAACCCCATACATCTTCCAGAATCATCACTAAACAAATAAGTTTTATCAATTCTATCATAATCATTTGCATCTATTCTGCTGTCTCTGTTTATATCTGCTCCATTACACCACGCATTATCAGAAGAACATGTTGAATTTCTGTAAAACAACCAGGTTCTGTCAAGAATATCATAATCATTTGCATCAACAACTCCATCTTGATTAATATCAACATTATTGCACCAGGTATTTAGTGTTTCTACAACAAAAAATTTAACACTTAGTGTTTCAGTATTTTCATCAGAATCTTCTGCTTCAAGTGTTAATTCATACTCTTCTAAAGATAAATTAGAAAGAGTAAGAAAACTTCCAGAATTAACAAACTCGCCATTTAATTTCCATGAAAAATTATTTAAAAATCCATCTTCTAAATCAAAACCACTTGCACTTGCATAGATTTCCTCTCCAAAAAGAAATTCAGAATTATTCACAACTCCAAATATCATTAAATAGGGCTTCTTTTCACCTACTGGAAAAAAATCACTTTCACCATATCCAAAATTAAAACCATCAAAAGATCTTACAATGATTTTATAATTTCCTTCCTGAATAAAACCAGTGTTTAATGTAAAATTATTACTTTTAACTGCCGCTCCAACAATATAGCTTTCATCTCCATTGCTTATAAAAACACTAAAAACAAGAATATCTTCATCTACATCTTCTGCTTCCCATCTTATTTCAACCTCATTTTCTTCAACTTCATCAACTTCCACATTAGACACAACAGGAGAGTGTTCTGAAATCATAAAATCACTTAAAGCTTCATAATCTTTGTAAAAAACAATTTTCTTAGTTTCCAAAGGAATTTCAGCAAAAAAATAAAACATCTTATAATCAGAATACTCAATTTCTTCAGCTGAAAAATTAAAAACCTTCAGCAAGTTATTTTCTGCATTAAAAAATTCTGCACTATACTCTGAACTAGGCTGTTCTGTCTCATTCTCAGTATTTGCAAACTCAATAGAAAAGTCAAAATCCTCTCCAATAAATCCCTGAAAAAGAAAAATTCCAGGATTCTCTAAGTTTTGAACACCAACAAAACTAACAAGTCCAGAAATTCCTGAAGAAGAGCCTCCTCCCACATCTTTATTAATTATAATTAAATCTCCATTTATACTGCTCCCCTCATTTTTTCTAATCCCTTCTGAATTTAACAAACTAATCTTTGAAGTAAAAGGAAGAACATAAGCCAGAGAACCAACTATTAGAAGAACACTCATTAAAACAAGCATAATAAGATATTTTTTATTTATCATTTTTATACTCTCCTTTATCTTGGTTAGAAAATCTATAAACAGGAAAAGCCATTTTTTTTCCTGGATCTTGATAAATTCCTAAAATTGCATCCTCTCCATTTTCGTGTTTTAATCTTAATCCTTCATAACCTTCGCCTAGATTGTCATAAGCTACCCCTGCACCAACAAGAGTATACTCTTTAGGCAATCTAATACAAGCATTTGGTTTTAGAGAATATCCTCCATCTTTATCAGGAGCATAAATCGCAATAGCATTTCCCAACTTCCTCTCTGGCTGATTTCCTAATTCTGCAACAAGTATTGTCCCATCATCTCTAGCAACTGCCACATAAACAATTGCTCCTGTAGGACTTCCAGCAGGAAGCAAAGGAAAAATTCCTTTTTTGCTTACAACAACAAGACTCTGGTCTGCCACGTGCCCTCCATTTTTATCAAACCACACATTATATCTTCCTACGAAACCTCCATTGCCTTTGTTCCATGAATCAAAAATCTCACTCTCTGCACACTTGTCAAAATAATCTCTTCCTGTAACTCTTCTTAATTCTTCAGGAATAATTTTAAAATCAAGCTTCCCGCCAAGAGCTTTTTCTAAATCCCCCCTGACTCTCCTGTTTTCATCATACATCACTCCTTCAATTTCTCTGTAAGGTTTGTCTCCGCCTGGAGTATACAAACCTTTATCATAAACTTTAAATTCAGGAACACTCACTAAAGGTTTTTTTCCAGTTTCTTGTTTTCTTATATCTACATGAGGTTCAGCAGGTTTTGAACATTCTTCTGCTTGCAAAGGCAACAATAAAGAGCTTGAAACAAGAGTTGCAAGCCCTCCGACTAATCCTTGTCTTAAAAACTCTCGTCTTGATATTCCTGCCATTTTAGCTCACAATCCAGCGGGTATACTTATCAGCTAATTTTTTATAACTTTCAAAATCAACCCACCTATTCTTTCCAGGAGCACTTCCCATTAAATCAATATATCTTTTTCCCATATCAATACTATCTTTAATTTCTCCAGAAGAAATTTCTCCTTCCCAAACATCACTTAAAGAATATCTCTTCTGAGGATTAGTACTTTTTTCATCCCAAATATTCACAATTGCATCTCCCCATAAACCACCACAACTCTCCCCTGTGTCTGGGTCAAGACACCGGCCATCAGAAGCAATATCCCCATACTCAGGAACTTTTTCATACTCTTCACTTTCAAGATAAAGCCCAGCACAATGTCCAATTTCATGAGCAAGAGTTCCATAATCAGCATCATATTCAATTAAAACAATATTAAATTTTGGATAAGCTAAACCAGAAGCAATAATAACTCTTTCATTGCGTTCTATAAGCAACGCTTCTCTTGGAACAATTCCTATAACAATAACTTCATTATCTCTTTCCTGTGGTTTTCCTTCACCATATTTTTTGGCAAAAGGACGCAATTCTTTTAAAATTTCTCTTCTTACATCATCTGCTTTATCTAAAGCTTTTTCTTCTTCTAAATCAAACTCTTCATCACTTAAAGTAGGAGGAAAAGAAACAGGCATATAAATTTCTTCTAAATTATCAGTCTGAATCTTTAAAGAAGTGTGTATTTTAGGAACAATCTCCCTAAGCATCTGGAGAACACTCTCATCTTCACTATCGCCTAATCCATAAAGCCACAAGTTCTCACTAGCAATAGGAAAAACTCTTCTAATAAACTCATATGATTGTTTAATATTATTTACTCCTCTACTGACTGGGTATTCCTTAGTAGGAATAAGTTCTCCGGTATCTCCATCTTCAAGAACAATAGTATGATACTGCAAAACAAGGCTTTTTGACTCAGGACTGAAAACAGCCCCTTCTTTGATATTATTTCCTTCTTCAGACTCTAAAATCTTATTATTAGAATCTATTTCAAGTTCATACCAAAAAATTGATTCAGGAGCAATTTCTTCTTGTTTTAATCCAAGTTTAACAATACAATCTTCTCCATTTTTCATTTCTTTTAATCTAGAAAGTTCTTCACCCACATCAGAAATATCTCCTTTAATAACAGCTTCTTTTACTTGATTTCTCAACTGCTCCTTTGTCTTGTAAATTTCAAGATTGCTTAAAGAGTCAACAGGAACTTCAACATTATTATTAAATTTCAAGCTATATTCAATCGGAACATCTAATCTTGTCAAACCAGGCAAGTCAGAAGAAAAACTCGGACAGAACTTAACTCCAAAAGGTTTTTCTTTCACAAGTATTGGAATCTCTCCCTCATCAGAAACCAAAGGGGCAAAATTTATTGAATTAAAAAAATTAACATTATGTATAAACAAATCAATCCTAGGCAGAAGTATATCCCACTCACTTAACTCTCCTTTA
>CAYOFN010000036.1:0-4391 GCA_964403535.1 Candidatus Woesearchaeota archaeon
GAAGCTTTTGGTGAAGAGTTTGATAACATCCATGCAATTGAAACGGGTATGTCTTCTGATCCTGAAATGAATTGGAGAATTTCTGAATTAGATGGAAAGAGTATTGTGAGCTTTTCAGATTCGCATTCATTCTGGCCGTGGAGATTAGGAAGAGAAGCAACTATTTTTACAGGAGAATTGAGCTATAATAATATCTTAAAACAAATTAGAGAAAATTCATTCAAAGCAACAATTGAAACAGATCCTGCTTATGGAAAATATCACTGGGATGGGCATAGGGCATGTGAATTTTCATGTTCTCCGCAAAAAAGCAAAGAACTCGGAAATATTTGTCCGAAGTGTGGAAAATCTTTGATAATTGGAGTTGAGAATCGTGTAGAACAACTGGCTAGTCATGAGAGGGGGTATTTTCCTGAGAGGGGAAAACCCTTTTACAAACTTCTGCCTTTGCATGAGCTCATAGCACTTGTGAAAAAATCATCATTAAGCTCTAAAAAGACCTGGGAGGTTTATGATAGATTAATTGAAAAGTTTGGAAATGAGTTTAATATTCTATTGAGGGTTGATAAGCAGGAACTTGCTAAATTTTTAAAAGGTGAGGAGAGGTTAGCTGATGTGATTATTGATAATAGAATTGCTAACATCACAGTAAAACCAGGTTATGATGGTGTTTATGGAGAACCAGTCTTAAGAGAAAAGCAAGGAACTTTATTTTGAAAGAATATAAGAAATATACTTGTATCCTGTGGGGATGGTTTCTTTTTTGCATTTAGGACAGGTATTTTTAAGAGTATATTTTTGGCATATTTTGCAAAATCTTATTTTTTTCATTTTATCTTTTTACTAAACTTTTTTAATTAATTATTTTTTATTTGAGCATTCTTTATTGATAAACCTTCTTTTAGTTTAAATGCTGTTTATTTTCCTTTATCAAGAGAGAATTCTACATGCTCTTTTTTTGCAAAAGTTTCAATGTTTAGAAGAAACTCCTGCAGAGCTTGTTTTGCCTTTTTTACATCTTTTTCTTTTATTCTTAAAAGATATTTTCCTGCTGCAATGTAACTAACTTCAGCTTTTATTTCTTTTAGGCTTTCCTGTGATTTTTTAATTATTTCCTTAAGGATTATCATTCCGTTTCCTTCTTTGCTTGAAAGATTAAAAGCTTTTTTCAGCTCTACTTCTCTTTCTTTCTTTGATTTTAATATTTCTATTATCTTTTCAGCTTGATTCTTAGGAATAAACTCCTCCAGAATTTCAGGATTGCTTTTAGATTCTTCAATAAACTCTACAACATCGTGTTTTTTTGAGATGAGGTCAATAATACTCTCAGCTTTTTCATTTAAAACAGATTTGATAAGTGCAGAAATATTCTTTGTTTTTTTCACTCTGTCTAGTACTGCTTTTTTTTCACTTAATTTAACTCTTCTTAGTGAAAGGTGAATCTGATTTCCTGCTTTTTTCAGCACTTTGCATACTATTTTTTTCCCAGGCACTACATCATCTCTTAAATTTCTAATCCTTCCAGGAGAGATTTCAGAAGTAACAATTGTTCCTTCACCATTTCCTTCTATTCTTACAAATACAACTGTGCCAATTATTTTTTCTACTGTACAAAGGACTAATTGTCTTTCTTCTACTTCCATATTAGTGCTATTTTTGTTGATTTTATAAAGGTTTGGTAGATTGGGTGATTATTCTTAGAAAAAGTAAATTAATTAAGAACTTCAATTACTCTGGCATTAATTTTAGCTTTTCCACCTTTTGGTTCTGCAAGTATGGATTCACATATAAGGCACTTTACTTCTGTGGTTGCTCCTTCAAATATGACTTGTTCGTTTTTGCATCCTTGACATCTGACTTTAATAAATCTGGTTTTTCCCATGATAGAATAATCTTTGAATTTGTTTATAAAACTTTGCTTTTTATATCTTAATAAGCTCTATTTCCATTTTTTTCTTTGCTAATTCAATGAACATTTCTTCTTTTTCTTTAGAGATGAGACACCCTGCTGCAAATTTGTGCCCTCCTGCAATGCCTCCTGTATGCTCTACAATAGAATCCATTAATTCTTTTAGATTTTTTTCTTCTTGCTTATTTCTTCCAGAAATTCTTGCTGATACTTTTATTTTGTCTTTGTTATATGCCATTGCTAGGATTACTGTGCCTTCCTCATATACTGGGGACATTGAGAGGATTGATGCAATTGTGCCGATTATTGTATCTTTTATATTGTCTTTCGCGTTTATGATAATATACTTCTTGCCTTTTATTAAGTCATTTGTATTAACAAAATTAAGAGCACCGATTATATGTTGTTTGTATGTTGCGTATATTCTCTCAGATTTTTCTTTTGCACTTTTGTTTCCCATGCATAAAAGGAGGGCAATTTCACTATATCCCATTCTACTGCAGGCATTGATAAGAGCTGAAATCTCTCTTGCATCCTCTAGTTTGTTAAAAAATTTAATAAGAAAGAGGTTTCCTATGAAGTCAAAATTACTGCTTTTTTTTGCAGTTCTTAGGACAACTGCTGTTACTAATTTTCTCATCTCGTGTTCATCTAGTTCAATCAGAGATTTGTATCCTTTTTTAGTTGTTTCTATTCCTGCTTCTCTTAGTAGCTCAACTGCACCTTCTGAATTTCCTGTGACTCCAGGGATAAATGGATTAGAGCTGTATTCAAGAGTTTTGTTTAGTGGACGGGTTGAGGGATAGAGGAGGATTCCTTTTTTTATTATTGTTCCTGAGTCAGAGATGATTGTATTTGTTATTTTGCCTATGTCTCTGTCTAGAATGTCTCCAACAAGTCCGATTACTGCAAGATTTCCTGAGTCTATATTTTCTTTTGAGATTTGTTTTGATACAAGGTAAGTTAAGCAGCTTGCAGACATGTTTTCAGAATCAGTTAGGTGAGGATTTACTATTTCTACATTTGAAGGAACTTTTCCACTCAAATCATGATGGTCAATTATGAACACTTGATTTGGAATTTTTCCAATTTCTTCAAGACTAGCTGAGGCTAAATCAAGAAAGACAATTATCTTATCCTCTGGAAGTTCTTGAATTATTTTGTTTTCTAGTTGTTTTATTATTCTAACTGAGAAATTTTTATCAAGCCTCTTTAAACATTTAGAAAAGATTGCTGCTGAAGTAACTCCATCTGTATCAAAATGGCTTATAACAATAATGCCTTTATCTTTTGTTTTTTCTACAAATTTTTCTGTGAATTTTTCAATTAATTTTAACATTTTTACACTCTTTTTAATCTAAGGAACCTTTCCTACTTCTTTTTCTCTTTTTCTTGATATTCTTTTTGTTTTTTTTCTTTTGCTTTAGAAATAATCCTTGCTCTTTTTGATCTTTGGTCTTGCTTGTTTTTTTCAAGATGCTTTTCAACTTTTTCAACTTTCGCTTTGAGGTTCTTTAAATCAGGAGATTGATAGAGATCTTTTTCTTTAAGAATCTTGTTTAGTTTAAGATTGTATAATTTTACTCGGGGTATTCCATAAGTATCTCTGAGTGTAAGCCCTATTTTTTCTGTTGTCAAGCCTTTACCTGCGAGCTTTAGGACTATTTCTTTTACTTCTTCTTCAGTGTATTTTAGCCAGATAGGTTTGTCTTGTTTTTTTGCCTTTGCCATGTTTGATAGTTATGAAAATTGCTTTTTAAACTTAATTATCCTGAGTTTAAAGCTTTTGAATTCTTTTAATAGCCCCACTCGGATTCGAACCGAGGTCTCAAGCTCCAAAGGCTTGCATCCTTGACCACTGGACGATGGGGCTATGATATGAGAAAATATTGAAGATTTATAAGGGTTTTGATAGGAGGGTTAAGTAACCTGCCCTCACGATGAGTTAATACTAAGGATTCAGATAGCAATATTTTCCTCAACCCTTAGAAATTATCTCTCATAAACCTTCTTTCTATGCCCCACTTTCAAAACTTTAATTGTTTTTGCAGAATTATCAACATCAACTATTGCTCTATAATCTCCTACTCTTAGTTTGAATCCGTCAATTTCTTCAAGATGTTCTAAAAATCTAAAAGGATTTTCTTTGCATAATTGAAGTTTATTCCAAATCCTCTCTTTTATCTGTAGTTCAAGTTTATTCAAACTTTCTAAAGCACTCTTTTCAAAAATAAGATGATACATAAATAAAATAGATAATGTAGATTTATAATTCTTATTATAATCCTAGAATCTTCTTAGCTTCTTCTTCTGTGTAAAACTCGCCTTTTTTTATTCTTTCTCTTGCTTCTTTTATCTCTTGAATAGTTTTTTGGCTTAGCTTAGGTTCTTTTTCACAAGTTTTCGCAACAACAATTAGTTTTCTAACTACCTCATCATAACTTTCATTCTTATATTGCCTGAAACTATCAAGTTCTTCTTT
>CAYOFN010000037.1:0-4236 GCA_964403535.1 Candidatus Woesearchaeota archaeon
AAAATGACCCAGCAGTTTTAGGATTAATAGGGTCTTCTTTGAGTTTATTAATTTCTGAAATCCCTTGGCAAGGACCAGTTTCTGCTGTGAGAGTAGGAGAAAAAGATAATGAATTTATTTTAAATCCAACATGCGCAGAAAGAGAACAAGGGAAAATAGATTTATTGCTTTCAGCAATTGAAAAAGATGGAGATATTTTGATAAATATGATTGAAGCAAGTGGAAATGAAATTAATGAAGATTTAGTTTGTAAAGCATTTGATTTTGCAAAGCCATCTCTTAAGAAGATAATTGATTTTCAAAAAGAAATTGCTAAAAAGATTGGAAAAGAAAAAATTGTATTCCCAATTACAGAACATGATATTGATATTGAAAAACAAGTTGAAATCTTTTTGGCTGATAAACTGGAAAAAGTAATTTATCAAAAAGACATGCAAAAAAGGGAAATAGGTATTACAGATTTGAAAAAATCTCTGATAGATATGATAGAGGAAAAATATATTGAAGACAAAGAAAAAAAGATTAAAGATGCTCTTTATTTTTTTGATAAAAAATATGGAGAAATAATAAAAGAAAATATTTTGAAAAATGATAAAAGGCCAGATGGGAGAAAAATTGATGAAGTCAGAGAGATTGATGCAAGAGTGAATGTTCTGCCAAGAGTTCATGGTTCCGCATTTTTCTTTCGTGGGCTTACCAAGGCCTTATCAGTAACAACATTAGGCGCTCCAGGTGATAAGCAAATTTTAGATGAAATGGAACTTACTGGTAAAAAAAGATTTATACATTATTATAATTTTCCTCCTTATTGTTCGGGTGAAGCAAAACCAATGAGGGGACCAGGAAGAAGAGAGATAGGGCATGGAGCATTGGCTGAAAAAGCCATATTGCCATTGCTTCCTAATATTGATGAATTTCCTTATACAATTTTAACTGTATCTGAAATTCTTTGTTCCAATGGTTCAAGCAGCATGGCATCTGTTTCTGGTGTTTCTCTGTCTCTAATGGATGCAGGAGTGCCAATAAAAAATCCTGCTGCTGGAATTGCTATAGGAATAATACAAGGAGAAAATGGAGAATATAAACTTCTTACTGATATACAGGGGGCAGAAGATGGGCATGGTGGAATGGATTTCAAAGTAGCTGGGACAAAAGATGGAATTACAGCTATACAAATGGACGTGAAAATAGATGGGATTAATGATAAAATGTTAAAAGAGATATTAGAAAAAGCAAAAAAAGCCAGATTAGAAATTTTAGAAAAAACAAATAAAACTTTGGCTGAACCAAGAAAAGAATTATCTGAATTTGCTCCAAGAATATATACATTAAAAATTAATCCTGATAAAATAGGCAGTGTGATTGGTCCTGGAGGCAAAATGATAAATGAGATAATTGATACTTGTGGGGTAGATATTGATATTGAAGATTCAGGAGAAGTATTTATTACCAAAAAAGAAGGAGGAGACGCAGAAAAAGCTGTTAAATGGGTGGAAGATATTACAAGAGAAGCTAAAATAGGAGAGATTTTTCAAGGTAAAGTGAAAAAGATTATGGATTTTGGAGCATTTGTGGAAATATTGCCAGGGCAAGAAGGACTTGTTCATATCTCTAAATTTACTTCGGACAGGGTAGAAAAAGTAACAGACCTTGTAAAAGTAGGAGATATTATTCCTGTGAAAGTAACAGGAATTGATAACACAGGAAGAATTGATTTATCAGCAAAAGAAGCTGGGTTTAAACCAAATTTAAGAAGCTAAAAAATTTAAATTAAACCTATGGAGGAGAAAATAAGAGAAGAAAAAAAAGAAGTTATTTCTGATAATAAAAGAGAAAAATCAATTTCAGAAATCCTTAATCAAGGGATAATTTTGACAATGGAAGATGATATATCTTTTCTGAAAAAAGAAGAAGAATCAGTCTTGGAAAAAAAGAAGAATATGAAAGAAAAAAGGCTTATTAATATGATAAAGGCAAAAGCTGGTGAAGGAACTAGGGTAGAAGAAGAAAGAAAGAAAAAGAAGAGAGAGGAATTAGAAAAAAGAGAAAAGGAATTAGAAAAAGAACGTAAAGAGATGGAAGAAGTTAAGACAAAAGCCAAAGAGAAAGAGATGGGGATAATAGCAAAAAAACAGAAAGAGATTACGGAGGAGAGAGAAAAAGAAAAAAATAAAGAAATAGAAGAGCAAAGAATAAAGATGGAAAGATCTAAAGTAGAAGACGAAAAGATAATACAAGGTATTAGAAAGCGTGCTGTTGAAGAAGATGAAGGGAGAAAAAAAAGGCTAGCAGATAGAAAAAGTTTAGAAGAAAAATTGAAAAAAGAAAGAATAGAAGTAAAAGAAAAATTAAAAAAACTTTTAGCAGACAAGTTACCATTAGAAGAAAAGAAAGCCAACCTTGATGGGAATAAGGATATGTTAAAGGGTATTCTCAAAGATATTTTAAAGGATGAGGTAGTGTTAGAAAATAGAAAAAAATTAATTGACCAAAAAGAAGCAGAAACTACAAATCCAGTTGAAAAACATAAAGTGGAAAAAGAAAGATGGGGCATAGAAGCAAAGATAAAAGAGATTGAACAACAAAAATGGAAACAATTAGGAGATATCGAAAAGATAGAAAAACAAATTAAAGATATTGATATTGGGTTGGAAGAGTTTTTTAGAGAAGAAAATAAATTGCAGGAGATAGAGAAAAAAACAATCAATCTTCAGGAAGAAATAAAACTAGAAAAAGAAAAAGAAACAATTAAAAAAGAAATTGAATTATATTATCTTCAATTAGCTCCTTTAATATCTGGGAAAATAGAACTTGAAACAAAAAACAAAGAGATGAACAGAGAACTTCAAGATATTTTAATACAGGAAACAGAGATTGAAAGAAAGATAAAAGTATTTAAAGAAAAAAAGAGAGAAGCAGAAAGTATAGAAGAACAAAAAGAAATAGGAGAGAAAATATGGGAGATGGAACAAGAAAGGCAAACTATTGAAAAAAATAGATGGGAAAAACAAAAAGACATTAATAAGAACATAGAAAAAGCAAAAGAAACAGAATTGAATTATAAAGAAATCTTTGCAGAAAAAGAAAAATTAGAAGCAACAATAATAGAGATAAACGATTTATTAAGAAACGTGAATTTGCCATCTGATAGCATAGAAAAAACAGAAATAGAACGGGGGGCAGAGATGCAGAGAGAAACAAATATAAAAGAAACCAAACAAGAATCATTTTCTGTCGAAAAAGACAAAAAAGATAAATTAGAGCAGGGGCAAAAAGATATAATTTCTGAGATTAAAGAAAAGCTTATTGCCGAAGAAGAGGCTAGGAAAACAGAAGAATTTTCAAATGAATTGAAAAATCAAGACAAAGAAGTGGTTACAAAAGAAAGTGGAGAAGAAGAGGAAGAAGAGAAAGACACAATAGAAAAAAGGAGACAAGAGGCTAAAGAGGAAGAGAAAGCAAATGAAGAGAAGCAAAGAATCCTAACAAAAGAAAAGATTTTAAAGGGGTTAGAAAAAATTTCTCCAGATGAAGAAAAAGAAAGAAATAAGTTTTTAAATAGAATGAAAAACAAGCAAGAAAAAACAACAGAACAAGAATCTTCTCAAGGAGAAAAAATCTTTACCTTAGAAAAACCAAAAGAAGGAGTTATTTATCGTCCTTTACCGAAAACGCAATCTTCTCAAGAAAAGATTTTAATGAGAATATTAATCTTCCTTTTATTAATCTCAGTTGTGGTCGCAATTTATTTATTAAGGTCTAAATACCTTTAAAAATATGAAAGAGATATTATTAAAAAAAATAGAAAAGAGACTAGAACAAAATAGGATAAAAATAGAAAGCCAATTGAAAAGTTTTGCCAAGAAGGATAAGAATTTAAAAGGAGATTGGGATACAATATATCCACGACTTAATAACAGCAGCTTGGAAGATGAAGCGAATGAAGTAGAAGAATATGGCAATCTTTTGCCTGTTGAGAACACATTGGAGTTGGAATTAGAGAAAATAGATAAAGCGCTAAAAAAGATAAAAACAGGAGGATATGGTTTATGCGAAAAATGTGAAAAACCAATTTCTTCTGCCCGTTTAGCAATATACCCTCAAGCAGTTTATTGTAAAAAGTGTCAAAATTAAAAGTATTAAATATATGATTAATCTTTATAAAGATATTTCTTCTGGAGATAATTTGCCAGATGAAATCAATGTTATTGTTGAGGTTCCTAAAAATTCTTCTAA
>CAYOFN010000038.1:0-3555 GCA_964403535.1 Candidatus Woesearchaeota archaeon
AAAAAAAAGTGTATAATATACTTAAATATTTCTATACTTAAAAAAGCGCGGGGAGGGACTCGAACCCTCGAAAAGTCGCTATCTGCAGTATTTTTCTTGAACTTTCTCAACTAAAGAAAGTTGTATTCTGCAGGCGACCGCAGTAGCCGCTGTGCCACCCGCGCATCTTATCACCCATAACAAACGCCCCTGAGAGGACTCGAACCTCTGACCTACTGCTTAGAAGGCAGTCGCTCTATCCAACTGAGCTACAGGAGCATGTTTCTGTAGCGAACCTCCTCTATATCAGAGGGTTGATAAGGGATACTTCCCTTATTAAGCTACAGGAGCATATCAGGAAAACTGTTTAAGAATATTTAAAGTTATTGTCAGACAAAAATTAAAAGAATAAAAAGAAAATCAGTCCTTTACCTTGATAATTCCTTTTCTCTCAGAATAATGTTTATGAGTCTTTTTTATTTGAATATAAACAACAAACCCAAGCAAACCTGCTAAAACAACAATCATAAATATTGAAAAATACCTCTTATACTCTGGTTTTATGTCTAAAAGTGCAGCAAATCCTCCAATTCCTCTCCCACCAAGAACAATACTCTGGCTATCACTTAAAGAAATCCCATTAGAACTTGCACTAACAATAAAATCATACAACCCAATACTATCAGCAGGAAGAGTTAACTCCTTTTCTATCTCCTTTTCTTCATTTGCATCTAAATTAACTGTCTCATTAATATCCAGAATAACAAATCCCTGCTCATCTCTCCCTGAAATAAAAATATTAAACTCCTGGTTCTCTCCAGATAATTCTTTCAAATCATAAACAAGTGATATTTTAGCTCCAGACAAGTCTTTAATCTCTTTTAATAAAACACTAAAACTTCCGTCTATAACAGAAATTCTCAGTTTAGAAGAATTTTCAAAATCCTGGCAAGAAACAAGTAAATCAAATAGATATTCCC
Organism: Candidatus Woesearchaeota archaeon; assembly: GCA_964403535.1. GTDB lineage: Archaea > Nanobdellota > Nanobdellia > Pacearchaeales > GW2011-AR1 > CAYOFN01. The sequence goes on from CAYOFN010000038.1 coordinate 960, forward strand.
CCTTTTCTGTTTCTCCAGGAATATCAACACTAAAAATAAAATCAGATTTTTCATTTGCATTTAAATCCCTCTCTTCATCTACAATACTAACCCACTCAGCATTCACACCACTTACTTTTAAGTTACAATTATTCTGCATTAGATTTCCAGTATTTCTAATACTTAAACTCAAAACTCTCCTCTCTCCTGCGCGCATAATCTCCTCTCCTAGACTAGTGATTGTAACTCCCTCTTTTTTTGGAGAAAATACAACAACACTCTCCACTCTATCTCTACTACTTCCTGAACTTCCACCACCCCCAGGAGGAGGAGAAGTAGAAACACTAAATCCAGAGCTTAATGTATATTTATTATTAACAGAATCATTAATATATAAATTCAAAACATAATCTCCGTCTGTAGCAACACTAAATCTTGCTGAAGAACAATTTGCAACACTTGTATTTAAGATTACACTTCCACCTGTAGCCCAAACAACATTATACCTGCAGTAAACAGGAGAATTATCTATAACAGAAAAAACCAGAGGAATTCCTGTTCTAGAAGTCTTAGTTCCAATTGGTTCAGAAAGAGTTACAGAAGGAGAAGTCCAATCAAGATGAAAAGTTTTATTTCCATTAAAAGCAGAATTCCCAATAGAATCATTGCATCTTACATTCCATAAATAATCTCCTTCATCTAAAGACAATAAAAAAGTGTTTTCAGCTCCAGAAACAGGAGAGTTCTCTGTCTGATTTAATTTCCAGGTTCCATCAAAATTTCCCCATAATTCACAACTCTCTAGATCCAAATCTGAAGGAGTATATCTAAAAGTAATCTCAGAATAATTCAAATAAGAGTTAACTGGTGAATGAAGAGTAATACTCGGTGCACCAACAACAACTGAAAAAGTTGCAGAGTCACTCTCTTCTAAATTAAGGGTATCATTTGCATAGATAAAGAGAGTATTACTTCCTTCAGGAACATCAATTGTAGTATTCTCACATCCAGGCAAATCAACAGGAGATTCTGAATTCAACACATACCAGCAAGAATCAATATTATCATCTTCATCTGAAACTGAAAACCCAAGATAAAGAGATTCATTATATCCATAAGCTTCTCCATCCTGAGGAGAAAGAAGAGTGACAACAGGCGCAGTATTAACTAAATCATAATCCAAAGAAATACTCTCTAAACTCGGGCTTACGGTTGAATCAGGACTTGAAAAGTCAACTCTATACTGAAAATATCTCCCAATTAAATTTAGATTATTTAAATCAACATCCTGCCAGGTTCCATCTGAACAATCACTCTGAGAACAATTCCTAACTTGAAAAGATAAATTAGTATCTCCAATGAACTTAGTAAATCCTTTTGGATTAATGTCTCCTGAGTTCATATCTCCAACTTGAATCCAACTAATTCCAAAGTCTGTAGATTTATAACATCTTCCTTTAGTATCTAAAACATATAAATCCCCGCTTGAATCAGATTGCATTCTCATTCCATTATCTGAAAAAGCAGAAGAATTTATTTGATTCCAAGTAATCCCCGAATCAACAGATTTCCAAACTTGTTTGTCCCTTAAAATATAAAGACTGCTTCCATCTGAAGAAATATCATCAGGGGCTCCTCCCCCATAATCATCAGTTACTTTTGCCCAGGTTGCTGCCTGGTCTGAAGAGGTAAAAACATCTTTATTCCCATTAATAACATATAAATCACTTCCAATAAACGTAACTCCTCTAGCATCATTTGTATTTTCAGGTTCAAAATCTCCTTGCTTGCTCCAAGTAACTCCATAATCAATAGATTTCCAAACAAATCCATCTCCCTGCACAACATATAATCTTTCTTCATCATCAGACTCAGCTTCTTTTAAATCAGAGTTTGTAAAACTCTCATTAACAATTTCCCAGGTAACTCCTAAATCTGAACTTCTCCATACTTCTCTTAAACTTCCAACAATAATATACAAATAATTACTATCACTAAACATTCCTTGAGTTGCAGTGGTTCTTCCATAATTATCTACTCTCTGTATCCAGGTAATCCCAGAATCAGAACTTGAATAAACATCTCCGCCACCATCAACACCATATAAAAATTCAACTTCAGGCTCATCTGCAACAAAATCCAAACTATTCCAAACAGCATCATTTCCTGCATCAAAAATCTTTGAAGTATACTCTCCTGAAGTTCCACTTAACAAAACAACAGCACTTCCATCCCACCCAGTATTTGAATAAACACCCTCATCAAAATCCCCCCCACCACCTGGAGAATCAAAAACAGCAAAACCAAGTAAAGAAGGATTTTTAATTTCAATTAAAATATAAAAAAGCCCAATAAAAATCAGAGCTAAGACTAAATACCTAAAAACCATCTTTTTTTCAAGAGACATATTAAACTAGAGAAGAACATATTTTTAAATATTGCCCTTTTTTAATATATACAAGAAGAATTCAAAAAAACTCAAAACAAATGGAGATTCCAATAACCTTTTTAGGAACAAGTCAGGCAATACCAACAGCAAAAAGAAATCACACAGCTGTGCTTCTGCAATACAAAACAGAAAATATTCTTATTGATTGCGGAGAAGGAACTCAAAGAC
>CAYOFN010000039.1:0-3463 GCA_964403535.1 Candidatus Woesearchaeota archaeon
TCCTGTTCCTTTGTAAGAGCTACTGGTTCAGCAACTCTCAAACCAAAGCCTCTGCCCCTTCCAAATCCTCTTCCAAAACCGCGTCTGAATCCAATCCCTCTTCCACCTGCTCCGCAAGGTCCGAGTCCTCTTCCGGTCAAAGGTCCTTGTCCTGAAGGTCCTGTTCTATCTTGTCCTGGCATTTTAATTTCCTCCTGTGTTTTATTTAATTAAAAAGAAAATGCATTAACAGTTTCCTTTTTTCCCACCTTTCTTTTTTCCTATTCCTTTTCCCCCAGCTCTTCCTTTACCCTGTCCTCTTCCGTCTCTTGATCCTCTTGAACCACTTCTTGGGCCGGTTCCATCTTTATTGGGCATTTTAATTTCCCCCTGTTTATCTTATTTAATTATTCCTATAATCTTGTATAGGATTCTAAGAACCAAGGTTCTTATTATGAATAGATATTCATAATACTATTTAAACCTTTCGTTTTGCATATTTATTCATAATTACTAAGAAAAAAGAAAAATCTTGCTTTTCTATTTATTTTTACCCCTCTAATAAATCTCCAACAAGTCTTCCTTCAGAATCTCTAATTTTCAAACTTGCAATACCCCTTATAACATAATTTCCAACAAACAAAAGGACATTTTTCAACAGGAACAAGTTCCAAATTAACTCTCTCTCCTTGTTTTAAATCATAACCTGCAACAAGGGTCATAAAAGAAATAACTTCCAAGAGGATATAAATATTATTTTACCCTGGTTTCAACTATTTTCCCAGCTTTCTCAAACTTAATCTCTCCTGCAATTAATTTTCGCAAAACATCTTTTAATTCAAAAATTTTAACTCTTATCTGCTTAGTTGTATCTCTATTCCTGATTGTGCAGTCTTTTGCTTTCAAGCTTGCTTCATCAAATGTTATGCAAAATGGAGTTCCCTGCTCATCATTTCTAGAGTATCTTCTCCCAACACTTCCACTTGAATCATACTTAACATAAAATTCTTTTTTCAGTTCATCATAACACTCTCTCGCCATTTTCACAATTTTTTCATCTGTCTTAACAATAGGAAAAATCGCAGCTTTAATAGGAGCAAGACTTGCAGGCAATCTTAAAACAATATTTTGCCTTTTCTCATCAAATTCATATGCCTGGGTGAGGACTGCAAGAAAAACCCTTTCAATACCAAAAGTTGGTTCAATAACTCTTGGAACTACGCTCTTACTTGTTTTCTCATCAAAAATTTCAAGTTTCTCTCCACTCTCTTTAATATGTTGGTTTAAATCATACTGCCCCCTATTTGCATTTCCTGCAACTTCCAAGCTTCCAAAAACATACTCATAATCAATATCAAAAGTTGCTGAAGAATAATGCGAGAGTTCTGTTTTCTTATGTTCTCTTATTTTTATTTTATCTTCGCGTAGCCCTAAAAAATAAAACCACATTAATTGTTCAGCCAGCCAGTAAGCATGCCACTCACCTACTCTCTTTTCTTTTAGCATCTCACTAATTGTAATCTCTCTTAATCCTTCTTTTCCAGACTCCTGAGTTTCAGCATCAAGCAATCTTAATCTTAAGTTTAAATGCTCTTTATCAAGCAATTCGCATTTTGTTTCATCAGGATGAATAAAAAATTCAAACTCCCCAATATGAAACTCTCTGCTCCTAAACAAAAAATCCCTTGGAGCAATCTCATTTCTAAAGCATTTTCCAATTTGCGCAATTCCAAAAGGCAGTTTCATCCTTGAGCTCTCTGCTACTAACTTAAAATCCATAAACATTCCCTGAGCAGTCTCTCCTCTAAGATAAGCATCCTGAGCATCCAATGCACCGACTTTTGTCTTAAACATTAAATTAAACTCTCCTTGCTCTAAAAACTCACCTCCACAATCACACTTAACTTTTCCTAATTCTGATTTGTCAATTTTAGTTGCTTTTTTGCATTTTTTGCATATAACTGCAATATCAGAAAAACTATCTAAATGTCCTGATGCTTTCCATGTTCTTGGATGAGAGATAATACTTGCATTTATTCCAACCATATTTTCTTTTTGTTTTACAAAAAAATCCCACCAATTTTGTTTTATATTATTAAATAACTCCACACCAAGAGGTCCAAAATCCCAAAATCCTGCAAATCCTCCATAAATATCACTTGAACGAAAAACAAAACCTTTTCTCTTGCAAAATACAGAAAGCTCATCTATTGTAATTAGTTTTCTCTCTGTCTGCTTTGTATCTTCTTCTGGTTTTTTAATTTCTTTCTTTTCTTCTTTCATATTACTCTCTTTCATATTTGATTTAAATTCTTTTGCTTTTTCTTCAGCTTCTTTCCGCGTCTTTCCTAAATAACCAAGAGTTATCGCTCTAACCTTGCTTCCCTCTCTCCTACTCTCTCTTAAATAATAATACTCTCTTCCTTTAATTTTCTTCTTTATTATAAATACCATCTTATTTAGAGTTTCAATTGATTTATATTCTTAACACTTAACCATGCGGACATTACTCCAAACCCTTTTTTACTAATCTCAAAAGGTTTTATTTTCTCAGGATTTTTTAAAAATACAAGTATGCAGTATTTTTTATTCTTAAATAATTCATAAAATTTATCTCTCTCATTCACACTAATTCCTATTTTCCCACCATACTCTCTTAAAATTTTTCTAACCTCCTCTAAAGTAAGATTTGAAAATTGAACTACTCTATCAACCTTTGCTCTAACTGAAACAGGTTCTCCTGAATTTTTAAAATAAATCCTCTCACCTTTTTTAATTCTATCCCACGGAAGATACCTAGATACATACCATCTTGACTCAATTTTCTTTTCACCACTAAGGATTTTTGAGATTAACCCCCACTTTTTTTTAAGTATAGCAACATGTTCCATAAGTTAACCACTACAATACAGTTTATAAATCTTTTTATGTAGTAGGTAAAGAATAAACAAAGAAAGTTAACCACTACTTTTATTTTTCTGAGAAAATATAGGCACTCTACAAAACTGAGAGTAAGAAGGTAAAACTCTTTCTCTCTCACAAAACTCTTTCTCTGAAATAACTGGACTAATTAAATAAAGAGAATACCCTGGATAAAGAGGATTATCTCTAAAATATCTTCTCTCACGAGCAAGCATAGATGAGTTTACTCTAAAACCAACTCTCTGCCCAACACAAATTTTTAGTCTAACACCTCCTAAAAATCCAATAACATATCTTCTCCCTCTTGGTCTCTGATTCTTGTCTCTTCTTGGTTGCGCAACAAGCGCTAAAGAAACTTCAGATCCATCAAATCCTGATAATCTTGCCGAGTATGCAAAATTTGGAGAAATGCTTAAAGTATCTCTCTTACCCTCACAAGCTAGAACTCTTTCAAGAACAGACTTATTAGGAAGATTAAAAATAATACCTAACTCTCTAGACATAACAAAAAAAAAGTGTATAATATACTTAAATATTTCTATACTTAAAAAAGCGCGGGGAG
>CAYOFN010000040.1:0-3320 GCA_964403535.1 Candidatus Woesearchaeota archaeon
TTGATACTGTTATTGTAATAGATAACAATAGACTTGTGGATATAGCTGGACAATTGCCTATTCAACAAGCTTTTGCTGTTGCTAATGAACTTATTAGCACTATGATAAAAGGAATTGTTGAGACAATTACACTTCCAAGTTTGATTAACCTAGACTACGCAGATGTTTCTTCTATTATGAAGAAAGGAGAAGTTGCTGTAATTGGAATTGGAGAAAGTGATTCTAGTGATAGAGTAAACGAAGCAGTAAGACAAGCTTTAACTCACCCTTTGCTTGATGTAGACTATAAAGGAGCTGACGGAGCTTTAATTCACATAACTTGTGGTCCTGATATGAAACTAGAGGAATTTAGTCAGATTGGTTCTCTTGTTACAGAGAATTTAAGTCCTGATTCACAGGTTATTATTGGAGCAAGAATTAATAAAGAATTTGCCTCTAAAGTAAGAGTTATTACAATAATAACTGGTGTAAAGAGTCCGTATATCCTAGGCAAGCAGAGAGAAGCTGAATACTCACCAGCTAGGCACGATTTTTCAGAATTAGGAATTGAGGTATTGGGTTAATTTTCCCTTAGTCATTTGATTCTGGGCAGGAGAAATCCTGCCCTACTTTTTATTTTTAGAAATATTTTTAAAGGATTTATCTTACTTAAGTTCATGAGGCTTCCAGATTATGTTGATTTGAGAGGGTATAAAGTAATTGATTGGGTTTTTGATGCAAGAGAAGATAGAACTTTTGAAGTAGGTTTAGTTAATAGAAGAGGGCATCAAATTAGAGTTTCTTTAGATGTTTTGAGAAGAGAGCTGGAGGAAATGCAATCAATGTGTGAACGCATTCCCAATAGTGGTAAGAAATATTGTCAATGTATTGCAGATAGAATAAGAATTATTCATGCAGGAGAGAAAATACATTCAGAACCTTTTCCTACTTTTCGTCAGCATGAACCTCCTTATGATAAATTTAATATTTTAACAGGTGCTTTTTCAGAATATGACCCTCAGGTACTCTTAGGGAGTAGATAGAAACTTATTTTTCTTTTTGTTCTCTTGAAAACACTTCTTCTTTTGGTCCTGCAAGAGGAGTTAGGTATTTGTTTTTATATTTGTTAAAGTAGATGTTTGTATCTGGATTTGGGTTTTTTCTTTTTTTTGTTTTTCTGAATTCATATCCTACTGGAAGTAGAACTTCTGGTTGAATTTCTTCATCAGAGTGAATTTCAAGAATACGCTTAACTGTCTCTTCACTAAATGCACCAACCCAACAAGATGCAAGTCCGAGCTCAGTTATTTTTAAAAGGAAATTTTCTGCAGCTGCTCCTGCTTGCTGTCTTGCATATACAAGTCCTCGTTCTTCATAGGAACGAGTAAGCTGTTTTAAGTCTGAGCAGATTGCAACTACAAACTGGGCTTGAGAGATAAACTTTTGTTGAGATGCTCCTGCTAGTTTGAATATTTTTTCTTTATCAGAGACAATAATGAATTTTACAGAAGGAATGTTTCCTGCTTTTGGAGCTTTAAGTGCTGCGTCTACTGCTTCTATAATCTTTTCATAAGATATTTTTTTAGATTTGAAAAGCCTGACTGAGTGCCTTTCTTCTATTGCTTTGTCTAGTTCCATTGATTAGAGAAGAAAAAGGGATATAAAAATGTTATTATAAAACGTCCTCGGGAGGACTCGAACCTCCGACCCTACGGTTAACAGCCGTATGCTCTACCTGCTGAGCTACGAGGACATGATATTGTTAAGAAACGATTGTTTTAAAAACTTTTGTACAGGAGGGTTAGAAACTTGTTTTTATGGTTTTTCTTTGTTTTTCAAGATATCCATAAACATTACCCTGCCGACTTCCGCGTATTAAGTTTTTTACTGCTTGAATTGAGGTTTCTATTTCTTCACATTTCCCAATTAGCCCTACAATATTATCATGAAGAACAATAAAGCAGTTGCTAAGTGTTTGCAGTAATTCAAGAGTTTTGCCTTGTTTTCCAATTATTCTTGCTCTTACTTGTGAGAGAGTCTTTCTTTTTGTTACATCTTTTATAGGTATTTTTTCAAATTGATACTCTTCATTTTTTAGCAGAAGAGCCTCTTCTATTTTAAATCCAAGATTTAAAGCTTCGATAATTTGGCAGGCAAGATATGCATTAAGAGGGTCTTTTGATTCTATTAGCAAGAGTCTTCCTCTGTTTTTTATAGATATATTCAGTTCTTTTTCAAGTCTTTTCTTATTTGCAAGAATCTTTCTTATTGATCTTATATAAATCTCTTCCATTTTTAGAATTCGTTTTCTATTTTTTCTAAAAACCCTTTTTTCTGAAGCAACTGAATTTGAGCAGGAGTATACTTAAAGAAAAGCTGTCCCTTTGTATCTTCTTCAAATTCTATTGGTTCTACTAACACTTTATCTCCTTCTCTAATCCAGAGCTTTCTTCTTAATCTTCCTGGAATTCTGCAGTTTCTTGTTTTTCCATCAAAACATTTTACAAGCATTCTATTCCCCCCTACTCTTTGTTCAACTATCCCAAGAACTTCTTTTCCTCTTGGAGTTCTGACTCTGATTGGTGCTTCTGGATTTGCACTAAGAGGTGCAGAATTCTTCTTATTCTTATTTTTAAATCCACTTCTGTTAAATGCCATTAATATGATTACTCAAAAAGGGTTTTTAAGTTTGATGATTATGTCTTTTTTAAGGTAGTTAATTATTTAAAGGACAAATTAGCTCTAAACAGATGAGTCTTGAGAGATTTGAAAAATATCTAAAGGAACAGACAAATAAATGGTCTAGAACAAACCGTAGAATTAGCAGTGCTGAGAGAATAAGATCTAATTTAGAGAGTTTAAACTTGCTTTCTGATGGAGATTTGAGAAGAGTTTGCATGCCTAATTCATCTTCGTTGGAATTAGATTCAGTTTATACTGAGCTTAGAAAAGCAATGGAGATTTCTTGTGGTATTTGGGTGCCTTTGACGCATAATCCTGGTTTTTCAGAGGTGTATGAGTGGATAACCTCTTTGCAAGAAAGAATGATTAGAAGAACTATGAATGAATCCACTTATAATTCCCTGGTTGGAAAACCTTCAGAGGTTATTGTTACAGACTTATTTGCCCAACTTTCCTTTGCAGCATGATTTTTTTGAGGATTAGAGTAAAACTAAAGCAACAGGAATTCCTAAAACTCTTTTTAATCCTTCTGTGCTGATTACTCCTGCTTTAAGTGCACAGGTTATGGACTTTTCTCCAACAATATTAAATGTTGCATCTTCCATTGCTGAGTTTTTAATTACTTCCATAACTTCAGGTGCAGACTTTTCTTCTCCTTT
>CAYOFN010000041.1:0-3181 GCA_964403535.1 Candidatus Woesearchaeota archaeon
TATAATGCAGTTATTATCAGGATCTGGCTCTATTTCAACTTCATCATGAGACCAGCCCATTCCAGCCATTACTTCTATTGGAATGCTAAGCCTATGATTTCTTGAACCTTCTCCTGCAATCCTACTTTTTATTGTGAAGCTTTCTGAGTCTTCCATACTATTGTTGAGTATTCTTATCTTTTTAAACCTTTCTACTTACAACCTGCAAATATTAATCTTGCAGACTGCAAAATTATAAGAGCTAAAAAAGACTAGGTTTTAGTATGAGAGTGCAAACCTTACTTAAGGATACTGAATGGAAGAGGTTAGAAGAGCTTGCTAAAAAGAAACATCTTTCTATAAGTGCTCTTGTGAGAAGTTTGATTTGTGAAACTCTTGATAAAATAAAAGAGGAGGATTCAAATGGAAATTCAGCAAGAGATTGATCCTGATCAGATTATTGAAAAGCTCCAGGAAATAAATGAAAGACTAAAAGAAAATGGCTGGTATGAACTCACAGATCCATCTGACAATAGATACAGTTACTCTGAATAGGCTTCAGTCTGAAGCTGTTGATATGGAGATCTCTGTGTCTGAATTGATTAGAAGAAAAATAGCTAATCCTCCTACAGACAAAGAGATCATGATTTTAAGAGAGTTATCGGAGGAAATAAAAAATGGAAGAAGTAAAACAAGTAAAAAAACAATCAAGAAGTAAAAACTTTTACTTAACTGTATATAATCAGATAAAACAAGGGATCAGGCCTTCTGAAACATGCAGGAATTTTAATATCTCAAAACAAAAACTTAATTATTATTTATCGTCGCTAAAACGTGCTGGATGCATTAAAAAAATTGGTTATGGGGTTTGGGAAATTTGTGGAGAATTTGATGAAAAAAAGGTAAAAGAAACAACCCGATTAGCTAAGTATCAACCTGTTAATATCAAACCTGATTTTGTTAGAGGTCATGCTTTTCAGTTTAAATTAAAAATTCCTAAACTAAAAAATTGGGATAAAAGAGATGAGATCCTAGAAAAGAGAAATATTAAATTTAAGAGATTAATACATTTGATTGGTGGTGGTCAAGAAATTATACTAAAAGGTAAAAAGATATGGCTAACAAACAAATCAATAATAATTTTTGAAAAATCAAGCTATTTGACTAAGACTGCTAAAGATGCTAGACAATATGCTATCTATGATTTATTTGAGCTTGTGAAGGGCTTAGAATCAACCCTTGGAGCTAATTTCAAGATAAACAAGAAGTATAGATTTAAGGTTTCCAGGCAACATTACGCTCTTGTTAAAAATGCTCTTGCTAAACAATATAAGAGAGATGAGAAGAAATTACAGATTTATTCTGAAGATGGGCTTTGGTTTGTGATAGATAATTCTTATAATCTTTCCGAGGCTGAAACAGTTCATCCTAAAACAGCTGTTGATGACAATACAAAAGTTCAAAATTTTTTTAATGGTTTGAAAGCAACAGAAAATTATACTCCTCAGATTATGATGAAGGCTGTAACTATGAATGCCCAAAATCTAGATAGTTATGCTGTACATTTAGATGCCCATGTAAAAAGTGTTAGGAAACTCGGAACTGGAGTTGATAAACTAACAGAAGTTCATGTACAAACTGTTAATCAACTTAGAGAGGGGGTTGATAAACTAACTAAAACAATTAGAAAATTAGATAAAAAAATGTAGGAAAGGGAATTGAAAATGCAGAAAAGACTGAAAAACAAAAAGCAGAAAGCATTTCTTAAAATTTATGGAGATAAGGAGTTTTATTATTCAGTAAGGGAATCTTGTGGAAAGGCTAATCTTGGGAAATCAAGTTTTTATAGATGGTTAAAAGAAGATTCAGGATTTAGGAAAGAAGTTAACATGATTAAGAGAAATAGAGAAAAAGATCCTTTTAAGGAAGTTAAAAAAGGAAACATAACAGCATCTATTAAACTTTTAAAAAAATTTGGAAGGTGGAGGTAGAAATGCTAACTCCAACAGATAAACAAAATATAGAAAATTTTGATAAGCTCAATGTTAATCATAAAAGAGTTTTCAAGCATAGGCTTATTCAGAAATGTCAACAATTTCAGAAAGATTTTGAATTTGTGTTATTAAACTTTGAAAAACTAAATTTGAAAGTTGACAAGATAACAGATATAGTTCAGTTAACAAGGCTGTTGGAATTATATGAAGATTTATCAAAATTACAAAATATGTAAATTTTTAAAATTGCATTAAAGAAAACATAAAATCAGAGAGAGTTTAAATTTTCCAGGTGAAAAAAATGTCCCAAAAAACACAAGAACCAATGAAAAAAGTGAAGTATATACAATCAGGAAATTTGGATAGAGTGTTTAATCCTTCAGATTACAAGGTTGTTTATAATGAAGAACCAACTGATGAGGACTTCTATAATGAAAAAATGAAAAAGGCAGAGGATGATCTTTATAATGAGATTGTTCAAGGATTAGAATTAGACATGGAGAATTTAGGGATGAGTTTAACATATTCTTCAAGAATAATAATCAATGAAATAGCTATGAATGTTATATTACTCAATAGAATTAAATATCAGATTATTTGCAAGGGGCTTTTAAGAGATAAAAAAGTTCTAAAAGCAGATCATACTACTCGTAAGCGAGACTCTGCTTATCCTTCTAATATTTCAAAGTCAATTTCTTATGATGTTTTTCATATTCATGGGGCTGAAGAGATTCATCCTTTATTTGAAAAATTAATACCAAAACTCCAGGACCAAATAAATAAAGGATTGAAACAATTAGGTTTACTTCCGGTTCAACAAATTGAAAAGCAAAAGCTGACAATCATTAAAAAATTAAAACAAAGATTTGAAGAAATTGATAAAGAATATAGTGTCAAGGCAGAGAAAGAGGTTATGTTTCCTAAGAAAAAATAGCTTGATAATATGTGATTTTATTTTATGTAATAACTATTTTGGTTATTCTGTGAAATGAATTAGTTATGATATTATAACTTAGAGTTATTATGGTGGGACTTCGCAAAATCAGAAATCTGCTTATGTTTGGCTAAAAGAGCTAAAAAAGCACACCAGAAACAACCCAAACAAATATTTTGAGGGTTTCTGAAGGGGAATTAAGATGATCTTGATGATTTTTTAGCATAGCAAGCTTTAAATACCTATTGTTCTTGTTTTTAATAAGGTAGTAAAT
>CAYOFN010000042.1:0-2651 GCA_964403535.1 Candidatus Woesearchaeota archaeon
ATGCATAGATGAAATTGATAAAATGGAGCCTCAGGACAGAAGTGCAATGCATGAAGCAATGGAACAACAAACTGTGACAATCTCAAAAGCAAATGTCCAGGCTACTCTAAGAGCAGAAACCTCAGTACTTGCTTCTGGAAATCCAAAACTAGGAAGGTTTGATCCATTTCAACCAATTGCACAACAAATAGACATGCCCCCAACACTCATAAACAGGTTTGATGTTATATTTATTTTAAGAGATATGCCAGACAAAGTAAAAGATGAAGCCATAGCCACTCATGTACTCTCAGAACATAGAAAAGAAAACAAAAAAACATCAATTACTCCTGCACTTTTCAAAAAATACATTGCATTTGCAAAAAGAAAAGTGTCACCTGTTCTTACAACTGAAGCAGTAAATGAAATAAAAAATTTCTATGTAAAACTTAGAAATGCACCAGTATCTTCAGAATCAGTTATCAGGCCAATCCCAATCTCAGCTCGCCAGCTGGAATCTCTGGTAAGGCTTGCAGAAGCTCATGCAAAATCAAGATTAAGCAAAAAAGTAACAAAACAAGATTCAAAAGTAGCTATAGACATTATAAAAAATTATCTCATGCAAGTAGGATTTGATGAAGAAACAAAATCTTTTGATATAGATAGAATTGCTACAGGAGTCTCGACTTCACAAAGAAGCAAAATAATCACATTAAGAGAATCTCTTACCAAGTTAGAGGAAAAGCTTGGCAAATTCATTCCAATAGAGGAAATTGAAAAAGAATTAGAAGGAAAACTCAAAAAAGAAGAAATTGAAGAAGGAATACAAAAATTAATAAGCTCTGGGGATATCTTCAAACCAAGAAAAGGATTTATTCAAAGGATATAAAATGGAAATACAAGAACTGCAAGAAGAAGCTGAAAAGATAATAAATATGATTGATGAAAAAACTAATGCATCCCATACTAATGAAACCACTCTTCTCCATATTATTGAAGAAATTGGAGAAATATCAAGACAAATAAACAATCCAAAATTAAAAAGGCAAGAAACAGATATTGAAAACTTAAAAGAAGAAATAGCAGATGCAATCTTATTAATATCTAAACTTGCAAATAATTACAATATCAACATAGAAGAGGCGATTATGAGTAAGATTAAAAAACTAAAACAAAGACACAATTTAAAATGAGCCCTGAACTAAGAAAACGCGAGATAGCATATAAACTAAGAATAGGAGATATTCTTAGAGGAAAGCCTATACTCGAAACAATAGATGAATCTTCTCGCTTTAATTTCCTTGAATTAGAAGACAGAAAAATAAAGCGAGTAAATGTAGTATCAAATATAATTGAAAAATTCGTTTCAGAAGGAGAGAAAAAATTCGGCTCTCTAACTCTTGATGATGCTTCTGGACAAATTAGAGCAAAAATGTTTGGAGATGATGTAAAAAAAGTTCTTGAAATGAACCAAGGAGACACTATTCTCATTATCGGGCTTCTCAGAGTCTACAATGAAGAACTCTATGTTCTTCCTGAGATAATACAAAAAATAGATCCAAGATACCTCCTTGTAAGAAAACTTGAATTAGAAAAAACACAGACTCCAAAACCAACAAATGAATCATCATCAAAAACAAAAGAAGTAAAAGAACAAATAATAGAGATGATAAAAAAAGCAGAAAATGATGGGGGAATAGACACTGAAAAGCTCATTATGGAAATTAAGAATACTCCTGAAACAATAAACAAAGAACTTCAAAGACTTCTTGAAGAGGGAATAGTTTACGAACCTCGCCCAGGAATAGTGAGATACTTAGGATAAACTCACTCCTCAAAGCTTAAAAACCTCATTTATCTCTAAGTTTTATGGAAAATTATGAACAAATGCTAGACAAAGCATATGAACAAATTAAACCAATTGAAAGCAAGAGAGAAAGATTTGAAATTCCAGTTGTAGAAGGGCATGTTCAGGGAAACAAAACAATTATAACTAATTTCAAGCATATCTGCGATTACTTAAGACGTTCTCCTACTCATGTAGAAAAATTCATGGAAAAAGAACTTGCTGCTCCAGGTAAAGCAGAAGGAGAAAGATTAGTTCTAACAAGAAAAGTCCAATCATCTAGTATTAATGAAAAAATAAAAAGATATGTAAATGAGTTTGTGATATGCAAAGAATGCGGAAAACCAGATACAGAACTAATCAAACAAGAAAGGCTTTTATTTTTACACTGTCTAGCATGCGGAGCAAAGCATAGCGTACGTTCAAAAATATAAAAACATAGATTTAAAAGTCAAAAAAACATCATAAGTTAAATAAAATCAAGGAGGCAAAATGGTAGATGGAAGGTGTATGAGGTGTAAAGACACAAGAGAGATGAAAGATGTAAAGATTGAACAGACAAAGAAAGGTGCTTACATGGCAAAAGGAACCTGTGTAAAGTGCGGAACAAGAATGTGCAAAATACTCTCAAAAGACCAAGCTGCAAAATTAAAATAAAGTTTATTTTTTATTTTTTTATTAAATTTCTAGTTAATTAAGATGTTAGTAAAAATACACAAATCTTACAGAGAAATTGTTTCTATCTGTGATAAAGAGCTTCTTGGGAAAAAATTCGAAGAAGGAATAATGCAACTCGACTTAACAGGTGAGTTTTACAAAGGAGAAG
>CAYOFN010000043.1:0-2554 GCA_964403535.1 Candidatus Woesearchaeota archaeon
TCGATTATAATCTATTGTACCTTTTTCAGGATTCCATGCTGCAGGGTCTTCTTCAAGATGACACTCTCTTATTCTTATTCCAAGAAACTTTCCGTTTACTCCTACAGGTATTGCGTGAGGACCTGATAGTGTATTTTGATATCCTTTTGGCAAATCTGGCCAGTTATAGTGCTTTCTTTGCCATATTAATTTTGAATTAATTTTACAGCCAAGCATTAGACTTACTTGTATTATTTTTTTAATTGCTTGTTCATTTGGAAGCATTGGCTTGCTTCCAGGTTGTCCTGTGCAAACTGGGCAGATAAATGTATTTGGAGTTGTATGTTTTTTGTTATGAAGATTTTTACATCTGCAGAATAGTTTTTCTTTAGTTGTAAGATAACCATGCACCTCTAAACCTACTTTTGAATTTACCATAATTGTTTTAGGAAGAAAAGGTTTAATAAACTTTTTATATGAGCTTCTTTCTTTTAAAAAGAAAGAACTTCGGAAGAAAGAAACTAATAACCTTTTTATATTCTGCTTATTTCTTGTTTTTATGGGAAAGAAGAAAACGATTGTTAAACTGCCTGAAACTGGAGATGAGGTTATAGTCAAGACAAAGTCAGGTGTAGAAAAAGGAATTTTATTAAAAAGTCATGAGCCTGGAGTTGTTTTATTAAAATTAGGTTCAGGTTATAATATTGGGATTAAAAATAGAGATGCTGAGTATATTCAGCTTGTAAAAAAAGCTAAAGAATCTGAAGATGAAGAGAAAATTAAAATGAAAGGAAAGCCTAGAGTTGATTTAATTATTACTGGAGGCACAATTTCTGCTTCTCTTGACTCTAAAACAGGAGGGGTTAAGTGGCTCACTTCTCCTTCAAAATTTTTAAGTTTTTATCCTGAGATAAGGGAGATAGCTGATGTAAGGATTATAAATCCTTTTATGAAAGCAAGTGAGTCTATGAACTCTCTGGATTGGATTAAAATTGCAAAGATTGTTGCTAAGAGTTTAAATGACCCCCATGTACAGGGAGTTATTATTACTCATGGAACTGATTTTTTGCACTATACTTCTGCTGCTCTGTCTTTTATGCTTGGAAAAGTGAATAAACCTGTTGTTTTGACTTATTCTCAGAGAAGTGTTGACAGAGGAAGCAGTGACGCAAGATTAAATTTAGTTTGTGCTGCTCATGCTGCTCTTTCAGATATTGCAGAGGTAATGCTTGTAGGACATGCTTCTTTAAATGATGATTATTGTTTTGCTTTAAGAGGAAGTAAAGTCAGAAAAATGCATACTTCAAGAAGAGATACTTTTAGACCAGTAAATTGCAAACCTCTTGCTAAGATTTGGCAAGATGGAAAAATTGAGAAAATTGTGGAGTGCAGTAAACGGAATAAGAATAAGGTGAAAGTAGATGCTGTTTTTAGTGATAAAGTTGCTTTGCTTAAGTTTTATCCTGGGCAGAGTCCTGATATTTTAGAGTATTATTCTAAGAAAGGATATAAGGGGATTATAATTGAGATGTCTGGTTTAGGACATGTTTGTACTGAAGGAAAATTAGACTGGAATTTTGAATTGAAAAGCTTATGTGAAAGAGGCATTGTTGTTTGCGGTGCTTGTCAGACAATTTATGGAAGATTAAATCCTTTGGTTTATAGTCCTGGAAGAGAAATCTTAAAATCAGGAGTTGTTTATCTTAAAGATATGCTCCCTGAAACAGGATTAATTAAGTTAGGGTGGCTTCTTGGGCATAAAGAAAAAGGCATAGAGGTAGTGAGAGAGGAGATGCAGAAAAATTTAGTTGGTGAGATTAATGAGAGATTAGGAAGTGAGTTTTTAGAATAGTTTTTTCTCAAATAATTCTAAAGCTTTTGCACTGACTATATCTGTTTCAAGTTTTTTTGCTTCTTCAAGACTAAACCATTTGAGAATATCTATTTCTCGAGCAGCAGGTTTTAATTCTCCAGAAATCCATTTTGAATAGCACATCTCAACAATTATCTCTCCCTTATCTCCTTTACATTTCATTTCTCCTAAAAAGCCAAGCACCTTAATTTTAACTCCTGCTTCTTCCATACTTTCACGAATCATTGCTTCCTCAGCATTTTCATCACCATCAAGCTTTCCACCCAAGAGTCTCCATTTACCTTTGTAAGGCACTTCTTTTGCTTCTATTCCAAACAGGAATTTTCTATCTTTCTCAATTAATCCCATTACTCCTTTAAGCATTATTCTTAAAATATTTATTAGCTTTTAAATCTAATGGCATCTTTT
Source organism: Candidatus Woesearchaeota archaeon (assembly GCA_964403535.1). Lineage (GTDB taxonomy): Archaea > Nanobdellota > Nanobdellia > Pacearchaeales > GW2011-AR1 > CAYOFN01. Next base: position 2,261 of record CAYOFN010000043.1, read on the forward strand.
TTATTGAGATTGATTAAGATGGAAATATTGTGAGAATTGTTTACTCTTTCTTCTTCTTAGAATTCTTTGTTAGTATGTCTATAATTTCTTCTGGAAATGGCAGAACAATAGTTGAGTTTTTTTCTTCAGCTATGTCATTTAAAGTCTGATAAAATCTTAATTTCATTGCAGAGGGGGATTTAGAGATAATATCTCCTGCTTCTCTTAATTTTTGGGCAGCTTGTTTTTCTGCTTCTGCATTTATAACTCTTGCTCTTCTGTCTCTCTCAGCTTCTGCTTGATGAGCCATAGCTC